>CAYRVF010000013.1:0-34154 GCA_964427535.1 uncultured Ktedonobacterales bacterium
CTGCGCGAGCTGTTTGAGCGCATGCGCCCCGATCTCATCGTCTCGGTTCATCCGCTGCTCAATCACGTGACGCTGCAGGTGCTGCAGGACATCGACATCCGGATTCCCGTCGTCACCGTCGTGACCGATCTCGTCAGCATTCATGTGTCGTGGTTCGCATCGGGCGTCACTGCCTGCGTCGTGCCAACCGCCGAGGCGTGCGCTCGCGCTCTCGCCGAAGGGGTACCGCCGAAGCGAGTGCATCTGTTGGGCATGCCGATCGATCCGATCTTCGCTGAACAGCCTTCCACTTCTGTGGCCGAGCGGCGCGTCGCGCTGGGTCTGCGTCCTGATCTCCCGACCGTGCTCGTCGTCGGCGGTGGCGAGGGCGCCGGGGGCCTCGCCGATGCCGTCGCGGCGCTGGCATCACGAAAGCTGAACGCGCAGTTACTCGTCGTCACAGGCCGCAACCGCCAGCTGTATGCGCACCTCGAACGCCTGAAGGCGACATTTCTGGTCCCCACGCACGTCTATGGATATGTGCGGAATATGCCTGAGCTGATGCGCGCCGCCGACGTTATCGTGACCAAAGCCGGGCCGGGCACGATCCACGAGGCGATGGCCTGCGGCCTGCCTATTGTGCTCTCGGGCGCGATCCCTGGGCAGGAAGAAGGCAACGTCGATTTCGTACTGGAGAACGGGCTGGGCGTGCTTGCCGAGTCGCCTGAACAGCTCGACGCGCACTTGAGCGCACTGCTCGATCCGGCGAATCCGCTGAGTGCGGAAATACAGGCGCGCGTGCGCGAGCTCAGCCGGCCAGAGGCGTCGTCGGATATTGCGCGGCTCTTATTGCGGTATCTGTCGCAACGGAGTAGCGCATCGCTGTGGGCCGCCCGCCGTCGCCGTCCGGCGCGCGTTACGACGCTGCTGGTACGCAGCCGCCGCTCGCTGCGAACGCGCGGATCCGCACTCGTCGCGCGGCGCGGGCGCATGCGCCACCAGGTGTTGCGTCCGTTTAGCAGCATCGCGCCGCGACTCAGGGTGCGGGCAGTCGCTCCATCTACGGCGCTCGTTCGTTTGGGAGGGGCACGGAAGCTTCTGGTGAGGGGGACGCAACGTGGCAAAGTTCAACTATGGCGGTCAGGCAGTCGTTGAGGGTGTGATGATGCGCGGCCAGCGGTCGGCCGCGGTCGCGGTGCGTCTCAGTTCCGGCAGCATTCTGCTGCACGAGGAGCAACTCGCCTCGCGCGTCTATCGCTCGCGGGTGGCACGCTGGCCGTTCGTGCGCGGAGTCGTGCTCCTGGCGGAAATGCTGGTGCTGGGAACGCGCGTGCTGCTCTTCGCCGCGTCTGTGGCGATGGCTGGCGAGGCAGACGGTGAGGCGCCGATCATGTCATCTACGGGAGGTCGCGGAGCCATCATCGAATCAGACGCAACACTGCGCACCGACCGGCGGCTCGTCTACACCTTGCTGGCGTCGCTTGCCGTCGTCATCGGCATCTTCTTCGTGTTGCCTCTGCTCGCCACGAACGCGTCGAGCCGGTGGTTTGGCACTGGCTGGCAGAGTCTCGTCGTTGAGGGCGTTCTCCGTCTTGCGCTGCTGCTGGGCTATCTCGCGCTGATCGGTCGTCTGCCGGACATCCAGCGCGTCTTCCAGTATCATGGCGCCGAGCACAAAGCGATCAACGCCTATGAGGCGGGGCAGCCGCTCGATGTCACGCATGTAGGAGCCGCCTCGCGAGTGCATACACGGTGCGGCACGGGTTTTCTGCTGCTCGTGATGGTCGTGTCGATCGCCGTCTTCGCGCTGCTGGGCACGCCCGCCTTGCCGCTCCGTATCGTCTCGCGCATCGTGCTCGTGCCGGTCATCGCCGCGATTGCCTATGAGTTGATGCGATTGGGTGCGGCCAACTACTGCTATCGAGTTGTGCGCTGGCTATTGGCGCCAAGCCTCGCCCTGCAAAACCTGACCACTCGTGAGCCCGACGACGAGCAGATGGAATGCGCCATTGCCGCCCTCGAACGCGTGCTGGAGCGCGACGGCGTGCTGGCGCGAGACGTCGTCGTGTAGGATTAAGATGAGGGCACGAGACGCAGCGGGTCCCCTCGCGCGGTGATCGACCCGGCCCGGAAGGAGAGCAGGCATGTCACCTGAAACTGACAAGCGCCCGGAAGAAGCGCACGATCCCCGACCTCCGGAAGAAGCGCCTGTGCTTCCGGCGCCGGTCGTCCGCGAGGAGGTTGCCGAGGCCGAGGCGAGCGCCGCCGCTCAGCCGGAGGACGTGCCTCCGCAACTGAGCGGGAGCAGCCTCTTGCGGCGTGGCTTCGTGCGCTGGATCTTCATGGGCATGTTGCGTCTGCTGTATCGATGGTGGACGCGCATCGCCGCGCATCTCTTCCCCGAGGGGTCCCGCCAGGCCGCATGGGCGACCAAGGTAGGCATCCCGCTCCCCGACCGGCTCAACCTGGATTGGATCACCCCTCATCTGGCTGTTGGCGGACGTATCCTGCCTGAAGACATCGCCCGGCTGGCGGGCACGGGCGTCACGCGGGTGGTGGATACGCGCGCCGAGCACAAGGACGACGAAGCAGCGCTTGGCAAGGAGCACATTCGCCTGCTCTATCTGCCGACGCCGGATACGCAACCCCTCTCCGTAGCACAGTTGACGGAGGGCGCGAACTGGGTGAACGAGCAGATCGCCGATGGACAACGGGTCCTCATCCACTGCGAGCATGGTGTCGGCCGGAGCGTGCTGCTGACGGCGGCTTCGCTGGTCGCGGCGGGCATGAACGCTCACGACGCAGTCTCGCTGATTCAGCGCAAGCGATGGCAGGCTGCGCCGAATCACCGGCAAATGCGCCGCCTGCAGGAGTTCGAGCGAACGCTGCGCGCTCGCTCTCAAGAAACGCGCTCGGCACGCTGAGATCGAGGGAGCACGGTAGGTGAGCGAACGCCAGATGGGTTGCAGAGACGCGCCACGACCTCGGCTCACCGTTTGCCTTCTGTGTGCGCTCCTGCTGGGACTACTAGGTGCGTGCGGTCCATCCGCGACACAACCGCCGCATTCCGAGACGACTGTGGCCACCGCGACGCCGGGCGCCTCCGTTCCGGTTCCCGCGGAGGGACAGCAGCCGGGCGACTGGCTGCGGTTCGGCTTCGATGCGGCGCGGAGCGGCGTCAACCCCAACGAATCGCGCATCTCTCCCGCGAATGTCGGCTCGTTGCACCGACTGTGGCAGGTGCGACTGCCGGGCGTGGCCGACTCCTCTCCGATTCTGCTGCACGCACTGCCGATGAGCAATGGTGCGACACGCGATCTGCTCTACCTGACGACATTGGATGGACGGCTGCTGGCTGTCGATGCCGCCAACGGCCACATCGTCTGGCAGCAGCACCCGTCTGGGCCGAAGATCACCAATTCGTCGCCAGTGGCCGACCCCGCCCGCCAGTTCGTCTTCGCCTATGGGCTGGACGGCGCGCTGCACAAGTACGCCGCCGCGACCGGCGCGGAGGTGACCGGCAACGGCTGGCCTGTGACGATTACCCGTATGCGCGAGACCGAGAAGGAGTCGGCGGCGATCAACCTGGAGGGCTCGCGCGTCTATGTCGTGACGAGCGGCTACATCGGCGACGCGCCGCCATATCAAGGGCATATCGTGACGGTCGATGCCACGACCGGCGACGCGCACGTCTTCAACTGCCTATGCTCGCCGATTCCGCGCCTGCTCACTGCGTCGGACTGCAATGCCGAGCGCTCGGGCATTTGGTCACGTGGCGGCGCAGTGATCGACCCACAGACGGGCAACATCTACGTCACGACGGGCAACGGGCCATACGACGAGAGCCCACAGGGACAGAACTGGGGAGACAGCGTGCTTGAGCTGAGCCCCGACGGCACCCGCCTGCTCGACAGCTACACGCCGGCTGACTACGCGGCGTTGGAAGAGGGCGATACAGACCTCGGTAGTGATGCTCCGGCGCTGCTGCCTCAGATACCTGGCAGCAAGACGCCGTTGCTGCTGGTGCAGGGCGGCAAAGACGCGATTATTCGTCTGCTGAACCGGCAAAATCTGAGCGGACAAGGCGGACCCGGCCACACCGGCGGCGAGGTGCAGTCGTTCCACGCGCAAGGGTGCGCGACATTCACGCAGCCGGTCGTCGAGAGCGACGGTGGAACCGTCCGCGTCATCATCGCGGGCACCTGCGGCATGGATGCCTACATCGTGCGGACGGACGTGGCGGGCAACACGTCACTCGCGCCCGCCTGGCATTCGGCGGATGTCACGACGACGCCCGTGCTGGCTGGCGGCGTGCTCTTCGCGGCTGGAAGTGGTGCGGTGCATGCCTATGATCCGCGGACGGGAAAGGTATTGTGGTCGAGCACCAACGCCTCCGCCGGAGGGACCATCGGCGATACCCACTGGGAAAGCCCGATCGTCGCGAACGGCGTGCTGTACGTCCCTGACCATGACGGCAAGCTCACGGCGTACGGACTCTGAGTGGCGCGCCGCCGTGTCGCATGGCAGCCCTACACCGGTGTGTGGCGCGGCTGTTGGGCGGCGGTGCCGAGGCCGGTGCGTTGCATGGTGCCCCATGCGTGGTTGCCGCGAAGCACATCCCAGACGCCCAGCAGGCGGTACACTACGGTCATCTGGCGGTAGCCCAGATTCTCGATCACAACGAACGCGGCCATGCGCAGGATGTCGCGCAAGCGGGGATAGTAGCGGTAGCCGATTTCCTCCAAGACGACGCTGCCCAGCGAGAGAAAAATGCCGAAGGTGAATGCGACCGCAGTAAGCAGCAGTGACATCTGTGCGTCGAAGACGCCGAGCACCAGCGAGAGCAGCAGCATGAGATAGCCCGTCCCTTCGATGAGTGGCGCGAGCATCTCGATGATGAAGAGATAGGGATAGCCGGTGAGGCCGAGCGAGCCGTACGCCGGATTGAAGAGCAGGCGTCGGTGTGACCACAGGGTCTCGACCAGGCCGTGGTGCCAGCGGCGGCGCTGGTTCGCAAGCACCTTGATCGTCTCGGGCACCTCGGTATAGCAGACGAGATCGGGTATCGCGACCAGATAGCCGGGACGCCTCCGCTCGCGCAGGTGGCGATGCAGGCGCGTGGTCAGCTCGGCATCCTCACCGATCGTGTTTACCTTGTAGCCGCCGATTTCCAGAATCACGTCGCGGCGGTACACAGCGAACGCGCCTGAGATGATGAGCAGATTGTTGGTGCGGCTGCCGCTGGCATATCCGGTCAGATAGCTCCGGAGATATTCCAGCGTCTGAAACATGACGATGGGCTTGCGCGAGAGACGCATCGAGAGCACCGATCCGCCCGCGATGTCCGTGCCGTTCGCGACGCCGACGATGCCGCCGACGGCCATGACCTTCATCGGGTCGTCCAGAAATGGCTTGACCGCCAGTAGCAGCGCGTTGGGATCGAGCACCGAATCGGCGTCAACGGTACAGAAGAGCGGCGTGCGCGTGAGGTTGATGCCGCAGTTGAGTGCGTCCGCCTTGCCGCCGTTGTCTTTATCGACTACCGTGAGGTTCGCGTGGTGGGGCGAGCTGTAGATCGCGCGAACGCGCTGAGTCGGGATGCGCGGATCATAGGGCGCGTCGATCGGCAAAAGGTCGAACTCGCGCCGCAGCTCGTCGAGCGTCTCATCACGCGAGCCGTCGTTGACGATCAGCACGTCGTACTTCGGGTAGCGCAGGTTGAGTAGCGCCCGCACGCTCTGCGCGATGCCGGTTGCCTCGTTGTACGCGGGCGCGATGATCGTAATGCCCGGCGTCAGCGGTGACGTGAAGATCTCCGCATGGCCGCTATATGCGCGTCGTCGTTGGTGCTGAAGCACCTCTAGTGACGCGAGCGTCAGCTTGATAAAGTACACGACGCAGACCAGCAGAAAATAGCAAAGCACGATGTCGTCGAAGCCGATGAGCCCGGCAGATGCAGTATTTCGCAGCGCGTCCAGTGGAGCGAATGCGAGCGAGTGAAGTAACACGACAGGTGTGAGCATGGATCAGCTCGCATCTCTTTCTGGTACGACAGACGTGTCTCCGTGCAGCTGAGGTACGGTGAGCCCCACGTCGTCGAAGTCTGCCGCTGCCTGCGCTGTGCGTGTCGCGAACTTCACGTGGATGGGGCAGTCGATTCCCCGGCCAATCGGCGCGGGAGGTCGAGGGCTCTCAGTGACACTGTCGGTTCGCGGCATCGCAGAATGTCTCGCCAGTCTCAGACGCTCCGTCTCGATATCTTCCGGCCGGATGCCCGCGATTGAGAACGTGGAGCTTCCACCGGCGGCGGCGAGCGCGGTGAGAAACGCGGCTGACGCGGCGCGCTCCGCCTCGCCGCCAATTCGCCACTGCTCGGCGATCTGGCTCGCGTAGCCACTGCGCTGCAACGCGCCAACGGCGTGGCTGCGCACGAGTGGTATCCCGCTCGTCAGGGCCGCCGTCAACGCGTCGAAGCCCGGCTGGCCGAGCGCCGAGAGCGCCTGCCCTGTCGCCATTCGGACGGCATAGTCGGCGTCGCAGAGGGCGGCCGCGAGCGCCGGAACTGCCCGCTCGTCGCCGATCTGCCCGAGCGCGGTCGCAGCGTTGACGCGCACATCCGCCGCATCGTCGCGGAGTGCGAGCACCAGCGCCATCGTGGCTTCGTCGGCGCCTAGGCGGCCCAGCGCGCGGGCAGCGCACTCGCGCACGAACGCCTCGTCGTCGTCGAGCAGTGGCACCAGCCCGCGCGCCGAACGGGAGCGGCCAAGCGGGCCGAGCAGATCAGCTGATAGCGCGCGCACCTGGGGGTCACTATCGCGCAGGTGCCGCAGCAGGCGCGGTTCAGCTGCTGGTCCAATCTGCAGAATGCTCAGCGCGACCACTTCCAGAGAGAGGGCGCCTGGGGCGAGGGTCTCTAGGAGTGCATCGACGGCGGCGGGCTGCCCGAGCTTACCCAGTGCGCGGGCGGCGACGGGCCGGACCTCGCGTGACTCGTCGCGCAGCAGCCGTTCTAGCGCTGGCAGCGCCTCCTGGGCGTGCAACTCGCCCAGGAGTTGCGCCGCGAGCGCCCGCTTCCAGACTCTCCGGCTCCGCGACTGAACGATATAGCGGTCCGTGAACCCGGCGTCCGCGAGCATCCGCAGCACGTTGTCGCGTGTGTTACCCCGAAGCGATGAGACGTCAGAGAGCACGAGCCGGCCGACTATGTCGCGCGCTTTCGGTTGCGCTGGCAGGGCGGCACGAAACGCCGCGCATGCCTCGGGCGTCGCCTCGTCGGCGAGGAGTTCGAGGACGGCATCGGTATATGCGTGGCGAACGCGCGCCTCGGTGGATTCGCGGCGGAGTTGCACGTACTGGTGGATGGCGACGAACGCGACCTGAATAGCGACGCCCGCCATGCCGATGAGCAGCAGATCGACCATGCCTCGTTGCAACAGCATCAGACCGCCGTTCGATCCGGCCATTACGGGTGCCTTCCTGTCTTGGCGGCCAGGTGCTGCCGAACAGTGTAGATGCGGTCGCCGCCCGGTGCTGTGTAGGTGAGCTGGAAGTCCGCTGGATCGGCCAGAACCCAGGTGAGGTACTGGGACTTCGCAGGGACACAGAGGTAGGTGACGTGCCGCGACCGCACCTGCTCTTTGAGCCCCGGCGCAGATATGGCCTGGAGCATGGCGACGGAGTTTTGCAGCTGCGAGCCGAAGAACGGATAGACTGCCCAGTAGTCGTCGCTGTAGGCGAGAAAGCCGATGCGCGTGCCTGGCGGCGTGGAGTCGACCCAGCGATATTGTGGAAGCCACAGCGCGCCGATCGTGCGGTCCGCCGGAGCGAGCGCGAGCGCCGTCGAGAGCACGCGCGCGGTCGGCACGAAGTTGATCTGCGCGGTGCTCCAGTAGATGGAGGCAAACAGCGCGGCGGCCGTCGCGCTTTGCAAAACGACGCGGAGCATAGGGCGGGACAGCTTCTCTATGCCCCAGGCTAGCGCGATCGCGCCAAGCGCCACGACAAACACCGAAAACCGACTCCACCAGTTGTCTGGCTCGATGCTGAAGATGACGAGGAACGGCAGCACGACCGTCGCGAAAGAGAGCGGACGCCTGCGCAACAGCACGAACGCGTAGACGCAGAGCGCAGGGAACTCCAGGAGTATCCACTGAGGGCCGAAGCCGCCCGTACGTTGATCGTAGATGTAAAACCCGAGGCGGCCCGGCAGGTCGAACGCCCAGGACAAGAGCACCTGCGCCCCGGCTGGCAGGTTCGACAGACTGGGCGGAACATTCGCAGAGAGAATGGCCTGCTCGGCGGTGCCTTTGCCCGCGAAGAGAACATGCCCCAACGCCATGATCGTGACCGGATTGCCGTAGGCTTGCCACGTGCGCACATACCAGTAGGCCACAAACAGCAGCGCGGGCACGCCGAGCGCGAGTATCGGGCGGGCTCCATCGCGGAGGGGTACGACCTGGCGCCCGTTATCGCCGTTCTCCAGCCAGCGGAGGTAGTACCTGATCGCGAGCGGGATCAGCGCAACCGCGACGTAGGCGATGCCGGTCGATTTCATGCCCATCGTGAGCGCGGCGCTAAGACCCACCATCGTGAGGTGCGCTACGCTCGGGGTGGACATCTGGCGCAGCACATACGAGAAAAACACGAGGAACATCGCGGCGAACGCGATGTCCACATACGGCGTTCCTGATTCGACCATCACGATGGGTGTCAGCAGAAACAGACATCCCGCGACGACTGCGGAGTCGCGACGTAAGCCGGTGGCGCGCCCAATGCTCGCTACGGCGAGAGCGCCGCCCAGGGCGAAGAAGAGCTGCCCGAGATCGACCAGCCGGTCGCTGTGGAAGAACAACGCGAGCCACGTGAAATACACCTCGCCGTCAGCCGGATACACGTTCGACCACATCGAGTACGGCGTGGTGGAGATGCAGCCCGACTGAATCCAGCCAGCGATGCTGGGCAGATGATACGCGAGCCCATCATAGGCGTAGGGCGGCAGTATGACGGCGACGAATGCCAGCCAGACCACAACGAGGGTCGTCAGGAGCGCAAGGGCGGCGACCCAGGGAGACGACACGAGTGTTCGCCAGATTGCGCGCCACGGCTGGACACTCCATGCGGCAAGTTCCGCGCGGTCCGGACGACCGTTACGGCGCAGCGTGCATCCCGCGAGCGCCGCCGTCAGCACGACGTTGAGCGCGAAGACCGTCAGCGGCGTGAGGCGCGCCAGCAGCACTCCGGCGCAGAGCACCGTGACGATCACCTGCGCGATATAGCAGGTGAAGACCGCGCGCACGCGCTCAAGCGTTCCACCCGGGCCGAGCAGTCGCACGAACGCGGCGGCGCCAGCCAGCGCGACGAGATTCGCCGCGACGAAGAGCGTCATCTCCAGCATGCTCGCCTCCCACCCCCTGCATCCCCAGCACAGTCCTCAAGCGAGGAGAGGGCAATGCACGTGGAGGGCCAACAAGCGAGGAAATGGCGCCCTCGTGGCTGAGAACGTGGCTGAGAATGTGGCTGAGGTGGCGCGGCTAAGGCGAGCGTGCTTCAGCTTACTCCGGACTCGTGCCGCTTTGCAGACCTCGCCGGATACCATCGGCGACGCCGCGCAGAGCCGCGTGCGCCAGCTCGGTCCAGGAGACGGTAGGGCCATCGGTCGAGATGATCTTGATTTCGCCCATGACGGTGGATGCGCGTATATCGAGCGTCACATCCTCTCCCCCGTCGCTTGGAAGCTGCTCCTCATAGGACGACGTGACGATGCCGTCGTGCCTCTCGCCGAGCGCGTCGATGGCACCGAGGAAGGAGGAGGCGCGCACCCGCACGCGCGCCGTGCGCGGAACGTAGAGCGTGATCGAGGCCATCGTGGCAGAGACGTGCAATACGGCATGGCGCGGCAATGCGGCCAGATTCAGATCCAGCTTGACATCGCCCATGACCGCGCTCACTTGGGTACGCTCACCGAGCCGCCAGGGCCGCGTGAGCTTCTTCGTATTGCCCATTATCGCGCTGATCCGCTCGACCTCGCCACCGCCCAGGTCAAACATGGGAGGTGCGACAGGAGCGGGTACCCGGTCGAGCGCGGCGAGGGCGGTCATTGGGGACGGTGGAAGCTCGCGCAAGATCGCATCGAACTCAGTCGGCGTTCGCGCCAGAATCAGCGCGTCGAGCGCGCGCTTGAACGCCTCGAACGAGATGTCGCCGCGCTCGTAGCGGGCGCGCACCTGTGCAATTGCCGCGTCCTGGGTAGTGTGCGCCTGGGTATCCATGTGTGCCCTCCGTCTGGCAGCGCGCATGTCGTCCTGTGCCGTCCACAGCGCGGCACACCGTTCCCCATCAGTACGCAAGGTGGCGGGCGTAGGTTGCGAGAAGCGGGACTACCGGGACGGGACGGCGCCATGCGTGCTGATCTGCTGCCAGAACAGGTCGGCCAGTTGCTTATAGCCGAGCGTGGAGGGATGGAACCCGTCGGCTTTCGAGATCAGCTCGGGATGGTTGACGAGACCGCCGCTGAAGAGGTCGACGAGCACATCGCCATGCCGCGCCACCGACTGGTCGATCACGCTGTTCCACTGTTCCACGAGCGCGCGAATCTGCGCCTGGCTCTGGCCGCGCAGGCACGAGCCAGCGAGGGCGAGTCCGTTGCCTTGCAAGGCGGGCAACAGGCTCATATCGGGGAGGTTGGCGACGAAAACCTGGGCGTGCGTCTTCGTCTGGAGCTGCCCGAGCAGTGTATCGAGGTCCGTGCCATACTGCTGCAACGGCACACAATCCTTGAAGTCGTTCCCTGCCAGCCAGACGGTGACGAGTGTGGGCTGATAGGGAATCGCCTGGGGTAGCTCTTGCGTGAGCGCGTCACGCAGGTGGATGCCGCTCACTCCCAGGTTCAGCGGTGGACGTGGGCCAGTCGGCAGCCGTGCGATGAGAAGCGGCACGTAGCCCTGCGTGTTCGGGTCGTCAGCTCCGACGCCCACCGCGTCCGACGCGCCGAGCGCGACGTACACAACCGACGACTGCGGCGTGGGTGAGGGTGTCGGGCTGGCGCTGGCACTCGTCGCCGCCGAAGTTCCACCGCCGCCGGAGCACGCCGCGAGCACGAGCATCGCGCCGAGCAGAAGGGTGAGGACGCCCGAAGGCCAGCGCCTGGCGTTGTACAGGCGTGGGTGATGGGGGGCTGACGGCGGGCGGCGGTCCATGAGGCATACTCCACGAGGGCGGGACTGAGGGTAACGCCAGGGCGACACGGCGCGAGGCACCGGCGAGGCGTATCACATCGTACCTGTCCACCGATGGACATTTCAAGAGGCGCGCCCTTGTGTCTCGGCGTCGATTCCCCTATACTCAGTTGCGGTCTGTCGCGCCTAGACGCGGAAGCTCAGGAAACGCAAGCGCCAGGGAGGCATGTGGATGCGCGTACTCGTCACGGGTGGAACGGGATATATTGGCAGCGTGATTGTCGAGGAGCTGGCCGTGGCGGGCCACACGCCGGTCGTCTACGACTCGTTCGTGAAGGGACATCCCGCCTCGCTCGATCCGGCTATCTGCTGCATCCAGGGCGATGTGCGCGCGACCGAGACTCTGACGCAGGTGCTGCGTGACGAGCGCATCGAGGCCGTGATTCACATGGCGGCATTGATTGAGGTCGGGCTCTCGGTCGCGCACCCCGAGATGTTCTTCGACAACAACGTGGGCGGCACCATCAGCGTGCTGCGTGCGATGACCGACGCGGGCGTGAAAAAGCTGGTATTTAGCTCGACCGCCGCGCTGTACGGTGACCCCCAGCGATTGCCCATCGAGGAAGATGATCCGACCGTGCCGACGAACCCCTATGGTGAGTCGAAGCTCATGGCCGAGCGGCTGATGGAGTGGGTCGCGCCGGTGCAGGGCATCACCTGCACCGGCCTGCGCTACTTTAACGCCGCGGGCGCGACTGAGCGCAACGGCGAGGACCACAGCCCCGAGACGCACTTGATCCCGCTCGTGCTGCAGGCGGCGGCTGAGGGCGCGCCGGTGAATATCTTTGGCACCGACTACCCCACGAAGGACGGCACGGCCGTCCGGGACTACGTGCATGTGATCGACCTCGCCCAGGCGCATCTGCTCGCGCTGGGGCGCAACGAGCCGGGGCTGCGTGTGTATAACGTCGGCAGCGGCAACGGCTACTCAGTGCGTGAGGTCGTCGAGGCGGCGCGGGCCGTCACTGGCGCGGAGCTGCCCATCATCGCCCATCCCAGGCGCGATGGAGATCAGGCGGCGACGGTCGCCAGCTCGCGGCGCATCCGCGAGGAGCTGGGCTGGCAGCCGCGCTACGCCGACCTGCGCGTGATCGTGGAGAGCGCGTGGCGCTGGCGGCAGCGTCATCCGCACGGCTATGCTGATGCGTCCGGGTCAGTTGAGACAGCTTCCCGTTAGGCACCGGCTGGCCCCTCTCTCGGCGTCAGCCAGGGGAGGGGGTCGCCCCGCTCTACATGGGCGCGAGTTCGAGACCGAGCTGGCTGAGTGAGCCGCGCATCTGGTCGGTGCCGTCGAGTACGATGCGGCGCGCACGTACCGGGCCGATGAGTGTGATGCAGCGTGTCTCGTACTCCGTCAGCAGCGTCGCGATCGCGTCGACGACATCGAAGCGTGAGTAGGGTTCGAGCAACGAGTCGTCCTTCAACTGGACCCATCCCGCGAGATCCAGCTCGACACCGCGCAAGAACGGTTTCTTTGCGCTGGTATGGGCGAGCGCCTGCCAGAGCAGCCCGCCGGCCACCTCATCGCCGAGCTCCTGTGCCGCACGCAGCAAGACCTGATGGAGCGCCATCGTCAGCAGGCGCCACTGCGACGGGTCGATGCGATCGTCCGCATGCTGTCCGCTCGTGCTCTGTGGCCACGACGGACGCGCGACGGCGGGGGCGTCTGGCGCGGCGATTGGCAGCGGGGGCAGCCCAACGACACCCGGCGGCACCTGGGATGATTGCTCAGGTAGCTGTGATGGCGACTTCGGGAACGTGCCCGAGCTTGCCGGACCAGGGAGCGCTTGCGTCGGTGCGGATATTCCTGGCTGGCTGAGCAGCACACCGCGACGCTCCAGCTCGCGCAACGACGATGCCAGGGCATCCTCCAGCAGGGCGATGACGTCCTCTGTGGCGGGTGCTATATCGAGTTCATCCATGCGGATGGTGCCGTGCGACCACGTCGCGAGCTCGGCGAGATTGATGCTGCCCGCCCCGCGCGAGCCCGCGACCTGCACGAGACGGCGATCGCGGAAATACAGATGGATGAGTCCGAAGCCGTCCGTGTTACGCACCGACAGCCTGGCTGGCCGGCCCGCATCCCGTGCTGAGGCGAGAAGGGCTGGCAGTGCTGAGAGATGGTAGCGTTGTTGCATCGGGTTCCCTCGCTACGCCGCTCGCTCGGGCGCTGCCGGCCGTGCGAAGCGTGCGCCAGAGGGGAGTTACGGTGTCTGGGGCGACGCGTCGCGTGGCGCGCCACAGATCGAACATGTCATCGCACCGGGGGGCAATGGATGACCATTGGTGCAAAAGCCAGCGCCAATCGCGACATCAATCCTCGGCGTGTGACTCGCGTCCGACAGTTCATATCTACGTGAGGAAAACGACACATTCTGAGGGTGCGCGGGTGGAGCAGCCACCTCGCCACCTGGAGACATCTCAACGCCGCTATCAGTTCCAGAGGAAGCATGGTTCGTGCCAGCGCGGAGGTCGTCTCGCGGCACGACGACGTCTTTCGCGAGATTCTGGCCATTCGCTCTAGACGTTTGGTCAGGAACGACAGAACCGGTGTTCTCGCCGCGATACGCCGATCCGTCGTGCGTGCCGTGCTGGAGAGGCCACGTGGCGGCTCTAGGCTCTCCCCACCGCTCCATGCTCAGCGGCAGTGGCGCATAGGGCATGTAGTATCCGCTTGAGAAGGCGAGTCTCGCACGCTTCGCGCGCTCGCGCCGGGTCAGCAGGATAGCCAGCAGCGCGAGTATCACGACGGCGACGGCGAAGCCACCGGCGAAATAGACGGTCAATAGCGACGACCACGCCCCAAGCGTGTCTCGCGGTGTCCTCTCGGCCGCCGCCGCTTGGTCAGCGTAGCGCCGATACGCGTCTATGCCTTGCATGTGCGGATACGTCGCAAGCAGCGCATCGAGGTCTTTCGCGGCCTGGTGCCAGTGCCCTGGGGTGGACGAGGCGTAGTCGGCGATTGCGTGCTCCCACTGGCGCTCGAAAGCGCCGGGTGCCATGTTGACGCCTGAGTCGGAGATTAACATACGGGCGCTGTCGCTCGCGCGCAGGAATGAGGTGGTGCCCAGCGGGTCGGGTCCGGCGAAGCTGACGACGCCGACGATGTGGCCCTGTGAATCGAGCACTGGCCCGCCGCTGTCGCCGTGCTCGACGTTGCCACCTACCTGTATCAGCGACTCACTGTTTTCGTTGCGCTTGATCGCGCTCACAGTGACACTGTTGACCGACGGCGTGAGCAGATTCGTCGGGTCGTTGTTCGCCGCGTCGCCATTACCGGGAAAGCCGATGACGGTGAGCTGATCGGCCACGGCGACATTCGCGGAGTCGTCGAGGGTGATGCTGGGCGTGTCAGCCAACGGCACGTGGATAATCGCCAGGTCGTTCTCGTCGAGAGAGCTGGTCGTCGAGACAGTCGCCGTCTCGTAGTGCGCGGCGAGCAGGCCAGATATGATGTCCTGCTGCTGCTGCGGCGCGGCGGAATACGGTCCCATGAGGCTCGTGCTCTGCCAGACGTAGTATTGCGGCGCTGAGTAGGTCGTGGAATAGGCGATGCCCGCGTTCTGGATGAGGCCGTTGGCGACGTCGTTGGCTGTCACCGTGGTGGGCGACTGGCAGCCCGGATTGTTATTCAACAGGCCGGCGATGTCGTGCGACGGCCCGTCCTGTTGAAAGAGTCCGTCGTCCAGCGATTTCGTGTCGACGGCGATGACGTGATCTGCGGTAAGAATGTCGCCGTGCGCGCTGATAAACGCGCCCGAGCCGAGGACGCCCGTCGTGTAGCCAGGCCCGACCCGCGGGAGGGTGTGATTGACTCCGCACAGGTTCAGCGTGATATGCGCCTCATAGAGCGTCGCGACACGCACGACGGCGAGCGAGGCGATGTCGATCTGCCGGACGACCGGATCGGCGATGTTACCTCCCGGCGCCCGCCCGGAATCCGCCTGGGCCGCACTCGGGACGACCAACGCACACACCGCGGCGAACATGCAGATGGCGATCAGGCGCTCCCCAAGCTGGATGGTGCGCATCATGCGCGGACGTGCTGCCTGTGCTCTCACGCGCCGACTCCTTCTCACCGCAATCCTCCCACCCATCCGTCGCTACATGGAGTGTGCTCCGGCGACCGCCCTCAGCGCAAGACTCATCTACAGGTTTCAACGCGCGACATCTCGCCCGGCATCAGGGAGAAACGGCTAGATGGGCGACCCTATGCGCGTATGTGTAAGTATGCGCCCGTCGTGCAACTGCATGCTTGGTGTCCTTAGAGCTCGCGCCAAGTCGGCAGGTCGATGTTCAGAAGCGTACCCATGTCGTTGCGCGCTCGCTGGGGCGCTGGTTTGCGTTAAATGATCTGGACGCGATTGCCTGTCGCTATACCTTGCGCGCGGGGTGTACCATAAGGACCGGACGACTCGACGGAGTGTCCCTGTTTGCACAATTCTGGGACGTCGCATGCTGGGAGACGCCCCACACCCGAATTCCGCGGGCGACCGCCGGTGTCAGAGAGGATCGCGCATGGAGCCAAACCCATACGGCGGAGGACAGTCGCCCCAGTACCCCGACCCCGCGCAGGGCGGCGCTGTGTATCCTCCATATCAGGGGCAGGGTGACCCCGCACAGGGATACGCCCAGCAGGGATATCAGCCGTATCCAGGCCAGGGTGAGCCATATCCGGGGTATGGTCAGCAATATGCTCAGCAGCCCTACCCGCAGTATCCGCAAGCACCGGGCTACGGTCAGCCCGGCTACGGCCAGGCGCCCGCGTATGCGCCATATCCACCCGGCCAGCAGTACGGCTACGCGCCGCCAATGCCCCAGCAGACGAGCGGGTGGGCGATCGCCAGCCTGGTCTGCTCGCTCGTCGGCCTGTGTCTCACTGGCGGAATCGGCGCGATTCTTGGCGTCATCTTCGGCCACATCGCGCTCTCGCAGATTCGCAACTCGAATGGGGCGCTGGGCGGCCGCGGGCTGGCGCTCGCAGGGCTAATCATAGGATATGCGAGCATCGCACTCGCTATCATCGTCGTCATCTTTTTCGTTATCGTCGCCTCACAAGTCCCGAGCAACCCGAACCCGACGTACTAACACATGACGAGTGAAACCCACCAATCCGGCGTGATGGTGGGTTTCGGCATTTTCCGAGTTCGTGGCGAGGAAGCGTGACACTGATCGAGTGGCGAGTGCCCCAGAGTGCTCGCGGCGTGGGCGATTCCGTTCGTCCGCCGGAATGGTATACTACGTGACACACCGGCGCGCGACGACGCGCGCCCGATCTCTCCCCCGAGCGCTTCTTCCGCCACCCTATGCGTGCGGGAGGCCTCGAGCGACACGAATGGGAGTGGCACACATGGACATGCGCGAATTAGAGGCGACCGATCCCGAGGTGGCGGCCATCATCCGGCGCGAAGAGCGGCGCCAGTTCGAGGGCATCGAACTGATCGCGTCGGAGAACTACGTCAGCGCCGCTGTCGATGAAGCGGTCGCGAGTGTGCTCACCAACAAGTATGCCGAGGGATTGCCTGGCAAACGCTATTACGGCGGCTGTGAATTCGTCGATCAGGTGGAAGAACTGGCGATCGCGCGCGCGAAGCAGCTCTTCGGCGCGGAGCACGCGAACGTCCAGCCGCATGCGGGCGCCCAGGCGAACGCGGCGGTGTATTTGGCGCTGCTCAAGCCGGGCGACACCGTGCTCGGCATGGCGCTTGACCAGGGCGGCCACCTGACGCATGGAAGCAAAGTCAACTTCTCCGGCAAGCTCTATAACTTCGTCTCGTATGGCGTCGACCGCGAGACAGAGCAGATCGACTACGACGAGGTCGAGCGGCTGGCCAAAGAGCATCAGCCCAAGCTCATCGTCAGTGGGTTCTCAGCGTATCCGCGCCGCCTCGACTTCGCGCGTTTTCGCGAGATCGCGGATAGTGTGGGTGCGCTGCTCATGGCCGACATCGCTCACGTCGCCGGTTTGGTTGCCGTGGGACTCTATCCCTCTCCGATTCCGCACTGCCATGTCGTCACGACGACGACCCACAAGACCCTTCGCGGCCCGCGTGGCGCACTCATCCTCTCTACCGAGGAACTAGGCCCGAAGATCGATAAAGGTGTCTTCCCCGGCACGCAGGGCGGACCGCTCATGCACGTCATCGCGGGGAAGGCAGTCGCGTTCAAGGAAGCACTCGACCCTTCATTCAAGGAGTATCAGCAACGCGTGGTCGATAACGCGCAGGTGCTCGCCTCGGCGCTGCAGGAGGTCGGATTCCGCCTGGTCTCGGGTGGAACCGAGAATCACCTCATGCTGGTGGATGTCCGCCCGCTAGGGGTGACCGGCCGCGATGCCGAACTGGCCCTCGAAGCGGTCCACATCCACGCGAACAAGAACGCGATCCCCTATGATCCGGAGCCGCCCGTCCGCACGAGTGGCATCCGCCTGGGGACACCAGCGGTAACGACCCGTGGCTTTGGCGAGGCTGAGATGCGAGAGATCGCGGAGCTCATCCGCGATGCCATTCTCGGACGGGACAATCCCGAGACTGTCGCCGCCACCCACAAGCGGGCCGTCGCGCTGGCAACGCGTTTTCCTCTGCCTGGCGTGCATCTCACGCCATCGTTGGGGCCGGCCGTCGAACTGACGCGCTAAGGTCCACCACCAATCGCGACCAGGGGACGAGCGCAGAGCTTGCCCCCGGTTCGCACACACCCTGGGAGCATCGGTGCTTCCAGCGCGAGACATGTGAGAGAGGCGGTAGCGAGAGCACTCCTGAATTATGACCCTTTCGCCGTCGCTTCTCGTCGTCGACGCGAGTGAAAGGACACCCGTGTATGAAAACCTATCGCGCGGACCAGATTCGGAATGTGGCCGTCATCGCGCATAGTGGGTGCGGGAAGACTTCGCTGGTTGACGCGGCGCTCTACGATACCGGCGCCGTGACGCGCTTCGGGCGCGTGGACGATGGATCGTCCATCTCGGATAGTGACCCCGATGAGATCAAACGCCGCATGTCCATCAACCTCACCGTGATTCCGGTTGAGTGGCACGACACGAAGATCAATCTGCTCGACACTCCCGGATACGCCGATTTCGTAGGCGAGGTGATGGCGGGCATGCGGGTCGCCGACGGCGCGGTGGTGGTGATCTCGGCAGAAAAAGGCGTGGAGGTCGGCACGCAGCTCGCCTGGAAGCACGCCAATGCGCACTCCTTACCCCGGCTCATCTTCCTCAACAAGCTCGACCGTGAGAATACATCCGTCGACGACGCGCTTGCCTCGCTGCGCAGTCATTTCGGCAATGCGGTGGTACCGCTGACGGTGCCAATCGGTGGGCGGGCGAACATCTCCGGCGTGATCGACCTTGTGACCGGCAAGGCCTATCGTTTCTCAGACAACACCGCCTCGGAGATTGATGTGCCCACCGACATGGCGGACGCGGTGGCAACCTATCGCGAGCAGCTCGTCGAGTCCGCAGTCGAGAATGACGACGACCTGATGTCCAAGTACCTCGAAGGCGAGACGATTACCGGGGACGAGCTGCATCAGGCAATTCGCGCGGGCGTACGCGCCCAGACTCTCTTCCCGGTACTCTCAGGGTCGTTGCAGAAGAATATCGGCGTGCAGCCGCTGCTCGATGCGATCGTCGGTTACTTGCCGGCGGCCAGCGAGAGCGCCGAGACGCAACCAGACGGCGCGCCGGTGGCGTTCGTCTTCAAGACCATCGTCGATCCCCAGAAGGGCACGAGCAGTTTCTTCCGCGTCTATAGTGGCACGATTAAGCCGGATGCGCATCTCTACAACGTGAATACAGGCACGGATGAGCGCCTGGCCCAACTGCTCTGTGTGCGCGGCAAGATGCAGGAGACCGCCTCCGAGATCGACGCGGGCGACATTGGCGCGGTCATCCGTCTGGCGAAGACGCACACCGGCGATACGCTCGGGACTAAAGACACCGAGCCACTTCGCGGCATTGCGATGCCGATCCCGTCGTTTACCGCCGCCGTCGCGCCCGTCACGCAGAACGATCTGGACAAGTTGGGCGTCGCACTGGCACGCATCGTCGAAGAGGACCCGACGCTGCATGTCTCGCGCGACGGCGAGACGGCCGAGACGCTGCTGGCGGGCATGGGCGAATCGCACCTCGATATCGCGCTCGACCGCATGCAGCGCCGCTTCGGTGTGAACGTCAACAAGAAGGACCCGCATGTGCCGTATCGCGAGACGATCCGCAAGAAGGCGCGGGCGGAGGGAAGGCACAAGAAGCAGAGCGGCGGGCACGGCCAATTCGGCGATGTCTGGCTGGAAGTGGAGCCTCTCTCAGGCGACGACCACGACTACGTCTTCGAGAACAAGATCGTCGGCGGCGTGGTGCCGAAAGAATACGTGCCGGGCGTCGAGAAGGGCGTGGCCGACTCGCTGAAGCATGGATTCCTTGCCGGGTATCCGATGGTGCATGTGCGCGTGGCGCTGGTGGACGGCAAGTACCACGACGTCGACTCCTCATCGCAGGCGTTCGAGGTCGCGGCGCATCTTGGGATGAAGGAGGCGGTCGCGCAAGCCAGCCCGACGCTGCTCGAACCGATCATGAACGTCACGATCTCGGTGCCCGATGCCTACATGGGTGATGTCACCTCCGACCTCAACACCAAACGCGCCCGCATCCTTGGCATGGAGTCGGGTGAGGATGGCACGGAACGCATCACCGCACAGGTGCCGATGGCCGAGATGCTGCACTACGCCACCGATCTGCGCTCCATCACACAGGGGCTGGGCAGCTTCACGATGGAGCTTGCCGCATACGAAGAGGTACCCGCGAACATTCAGCAGCAGATCATCGAGAGCGCGAAGAAGGAGAAGGAGGCAGTGACGCACTAACCGGCGGGCACTGCCCGTCTGATGCTCGCGGAGAGTCTCAGCGATCCTGTCGCGCCGTCTCCCGGCGCGCCCGCACGTCGATCATACGGCGAGGATGTCGCTTTCACGAGGGCGGCCGTCCTCGCCGCATGACTGTTGCTGGCATACGTGGTTGGCGGTCGCGCCTAGCACGACAGGTTGATGTCCGAGGAGTCAACTCCCAGAGGTGTCGCCGGCGGCAGACTGAACCAGAAGGTTGAGCCGTGGCCTGGCACGCTCTCGACGCCAACGTGTCCGCCGTGCGCCTCCACAATGGCGCGGCTGATGTAGAGGCCCAGGCCAAGACCAATACTGGATCCTCCGGTTGGGCGTCCCGCGCCCAACTGCTCGAACCGCGCCCAGATGTGCTCATGTTGCGACGCGGCAATACCCACACCCTCATCACGTACAGACACCCGCGCCTCGTGCGCGTCAGCATCGAGCCGCACCTCGATCGGCCGCTCAGCGGATGAGAACCGAGCAGCATTGGAGAGGTAGTTGGCGATCACCTGCCGGATGCGCTCGGCATCGGCGAGCGTCGGAACCGGAAACTCAGGGAGCGAGAGGCGGAAGGTGCGTGTTGGGTCCATCATCTGGTGCTCGCGCACGACTGTGGAGACTATCGCGGCGAGGTCAGCTGGCTCTGGCTGCACGCGCAGCTTCTCGGCCTGAATGCGCGTCACATCCAGAAGGCGATCGAGCAGTCGAGAGAGACGAAATGTGCTCTGCTCGGCTTCGAGCAGGTTGCCACGCACGTCTTCCACCCGCCCGACGAGTGCGGAGCTCTCGACCGTCGCGGCATTCACGATACCGTTCAGGCGCTTGGCCGCAAGCTGTATGTAGCCGCGTGCGCTGGTCACTGGCGCGCGCAGATCGTGGGCGGCCTCGCCCAGGAACTCTTTCATGCGCCGGTTTAGCTCTTCCAGCGTGCGCTCGCGCTGCCGCCGCTCGGTGACCTCTCGGCTGATGGCGACGCCCCCGATGATCTGCCGCTTCTCGTCGTAGAGTGGCGCGCCGCTGATGTTCACCTGAATGTCGCGTCCGTCGAGCGTCCGCAGCATCACGTCGGCTGCCTGGTTGCCGCGGATGGTCTCGCCGCGAAGGATGCGCTGATAGGGTGACCGGCTCTCCACGAATGGCTGTCCGCGCTCGTCGCGAAACTGAAAGAGCCGCTCGCGCTCGCGCAGCGTGCGCGCCACGACGCCATCGCGTGCCGAGTAGCCCAGGAGGTCGCGATCTGCCTCGTTCGCACGGAGCAGACGCCCCTGGTTGTCGAAGACGATCATGCTGTCGGGGGACGCCTCAAAGGCGGCGCCTACCTGGTCCAACTGGAGCGCAGCATCGGCGAGCGTCACTGCCTCTTCCCCCCGTTTCTCATCTGAGGCCGAGCTGGTGTGCTCGCGTTCGAGAAAACGCCCGATTGCGCTGCCGAGTGCGTCGGTGCTCTGCATCAGCGCGTCTTCTGGCGGGCGTGGACGGGCACTCTGACATTCGATGAGGCCGAGCACGCCATTCCGCCCGCGCACCGGCAGGATGAACAGGCTCCGCGCCCCAGACTCCGCCGCCGCGACGCGTCGCCCTCGGCGAATGTCGGTGACCCACAGCGCCTGGCCGGTTGCGTAGGCGTGCTCGCGCTTCCTGGCGATTGTCGCGAGTGCGGCGCCGTCGCTCGTGGGGACGCCATCCCGAGTCTGACTGTTTGGACGGAAGGCGACGATGCGACTCGGTAGGCTGTCACCGCGCATCGCCGAGTGGAACGTAACGATATCCCAATCGAATCCGTCGCGCAGGGCTGCGCAGATACGGGCGAGAGTCTCCTCGTCGTCTTGCCCCTCACCCAGCAGGCGGCGCACGATGGTGACTGCGCCCAGCCGGTCCTCGTCGCTTCCCACTGGCAAAGGTGCGTCCGAACCGTTCGTGACGGCGGAGTGCTGTGCGTGTGTCGAGCGAGTGCCTGCCAGGCGAGGAGCATCGGCGAGCAGCACGTGCGCGCCCATGAATGTCGATGAGTTCGCCTTGCCGGACGGAGTCTTCCGCGCCCGTTTGCCAGTCATAGCCGTTCCCCCTGCTGCTCCGAGTTCCGCCCCACCTCACCAGGCAAGTCGCGACTGGGCGCACTCGATTGTCTATACGGCGCCGGAAACGCGACCGTCGTTGCTGCTTAAGCGCGTCGCCTGTGGCGCGCATTTTCGTATCTCAATCGACATGCCCGCACAGCCGTGGTCGTGCTCCGCGCGGGTCACGACGGACCGGGGTAGCGATGGGCCTTGCGGGACGCTGGCACGTCAGTGTGCGTAGGCCGTTTCTTCTCGGGGCAGAACACTGCATGTCATAGCGGAGTCCGCCCCGTTCATGTTCGCGCGTAGTTTTGCGTGGTGGCCGTCACACGTCCGATAAAGGACCAGTCTGTGTGCGTGAACACAAGACAATTGTATGCGGACGGCGGCGGGTTGGCGATGCAGGACGGGGTGGTTTACCCGGTGAGTTTGTTCCTCACCAAGAAGGGGGTGTGCCCACTGTCCCCAAGGCGAGTGCCGCCCGCTCGCTGGCGCCTCGAAAGTGAGAGAGTGGGCGTGAGTTGGCCCGGCACCCTCGTGCGAATCGCCCCCAGGTGTCTTAACGTGTGGCCGGTGAATCGCCGCCCGTCTGAATCGCTTGCGAGGCAACATATGCCGAACGAAGCTCGGCGATGCGCGCCAGCAGTCTGGTCCGCTCCTCGCCGTCCGCGTGCAGGGCGGCGAGTTCGAGTTGCTTGATTTCCGTCTCAGTGGCGTCCAGTTGCGCGTCTTCACCAATCTGAAGCAGCTGATATGCGGCATCACTTTTTGCGCGCAACTCTTCGATCTGCGCACCGATTTGTCTCGCATAGGCGGTGGGAGCCATCGCCTCCACCTCGGCTGTCAGCTTTCGCAGTCTCGACTGAAGCGACGCGACATCCGCATCCATGTGGGAGCGCAGAAGCTGAAGCTCGGCATCGATCCGCGCTCGGAGGTCGTCGATTAGAGCGGTGATTTGGGCGATCTCGTCGCGCCATTCCGCTTGGAGCTGTTCAATGCTAGTACCCATAGGTCAGCTCCTCGTCGCTACGCAGATGGTTCCGCGGGCAAATGCACCCGCACCGGTGCGCTCCTCTCGGTGAAGGAGTTCGCGCCCGGTTACCCTTCGCTGCGACAGACTTCCACGACAGATCGTCTCTGAGTGGTGTCTCGGGCTGGGAAGCAACAGGCGTTATGGGCCGTATCGAATGTACCCGCACGCACGAGAACGAGCACGAGGTATTTCCTCACGATCGGGCGTCGCTTTGACTTCTTCACCGGGTGTTCGCGAAGGAACTTTCTCAGAGTGTAGACGAGGAACACGTATATCGCTACCCGAGAGGGGAGCATTCAGAGGGCTAGAGTTGTATTCGACTCAACGAACAGTGACCCCTCACCTCTAGTTGTGGTAGACACTCGTCCTTAGACAAGCCATCTCATCGCTCGCTGGATGCCTGGCGAAAGGCACGGCATCGGTCGCGCGTCAGCGGCTCTTTCGTGACGAGCGTTCGCGTCTCGTCGGGGCGAGCGGTAGCGTAAACCAGAAGGTTGAACCTTGCCCCTCGGTGCTCTCGACGCCGATCTGTCCGCCGTGCTGCTCGACGATCGTCCGGCAGATGTAGAGGCCGAGCCCCAGGCCTGTATCGGACGCTGGCGGACGGTGACTGCTCGTCGCCTGATAGAAGCGCTCCCAGACACCTTGCTGGTCAACCGGTGACAGCCCGTGCCCTCGGTCGTGGACGCTGACGCGCACTTGGCGTCCCTGCGTGTGCATGCTCACGTCAATCGGCTGTGAATCCGGCGAGTATTTGATGGCGTTCGAGAGGTAGTTCGTCACTACCTGCCCGACTCGCGCCGGATCGGCGGACACCAGCACTTGTCTGCCGCGCGGCAGCCGAAGATGGATTCGCCGGCCTGGCTTGATCTGCGTCTGATCTTCCACGACCGTGCGTACGACGCTGGCGAGATCGCAGAGCTCCGGGCGCATGCTGAGCTTGCCTGCCTGGGCACGCGAAACCTGGAGCAGGTCGTCGAGCAGGCCCGTCAACCGGAGCGTCGCCTGATGCGCGAGCGCCAGACACTCTCGCGCCGATGGGATGCTCGTCGCGGCGATGGTGCTGGCCGGTGTGTCAGAGGCATGGTCGGCAAGACCATGCTGGGCCAGTTGCAGATATGTCTTGATGACCGTCAACGGCGTGCGAAACTCATGACTCGCCAGCGCGAGAAAGAGCTCCATCCGCCGAGTCGCCTCGCGCGAGGCGAACTCGCTCGCGCGGGCCTCCTGCTGTTCGGACACGAGCCGTCCCCGCTCGATGACAACCGTGGCGAGTTGGGCGACGGCGCCTGCCAGCGCGCGCGTGTCATCTATCACCGCGGATGGCCGTTTGCCGACCTCCAACACAAGCAGCCCAACGAGTCGCGAGCCAATGCGCATGGGTGCGAGAAGGATCTCACGTCCCTCGCGTGGCGGCCAGAAGAGCGACGATGCGGCGTCGGTGACGACGACCTCACCCGCACACAATCGCTCGACAAGCGTGTCCGCGATGCGCTCGCGCAGGACGAAGCGCGAGTCGTGCTCAGCCACCCGTTCATCCCCGGCACTCTGCGATCCTGAACGCAGGATCACGTGTGCCTCTTCGGTGACCGAGTCGACCGCGATGAAGCTCATGCGCTCGCAGCCTAGCATGCTGCGCGTCAGCTCAGCCAGGCGACCTACGACGGCGTTCGTGTCTGGGGCAGCTGTATCGCCGCGCGTTCCCTCGGAGGTGACGAGCACCTCTGCCATGTCCAGTAGCGCCTGCAGCGCCTCCCTCGTGCGGTGTTCGAGCATGCGCCTCTCTGTGACATCGCGCACAACCAGCACGCCGCCGGTGATCTGGCCCGACTGGTCGCGGATAGGCGCCCCGCATTCGCTGAGCACCATCTCGCGACCATGCGCGGATTGGGCGATCACTTCGAGGGCGCCGCTGCCACGCAGATCCTCGCCGGCAAGCACGCGAAAAGCGGGCCATTGGTCTCGCGAAAGTGGACGACCGTGCTCATCGCGCAATGAGATGCGCTCAAAACGCTCACCCAGTGTGCTCGGGGCGACCGTGGCATCGGGGCCGAAACCAAACATCTCACGGTCAGCGGCATTCGAGCGCACGATGTGGCCGTCCCGATCGAAGACGGTGATGCCATCGGTCATGGCATCGAAGGTGATTTCGAGCTGGCTGGCCTGCTCGGTGACCTGGCGCTCGAGGCGTCGCCGCCGCGTCACATCGCGGAAGACGGCGACCGCGCCGACGATCTGGCCATCGAGGCTCCGTACTGGAGCACCGGTCACGTTCATATCGACTGTCCCGCCATCCCAGTTGCGAAACGAGATGTCGAGCGCGGTGGCACCCTGCAAGACCTCGCCGGCGAGAATGCGTGTGATCGGCAGACGCTCCGGAGGCACTCGCTCGCCCTGCGCATCGCGCACGTCGAAGAAGATGTGCCGCTGATCGAAGAGCGATGGCAGGTCCCCATCGGCGATAAGGTCGATCCGGAGCAGCGTTCGCAACGCCTGGTTGATGCGAACGCCCTTACCCTGGGCATCGACGACGACGACGCCATCGGTCATCGTCGCGAATGTGGCCGTCAGCTCGCTTGCCCGCGCCTCGGCCTCGATGTACCCGGCGCGCGCGAGTTCGTATAGCCGCGCATGGTCGATCGCCAGCGCAATGCGGTCAGCGACCCGTTGGAGCAGCGAGACATCCTGGCTGTCGAAGGCGTACGGCACCACCGAACCGACCTGCAACACGCCGATCCGCCTGCCCTGTACGAGGAGGGGGACTCCGGCGATGGAGCCCAGTTGATCGCGTAGGGCGGGGCTGATGACCTCCACCGTGTTGAGATCGTCCACGATGAGCGGTTCACACGTCGCGGCGATGCGTCCCGCGATGCCGCGCCCGAAGGGGATGCGCAGGGTCTCACTGCGCAGAGCGCCGATTCCGGCCAGAATGACGAGCTCTTGTCCGTCATCCGACAGGAGCAGGATCGCCGCGCTCTCGACCGACATGGCGTGGCAGACACGCTCGAGCACGCCTGGAAGCAAATCGCTCAGCTCCAGTGAGCTCAGCGCGCCGTCGGTAACTTCCTGTAGCTGCCGCAGTTGGAGAGATGCGGCCTCAGCTTCGTCGCGCTGACGCGCGGCTTCGACGTGAGCCGCCTGCTCACGCGCCAACGCCTGAGTGATGCGCTCATTGGCCTCCCGCCGCTCGGTGATGTCGTGGAGGTAGATCGTGACGCCTTCCGCGGAGGGATAGAGCCGCGTCTCATACCACCTACCAAAAGGAGGATAGTACGCCTCAACCGCCGCAGGGGCGCCAGTCGCCAGCACGCGTTCATATGCTCGATAGAATGGCGCGGCCAGCTCCTCCGGGAAGAGGTCACGGACGTTGCGCCCGATCAGCTCGTCCCGAGGTTTGCCCAGGACCGCCTCGACCTGTACGTTGACGTATACCAGCACGCCTGCGCTATCCACCGCGAGGAACCCATCGGATATGCCGTCGAGCAGCGTTTGTTCGCGCTCGCTGAGTGCCTCGCCATGAGGTTGGGGAGTAACGTCGCTCGCGGCGCTCACCCATTGGCTCACGCGCCTGCCCTTGCCCAGTATGGGCACGTTGCGGACGGTCAGCAAGCGATATGCGCCATCTGAACGGCGCACGCGATATGTTCCTTCGAAGGGCGTCGGTTTCGCACGCGCGGTGCTCCACAGGTGCATGAGCCGGGTGCGGTCGTCGGGATGGACGGCATCGAGCCAGCCGCGCCCACGCATCTGCCCGACCGTCTGCCCCGTGAATTCGCGCCAGCGCGCGGCGTCTGCAGGGGCGCCATCGGGGAGGCTTGTCCAGATGAGCTGGTCGGTCGCGCGCAGAAGCGCCTCAAGGTGAGGATCTGGCTCCAATTCGCGGGGGCGGTCGCCTGCGGAGGAACGGCGGGTGTGCCAGACGACGGCGAGGCGGGTCTTGGCGAGGCGGATCTCGGAGCGGAGGTCTCGTGGAGGCGTTTCCAGGCGAATGGCCTGCGCGCGCTTGTAGGTGACTGCCATGAGAAGCCTCCTCGTGCACGACGCTGGGTCGACGTCGCAATAGAATCGTACGAGCGGCAGCGCTCTTCCATGATGGCTGCGTCAGTGCCCCCATCCCTACGCTGAGCGTCATTCACGTGCTACAGGGCCGCGTTCGCTGGCAAGGCCGGGCGTACATCTCCGGTGGGCGCGGCAAGATTCTTGACAGACAATCGGATATAGGTTACACAGGTTGATGACCCAGGGACGCCGCGTTCCGCTGCTCGTGCGGTCCGACGGGTTCGCGCACTCAGGCCGCGGCGCGCGTTTCTGACGTGTGGCGAGGACCGGATGTTCCACCTTGCCCAACACCCCGCGCCGGAACGAGACTAAACCGCGCGGACATATTGACAGAAAAGCGTACTTTGGCTAGCACATAAGTATAGTAATACGTTAAGTCGAAGGTCATGCATATTAGGGTGTATTTTCCGCACCCCGTTCGACGTTCAGGCGCACCGTGCGCATGTCATCGGGCCTTCCCGTTGGCAGTCACTTTCGCGGTGGCACGTTATCGCTGAAACGCCGTGGCAGCATCTACGGCACGTGCGGAGCACACGTATGATCCCATCTCTGAGCGCCGCGGCGGCACTGTTGTCAGGTTCCGTGGTGGCAGTGCCCAACTCCGAGCCAAGCACAGCTCTCGAAATGAGTGGGGCAAGGTAGGGGAGATGCGGCCACTCTTGCCACCAAGATTAGGCAGGCGTGACAGAGAGTCAGTACCGGTACGAAGATCGCGCTCGATGTATCCTCGCTGATGCGACGAGACAGTAAGCAGGGTCTATGGCTACCACAACGCCAACGGTCCGGGCTGGAACGCTCATACTTGATCCACTGGACGGCGAGCGGCGCGAGATTGTCGCCGGCTCGGACGCATGGTTCCGCTGGCTCGACACTGCTCGGACCTTCGTCTTCTCGGATCCCAGCGGTCATTTCTCGGCACGGAAGCGGCGCCGCTGGGGCTCCGAGTATTGGTATGCCGTTCTTCGGCACGGTGGGAAGCTGCGCGAGACCTATCTTGGGAAGGCGAAAGATGTCACCCTTGAGCGCCTGCGCGCAGTGGCACTCCAGTTGAATCAGTTGGCGGCTGCGAAGCCGGACACATGGCCGACTGTGCCATCCGACTTGTCGGCGCCGCTGGCGGCTCCGGATGTGCGTGACCCGGACCGGTCCGCCGTGAGACTTCGTCCGCCATCTGTGCGGCAGTCGTCGCTTGTGAAGACCCACGCGCTTGCGCGTCTCGGCCGCGCGATACGGTCGCCTCTGACAATAGTGTCCGCTCCGGCTGGATATGGCAAGACCACGGTGATTGCCCAATGGATCGCGCGCTCTGGCATGAACGCCGCCTGGCTGTCGCTCACCACCAATGAGAATGATCCCGCTCGGTTCTGGAGACAACTGGCGGCAGCCCTCACACGCGGAGCGCCACAGCTCCTGAAAGCCCTCCGGGCGACGCCAGACCCAACATCCGACACCACATCAGCTGACGACTGGCGCGAGGTTGTTCTGTCCGCGCTGGCCGAGTCGCGGTCGCCCGTTGTCGTGGTGCTCGACGACTATGCTCTGATCCGGCCCGAGAACGTGGCAATCCACGATGCTGTTGCGCACCTTGCGGGGCACATGTCGCCTCCGGTGCGTCTCGTCATTGCCAGCCGGAGAGCGTCCCCCATGCCGGTCGTGGAATCGATCGGTCTCGACCGCGTCTCTACCCTGCGCGCCAGTGACCTGCAGCTCACGCGCGCGGAGACCGGCACACTGCTCTCGCAGCTCTCGCACCTGCACCTGACCGAGGACGACATTGCGCGGCTCTATGCGCAGACGGAAGGATGGGTGGCTGGTGTTGTGCTCGCAGCGCGCGCGTTGTCGGAGCAACCAGCTCTCGCCCAGCACGTGGCGGAGATTGGGGGCGACACTGGTGTCGTCTTCGACTATTTTGTGGAGAACGTGTTAGATCCATTGTCCGAAGAAGAGCGGTCGTTTGTGCTGCGCTGTTCTGTGCTAGATCACATGACTGGAGCGCTCTGCGATGCCGTCACAGGCATGAGCCAAAGTCAGTCCATGCTCGAAGCGCTCGATGCCGAAAATCTCTTTCTCGTGCCGCTGGGTGAGTCAAGTGAGTGGTATCGCTTTCACACTCTCTTCGCGGGTACGCTGCGGCGCGCCCTTCGCATGACCGATCCCGAGATCGAGCCGGAGCTCTGCATGCGGGCCAGTACATGGTACGCGGCGCTTGGGCAGCCGCTGGAAGCGGTTGACTATGCATTCGCGGCGCACGCCTACGCGGGCGCCGCTCGCCTTCTGGATGCGTACGCTCCGCTCGTGCTCGTTAGAGAGTACCCGACAGTACTGCTCGAACGGCTCGACCGTCTGCCTGATCGATACGTGCGCGAGCGACTCCGGCTGAGCGTCGCCCACGCCTACTCATTGCTCATGCGCGGGGAGCGCGTGCTTTTCCCGTTGCGTGTCGCGGAGGCAGAGCGCGCGCTGAGTGTCTCAGCGGCCCTGCTCGACCCTGCCACGCTTGCTCTCGTGCGGGCCGAGGTAGCGGCGCTGCGCGCGATCGTCAGCTCCCTCACGGGAGAGATACGCCCGCGCGAGGTCATCGACACGTGTCAGCGGGCGTTGGCGTCGTTGCCCCACGCGCACGTGTTGCGCCCGTGTCTGAGCCTCACTGTGGGGACGCAACAGCTCATCGAAGGAGATGCGCGCTCGGCAAGCCGGACGCTGGATACCCTGATGCGCGAAAGCGAGGCTCAGGGTGACGGAGTATTGGTGTCTCTCGCATTGCTCTATTTGGGTATGGCAACACTGTTGCAAGGTCGCCTGAGTGACACGCTTGCTCTCTCTCGCCGCGCCGCGCGTTCTCTTGCCACGGTGCCACCGCCACTGACGGCCCACGTCTCCGCGCTGAGGGGCGCGGTCTGGTACGAGCGCAACTACCTTGAGCGCGCGCTGACGGACGCACGGCGCGCGCTGGATACAGTCGCCGATCCCGCGTCACGTCCGCTGCAGGGCTATGTCGTGCTGGCGAACACGTATCACGCGCTGGGCGATGATGTGCGCAGCGAACACGTCATGGACCAGTGTCTTCATGAGTGGGAGTCTGTGGTCGCGGAACACCGCACAGTATATGCCTGGCTGGGAGAGCACCTCAAGGCGCATCAAGCACACCTGTGGGTGCTGCGGGGCAATGTGGCGGCTGCCGCTACGTGGGCACGCGAGCTGGAAGCCTCCAGAGCCGCCTCGCCCGTGGGGACGACTCCGGCGCCGGTGTTCGTGCGTGAATGGGAAGATATCGTCCTGGCACGCGTCTATCTCGCGGAGCGCCGCGCCGTCGACGCGCTCGCGCTGCTCAGTTCGCTGCGTGTCGCCGCCACGGCAGAGAAGCGCTTCGCCAGACTCGTGGACATTCTGGTGCTCCAAGCGATCGCGCATGAGGCACTGGGCGACACCGAGACGGCATTGCAGTCGCTCTGGCAGGCGCTCGAGCTCGGCGCGCCACGGCGATTGGTGCGCAGCTTCCTCACGGGTGGTGCCGTAATTCAGCGGTTGCTTGCGCAGGTGGACGATGCCCTTGCCAAACGGTATCCCCATAGTCGCCGCCGAACCGCTGGCCTGCTGCGCTATGCTGAAACACTCCTCGCCGAGTTCGCTCCGCATGCCCGCGTTGAGACGCGCCAGGCCTTGGGGCGGATTATGCGCGCCAGCGCGCACCAGAATCCACAGGTGCCGGCGCGCAGTCGACTGACAGCGCGCGAGCAGCAGGTGCTGCGCTTGATCATGGAGGGAGCCTCGAACAACGATATCGCCCAGGCACTTGTGGTCTCTCCCGCGACCGTCAAGCGGCATGTGAGCAACATCTTTCTGAAGCTGGGCGTGCATAGTCGCACGCAGGCCGTTGCCCGTGCACGCGATCTCGACCTGCTGACCGACGCGAACGTTGAAGGACTTGTCGCCGTGAACGCGACCCGCGTACACGACCAGGCAGGCCGGTGATGCGCCGGAGTGGCTCCAACTTGCCGTCCGGGGTGTGACACACCGGGCCACTGTCCTTAAGGCGAGGCGTTATGCACGTCCTCAGTCGAGGCGCATGCTGTCTTGCACACTCGCCATTGGTGCGAGGCGAGCGCGACGATTCGGCGGTATCCTGCCAGTGCGATGCACTCCGCGGCACGCGATGCCGCGGTTTCGCGCGTCGTCGAGCGTCCCGTCTTCCAGGTGCATGTGCCACATCTCACCTTCGAGAAAGCGAGGACATGTGTGAGCACACAGGACATGCCACAGCCCACTTCACAGACCCCCGTATCGACAGCGACGAGTGATGTTGAAGAGTTCTTTCGGTTGGTAGCGGCCGCTGGCTATCAGCCCCGGTTGCGTACAGTCAACGGCGTCTGCCAATTCGACATTCAAGGCATGGGCACATGGCGCGTCACCCTCAAAGACGGCGTGCCAACCGTCACGCGGGGCGGAGACGACATGGTGCCTCCCACGTGCACGGTGACCGCGACCGCGGAGGACTTTGATCACCTGCTGCGACAAGACAACCACCTGAACGCAATGGCCGCTCTGCTGCAGGGGCTCATCTCCGTCTCGGGCGATCTCGCGTTCGCTCAGGAGGCGATTGGGAACTTTATGCTCGAGCCGATCGGCGCGCACCCCTAGCAGTGATCGAGCACTTTGATCGAGCGCAAAGGAGCCAGCTATGAGTGGCAACACTGTCAGCATTCTCGAAGGGAACACCTTCGTCGTAAGCGACAGGCGTGGCGACATCGATTCCACCCCAACCGATACGACAGGACTGTTCGCCTGGGATACGCGGTACCTCTCGCGGTGGAGCCTGACCGTCGATGGCCATTCGCCCAACCCTCTCTCGACCGATGACCTCCAATACTTCTCAGTACAATTCTTTCTGGTTCCCGGCACTGGCACGATCTACGTCGATGCCGACCTCTCGATTATCCGCAAGCGCGCGGTCGGCAACGGCTTCCACGAAGACATCACGATCTTGAATCACCGGCCGAAGCCGGTTGACCTGGAAGTGCGCCTGGAGGTCGGGGCCGACTTCGCCGACCTTTTCGAGGTTAAAGACCAGCTCACCAAGAAGGGGCAGCACTACAGTCAGGTTCTGGAGGACAGCCTGGTGCTCGGCTACCGGCGCGAGAAGTATGTGCGTGAGACGCGCATCGTGTCGACTGTGCCCGCCATGATGGACGACCACTCGCTCACCTACCACGTGCATATCGAGCCGCACGACCAGTGGACGGTCGGGCTGGATGTCGTGCTGGCGAACATTGGCTTGGGCGGTGGCTTCCAAACGACGAAGTATCATTCCGCCGAAGAGCAGGCGAAGCCTGACATGGGGATCGCGCTGCAAGACTGGCTCTCACAGGCGCCACGCGTCGAGAGCGACTGGGAGCCACTGGCCTCAACCTACAAGCGCAGCCTCGTCGATCTGGCGGCGCTGCGGTTCTTCCCCCTCGCGACGCCGGGCGCGGCGCTTCCGGCGGCGGGCCTCCCGTGGTTTATGACGATATTCGGGCGGGACAGCATTCTGACGAGCTACCAGGCGCTGCCGTTCGTGCCGGAGCTCGCGGCCTCCACGCTCCGCACGCTGGCGGTGCGGCAGGGCACGCGGGTTGACGGCTTCCGCGATGAAGAGCCGGGCAAGATCATCCACGAGCAGCGCTTCGGCGAGATGACCGCGTTCCTGGAGCGGCCACAGTCGCCGTATTACGGCGCCGCCGACGTCACACCGCTGTTCCTGGTGCTGCTGGATGAGTACGAGCGCTGGTCGGGCGACACCGAGCTTGTGCGAAAGCTGGAGGCATGTGCGCGTGACTGCCTGACCTGGATCGACAAGTACGGCGATCGCAACGGCGATGGGTACATCGAGTACGAGCGGGCGATGGAGACCGGCCTCGAGAACCAGTGCTGGAAAGATTCCTGGAACTCGATTCTGTTTGCCGACGGCACGCTCTCCAAGTTGCCGCGCGCGACGTGCGAGATTCAGGGCTATGCCTACGACGCGAAGGTCCGCTGCGCCCGCCTGGCGCGTGAGGTGTGGGGCGATCCGGCATTTGCCGACCGGCTAGAGCGCGAAGCGGTGGAGCTCAAGATCCGCTTCAATCGCGACTACTGGCTGCCGGAGCGGCAGTTCTTCGCGCTCGCGCTGGATGGTGACGGCCGCCAGGTCGACTCGCTGACCTCGAACATCGGGCACCTGCTCTGGAGCGGCATCGCCGATGATGATAAGGCGGAGGCGTGTGTCCATCATCTCATGGGCGACAAGCTGTTCTCGGGCTGGGGCATCCGGACGATGGCGGATGGGGAGGGTGGATACAATCCCATCGGGTACCATGTCGGCACCGTCTGGCCGTTCGATAACTCCTTCATCGCGCAGGGCCTCAGGCGTTACGGGTATCGCGCGGAAGCGGCGACCATCGCGATGGGCATCCTGGAGGCGGCTCAGTTCTTCAGAGGCAGGCTGCCGGAGGCATTCGCGGGGTATACACGCAAGCGAACGGGCTATCCGGTGGAGTACCCAACCGCGTGTAGCCCGCAGGCATGGTCCACAGGCACACCCATGCTCTTGCTGCGTGTGCTGCTCGGTCTTGAGCCGACGGGCGACCATTTGCTGGTTGACCCGGCCATTCCGACGTCGATCGAGTCTATCCAGGTGCTCGATATCCCTGGTCGCTGGGGGCATATGGATGCGTTTGGCCGGGGCCGCATCGATCTCTCGAAGATCGCGGCGGGCGAGCGCATCACGGAGCGCGCGGCCGAGGAGGCCGTAATTCCGATTATTGGGTGAGCACGCGCGGCGCGACTGTGGCGCCGTGCTGAACATGTGTTGGCGGGCTACACTGTCACCGTTGGGTGACCTCCGGTAGCCCGCCGACTGTGTCCGATACCGTGGTTCCGCGCGTCAGGTTCAGT
>CAYRVF010000013.1:34164-57721 GCA_964427535.1 uncultured Ktedonobacterales bacterium
TGATAGGACGGGCTACTCGGTCGCCGAGGGTGACCTTCAGTAGCCCGTCAGTCGTGTCAGGTGCCGTGTGTGGCTCAGTTATATGACTGTTCCGCGCTGTCGTAGCCGATCTCGGGCATCTCGACCAGCGCTCGCGGATACGGCTCGTGCCGGGCGAGGCGCTCGTACACCTCTACGTACTTCGACGCCATGATTTCAGTGTCGAAGCATGCGCGGGCATACGCGCGGCACCCACGCCGCGAGATACGGTGAATGCGCTGGGTCGCCGCGACGAGCTCTTCGACGTCATCGCTGATGTATCCGGTCACACCGTCCTCGAGCAACTCCGGCACCGAGCCCTTGGGGCATGTCAACACCGGTGTGCCACACGCGAGTGCCTCGACGAAGACCATGCCAAACGGTTCGGCCCATGCAATCGGGAGCACCAGCGCGAGGGCGTTTTTCATGAGCTCGCGCTTGGCTGGCTCGTCGATCTGCCCGAGCCATTCGATCGAGGGGTCGTCGAGTAGGGGCCGGATGTGTTCATTGAAGTACGCTTCTTCGGCGTGGTCGACCTTGGCGGCGATTTTCAATGGAATGCCGGTGCGCCTGGCGATCTCAATGGCGAGGTCGGGGCGTTTTTGTGGAGACATGCGCCCCACGAACGCGAGATATCTCCCTGGCTCAGCGCAGAATGGAAAGCTGTCGACATCGATCCCGTTGTGGACCGTCGCGACATAGTTCAGATCGGGCTGGCTGCTTCGCTGGCTGTTGCTGATAGAGACGTAGTTGGCGTCGCGATAGAGCCGGTACACGCCACTAGTGTCGGGCCGCGCCAGATCGCCGTGGAGGGTCACGACGGTGGGCGTAGAGCACCGACGGGTATAAGGCAGCGTGAGGTAATCGAGGTGGGAGTGAATGACGTCGAACTGATGGGCCCGACCGTAGACTTCTTCGAGCATAGCGACATGGTATGCGGTGGCATCGACGATGGGATCGAAGTTGATCGCGCGGCGCACCATCGGGACGAGTCGTGCGCTCGTCTGTGAGTCGCGCGAGGCGAATAGCGTCACATCATGCCCGAGCTGCACCAGCGCCTCGGTCAGTGCGTGTACGACGCGCTCGGTCCCTCCATATCCACGCGGGGGGACTGCGACCTGCAGCGGGACAACCTGAGCAATGCGCATGATCGCCTCTTTCTACCTTCGCTGCAACGAAGGACCAACATGCCTGGCACCCAACCGAGAAACCACAGAAGGGCCGTGCGGGATCTTGGGAGCATGGCAGGAATGGCCAATGCTCTCTGGGAGAGTTGCGCGTTCTGGAGTGTATCGGAAGGCGTGAAGCCTGTTGCTACCGAGTGGTGACGGTGTGAATGGTGCTATCCACGGCAAGCCAGTACACGCGAACGGTCCCTGCGACCATGTATGTGCGTCTGGCCCAAGCAACTATAACGCGCAGAGGAGCGGTGCGCACCGCACGATGGGTCAGTTCTTTTGGTCAGCTCTGAATGCGCATGGTAGCCAAGTTCGTGCCTAACGGCAGGTAAATATCGCCGCCCCGCCATCTTGCCAGCGCATGGTATGTATGAATTATGCTCGCGGACCAACTTGGCGCGCTGTCTGACAGAATACATAAGCGGTCGCGCGACGCGTGTGGGAGCCTGACAGCGCGACGACACCGTCGGCGTGCCATCCGGGTCCGTCGGGCGCATCGGAGCAGATGTGGCCAGCTCGGGTTGTATCCCTGGCACGAGTTCCGTTCTGGGAGGGACACGATAGATGGACACCCCTGCACCCCATTCTGCTCCGGCGGCGCCCGTTGTCAACACGGCGTCTCCCCGGCGCCGCATCACGGTCAGCATCACCACGCGGACACTGGTGTGGGCGGCGCTCGTCGCCATCGGCTTGTTGGCTGTCTTGCTGCTGATCACGCACGCGCTCGGCCCGGTGATTCTGCTGATGCTCGCGATCATCCTCGGCGAGGCGATTCGGCCTCTGGTCGCACGGCTGAAGCTGTACCACGTGCCTGGCCCACTGGCTGTCATGCTGATCTATCTGGTCACGGTGGTATTCCTTAGCGTAGTGATCTGGCTGTTGATCAACCCACTTGTGGCAGACATCGGCACGTTTACCAAGAATCTTCCGCATTACGTGACGCAAATCCAGACGGGTGCCGATGATATCCAGCGCAGACTCCGCACGCAGGGGACGCTCAGCACCGCGATTGACAATGTGTCGAGGTCGCTGGCGGGCATTTTGCAGCAGTCTGTGCCCAGCTTGCTCTCGGTGCCGTTGCAGTTTCTCTCAGGCATCTTCACGGTGTTTATCGACCTGATCGTCATTCTGACCATGACGCTCTTCTGGCTGTCGAGCTCGACCAAGCTCAAGACGTTCGTCGTGGGGTTATTCCCTCCGCGATCGCAGGCGTACGTCGAAAGCGTGATCGGCGAGGTTGGTAAGGGCTTTGGCGGCTATGTGCGCGGCACACTCATCAGCATGGTGCTGATCGGTCTATTTACCGGGCTCGGACTTGCCCTGCTCGGGGTCCCGTACGCGGTGCTGCTTGGCGTGCTGGCGGGCCTTACCGAGCTGTTGCCGTACCTCGGGCCGTGGATCAGCGGCAGCGTCGCCGTCCTTGTCTCTCTCATCGCGGTCGACCCCTTGAAGGCGATCGAGGTCGTCGTCTTGTTCCTGCTGATTCAGCAAATTGAGGGCAACGCGGTGCAGCCACTGGTGATGAGTCGTTCGGTACATGTGGACCCGCTGTTAGTGATTGTCTCGGTGCTGATTGGCATCAGCTTGCTGGGGGTGGTCGGCGCAATTTTGGCAGTTCCGATCGCCGCCGGATTGCAGGTGCTCGTCGTGCGGGTCGTCGCGCCAGCGATTCGCGGCACGTCTGGTGCGTCGGACTACACGGTGCCACACGCGGAGGCACAGGCCGTAGCGTCTGGCTCGTCGGACACGACAGCGTCGCCTTCAGCCGGGGAGTGATGCCTTGTGCCACCCGAGTGGCCGCCGCGCGAGCCCGGTACTCCGTGTGCCCGGTGATGGCATCGACTCATCGGATGATGCCGCACTGAAAGACGCTTGCGCGTTATCGCGACACGGGACAGTGGATACAGTGGATGCAGAGTGGGAGGCAGGTCAGGACTGTATGCCCATACAGATACACGATCTCTCTCCAGCTGAGGCCACGGCCGTCGAGCAGGTCGCGGCTCTGCTCGTGCGGGGATTCGCGGAGCACTGGCCGGATGCCTGGCCCGATCTAGAAGCGGCGCGTGCCGAAGTGCGGGCCTCATTCGATGCCGACCGCATCAGCCGAATCGCGGTCGGCGACGAGGGCGCCGCGGTTGGATGGATCGGTGGGGTGGCCCAGTACGACGGACATGTGTGGGAGCTCCACCCGCTGGTCGTACACCCCGCGTGGCAAGGACGAGGTATCGGCCGCGCGCTGGTGACCGACCTTGAGGAGCAAGTGCGGGCGCGCGGCGGACTGACGATCTGGCTGGGCAGCGACGACGTCGACGGGATGACCACACTCGCGGGCACCGACCTCTTTCCAGACGTGCTCGAACGTGTGCAGCGCATTCGCAACCTGCGGCGACACCCCTATGAGTTTTACCAGAAGCTTGGCTACGAGATCGTGGGTGTGCTGCCCGACGCGAATGGGCTCGGCAAGCCCGACGTCTTTCTGGCAAAGTCGGTCGCCCGACACGGTCACACACCTTCTCACAGGGGCACGACGAACTCTTTCGAATGACGATGTGACGGCGTCTCGCTCGCGTGATAGACCGCGACAGGGTCCAAGTGGACATCAGGTGAGGTTCAGACAAGTGCGCTCCCGGCTCGTGGCGTGTCATCGTCGGCGACGAGCACCGCCTGGATGCGGCTATGCACCTGCAGCTTCTGAAGGATGTTCTGGACGTGCTTGTAGACGGTGACCTCGGCGATGCAGAGCCGCGCGCCGATTTCTCGGCTACGCAGTCCCTGCCGCAAGAGATCGAAGATTTCTCGCTCGCGTCTGGTGAGCCTGGAGGGCACCTCGGTGTTGAGCGGTGACTCCTGAGTACGCAGCGTGCGCACGAGATGCTGAACTACCCGCGCGGCGGCGACCGGAGAGATGCCCAGCTCGCCCTTCCGCACCGCCTGGAGCGTCGCGAGAAGCGATTTGGGCGAAGCGTCGCGCGTCAGATAACCGACGGCTCCCGCGCTAATTGCCCCATAAACCGAAAGCTCGTCTCCATCGTTCCCAAGGATAACGACGGGAACCTCAGGAATCACGGCCGCCAACATGCGCACGATATCCATGCCGGTCCCCAGATCGGAGACGGCTTCGACTAGCACGAGATCGGCATGCCAGTCACCGCTCAGGGTAGCGACCTCACTCGCGTCGCAAAGTGTAGCCTCGACCGATTCATCGGATGGAAGGCTCTGGAGCATCGTGACCAGCGACTGACCGATGAGAGCGTGTGCGCTTGCGATGAGTACTCTCGTAGTGAACCTCCTCCCGAAGATATGGAAGACGGTACACGTAGGGAAACATCGGCGGGTGAGCACTGCCCATCCAGTACTGCGGTGCCACCGGTGACTGAGAGTGAATCGGCACAGTGATATGGACGGCGTTTGCGATGCATGACATAGCGCGACATCGTCATGTGAATGCGCAGATGCGGATGTAGCTGGATTCTCGCACACAGCCACCGACTTGTCGAGAGCGCATTGAGGGCGCTATGCGTTCGCCGCATTCTCCGTGCCAGCTTGCGCCGAGACGCTCGTCAGGGTGAGCACCCGCCTCGCACTGGCCTGTTGCCGCTGCTTGGCGCGGCCGATGCCGTGATACCGGAAGCCCAGGCGCCACATCTCGATGGGGTCGAGCAGGTTCCGCCCGTCCACAAAGATCGGTCCGCCGTCCGTGTCGGGCATGAGGTCGCGGATGCGGCGGTAATCCAGGTGACGGAACTGCTTCCACCCCGTCACCAATATGACCGCCTGAGCGTCGCGCACCGCCTCATAGGGATCCGCACAGTACAGCACACTGGAATCGGGGAAGACCTGTCGCGCCGTGTCTATCGCGATGGGGTCGTGCACGCGCACCTCTGTGCCCGCCTCCACGAGCCAGCGGACGATGTCAATCGAGGGCGCCTCGCGCATGTCGTCGGTGTCCTCTTTAAAGGCGAGCCCGAGAACGGCGACCACTGACCCGCGCAGCATCTCTTCCCCTCCCAGCTCGTTGGCCAGCAGCTCGACGGCGAGCCTTCGCTGCGAGTGATTTGTCATCATCACCGCGTCGAGCATCTGTGGATGCAGCCCGACGTCATGTGCCATCTGCGCGAGCGCCTTCACGTCCTTGGGGAAGCAGCTTCCCCCGAAACCGAGACCGGCGTCGAGGAAGGCTGGGCCGATGCGTCTGTCGTAGCCCATGCCCGCGGCGACTTCTCGCACGTCGGCGCCCAGCCGGTCACAGATGCGGGCGATCTCGTTGATGAACGAAATCTTGGTCGCCAGAAACGCATTCGACGCGTACTTGATCATCTCTGCCGTATGGATGTCGGTAATCATGATGGGCACGCGCAACGGCAGATAGAGTTGACTGACTCGCTCCGCCGCGTCGTGATCGACCGAGCCGAGCACGACCCGATCGGGGTGCAGGAAGTCGTGGACCGCCGATCCTTCGCGCAGGAACTCCGGATTCGAGACAACCGCGACCCGTACACTTCGATCGACTAGGCAATCCTGAATCAGCTCCGCGACCAGATCGCCGCTGCCGACCGGCATCGTGCTCTTGTTCACGACAATGACGTCGTTCCGCACGTTTTCGGCGATCGCGCACGCCGCGGCCTCTACGAACCGCATGTCAGCGCCCGCGCCCCCCGCGATCGTCGGCGTGTTGACGGCGATGAAGATGAAGTCTTTCCCGGCAACAGCGTCGGCGTAGCTCGTCGTGAAGCGCAGGCGGCCCGCTGCGACGTTGTGTGCGACGAGTGGTTCGAGGCCAGGCTCATAGATGGGCAACCGGCCAGACTGAAGCTGCGCGACTTTCTCGGGCACGATGTCCAGGCAGACAACCTCATTCCCGAGATCCGCGAGGCAGGTGCCTGTGACCAGCCCAACATAGCCAGTGCCGACTACACAGATGTGTTTCATGTCACCCATCCGCTCCTTGTTGCCTGTTCCTAGTGTCGGGACGGTGTCATCAATGGCCCGGCGCGCATCGCCCTGGCCGCTCTACGCCCTGCTTAGGCGGTAGTAATGGCTGTATGTGACTTCGTCCAACGCAGGGATGCGTGCTGCACTCGTGTGGAACGTGCCTGTGGTGGCGCCCGCCATCTCAACCGGTGTTGCTCGATGGCGGGCAATTTCTTTCTCGCTGGAGCGAGGGCTTCATTCTGCCTCTGTAGTGGATGCCATTGCGTGCTGTTTCGCATCCTCGGTGGTCGTCGCTTTGCTTGTGTCGTCTCCTGTCTTGACTGCCAGATAGCAGAGCTCTGTGCCAGGGCGCCGAAGGAGTGCCGTGCTCAGGCGGATGGCTGGCTGGAATACAGGCGCGAGCGCGGTGTAGAGCCAGCGTGTCATGCTGGTGCCGGGCAACGAGCAACGCCACCAGAAATAATTCAGGCCGAGTGGATCGATGGAGCACGAGCGGGTGACTCGCAGGCCAGCGGTCGCCAGGAGCGGGGCCACATCTTCATCCCGATACCCGGGTCGCTCGTGGCCGTCGGCGGCCTCGACCTCCGCGATTGTCTTGCGTCGGGCGCTCGGCACTTCGATGACGACGAACCCGCCTGGTCGTAGCAGGCTAGACATCTGCTGGAGGACGGCCTCGTCGTCGTGGATGTGCTCCAGCACGGCAAGGCAGATGATGGCGTCGAAGCGTCCCAAGTTCATCGCGCTGAGTCGTGTCGCGTCACCCGCGATAAAGCGCAGGTTGTCAAACCCCCAGCGCGCGGCAATCTGTGTCGCGTCCCTAACCTTCGCGGGATCGAGCTCAACTCCGACGGCCTCCGCACCGCGTGCGGCAAGTGCGAAGTCGAGGTCGCCGATGCCGCAGCCGACATCGAGCACGCGCTTACCCCGCCAATCGACATCGCGAATTAGGCTGTTTGCCATGCCTACGCGCAGCGGCTTCATGAGCGGTGGCCCAAAGACCCGAAGGTAGCCACGGAGCAGCCAGCGCGGAGCACGGAGACCCTGCTCCCGTGCGGAGGACTCAAACAGATCGACCAGAAACCCTTGCATCACATGCGACCTCCAGTCAGCCTGAACCTGTGCCGAATCAGTCCGTGCGCCACAGCGGTCGGATGACGTTCTGTCGTCGCCCGTCGCTCGTGGTCGCATCCCGGGACAAATTGCCCGAACGCGACCACGAGCGACGGGCGGCGAGTGAGCCGGTCGTGCTCGGCTCGCCCTGGTGGACGGGCTTATGCCTTATCGCTATCGCTGTCGCAGTGCGACCCAACGCCGCCAGTAAGGTGGTCGTCGGCATCCGCGTCGCCGTCACAACTGATTTTGCCGATGCCAAAGATGTGGAATACCGCCGGATCGGTCTGCACGCCGGTGTAGTGACTGCCGGTTGGCCACGTAACACTGACCCCATCGGGGTACACGTTGGTAACGGTGGCTGACATGGCTCCGGTCGGGGAGACCGACAGCTTGATCACTTCACTCCGGCATGCACTGCCACCCGTGCATGGGGCATAGTTAGGTGGCGTCACCGTAATCTTTCCGGTGTAATACACCTTGCTGGTGGCGGGCACCGGAAGCACGAACGAGACACACCCGGTGGGTACGGTGACGCAATTGCTTCGCTGCAGCGGGCACGAGCCCGTTGAGCTGACTGTCTGGAGTTTGGTGCCAGGGCCAGGTCCGGCATTGTAGGTAATGCCACCTCCTTTAAGTGAGTAGCTGGCACCGGGAACCGCCTGGCGGCAGGAATCCACTGTCGCCACCCAGAAGGTGACGGTCGAGGACGTGGCAGCGCTCGCGGCTGCCGTGCGGGTGGTGGTGGCGCTCAGAAGGACCACCGACAGCGCCAGCATGCCCACAAGACTGGCTCGTTTTGTCCATGACTGTACCGATGCAAGCGACATCGTTTCGTCCCTTCCACTTCGATAGACACGATTAGTGTGGTGGATCTCTGAGTGAGTCGTGCCACAGCGCAATCGAACGCGGACAGACCGATGGGATACGACCTCCTTTCGCCCCCCGATGACATGTCGATCATCGACTGGCGGACGCGTTGCGGCGGTGCATGTACGCATCCGCAGTAGTTAGCGCTACCAGGGTGTGCCTTCTTGCAGCGAGAGTAGTGATTCGAGCGCGATGCCCATCGCCTCGGTCGTCACCCAGTCTTCGTGCTGGCCGTTCGGCAAGATCAAGAGCTGCCAGTCTGCGTTCATCTCGTAGATGTACCCGTGTCCTGCCGCGTAGTAGGCTTTCCCCAGTGTGACCTCTTGCATGACGCTTTGCATCTGGGCGTACTTGTCGTTCGTGACGGTATTGGCGACACGGAACGCTTCCAGCATCTGGATTTGACGCCCGGCCTCCTTCTTGTTTTTGGAGGTTTTCGGCGTTCCAGGGTTCGTGACAGTCGGCCCCGGGAAGACAGTTTGACTGAAGTAGCCGAGCTGCTTGCTGCTATCCCACAGGCCGAGCGAATTGTTCTGGCTGGTGAGCGGGTCGAGCAGATCGGTAGCGTGATTGAGATAGGTCGCGTCGTGGGTAACAGTGTAGGTGTGCAGGAACGACAGGATGACCTGGGCGATGGAGCCCGCGCGCACCTGACCGCCCTCGATATGGGTGTGGCCATACAGACCGCGCTCGATCGTCTGGTTGGGGTTGAGGCTGCCGTCTGGAAGGAGCACATTGTTCATCTGGTACGCGAGGGCGTGATAGCTCGCGATGTACGCGTGGTTGAAGACGAACTGGATGATCTGCTGCCCGTTCGCCACCCATTCCGGTTTCTGAAACGTGGTGCCAGCCTGCACCAGCGCGCAGCCGATCTCAACCGCGAGGTCCACGCGGTAGTAGCCATTGGGCTGATCGGAGCTCGTCTTGTAGACCACACCCGGCTTGGGCTGGACGGTTGAGCTGGCGAAGTACGTCGCGAGGTTGCGAGCGGCGGTTTGATAGAACGTGTCGTGTGAAAGCCGGTAGATGTCGATGAGCTCGTCATAGACCCAGCCGCGGTCATCACGGGCCGAGGAGAACTCGCTTTTCACGATGCGCGTGTAGCGTTGCAGCTCGCCGTCGAACTGGGTGTCGCTCGGATGGACGCTCTTGTAGAGCCAGAGATTGTGGACGTAGCGCAGATCCGTCAGGCGGTCGTGGCGCAGCGTCTGCCCGGTGACATCGTTCTGCGTGTCGCCACTGCCGCTGAAGTTGGACTGCAGCGGGTTGGTGCCGTAACGCCAGTTGACCCACAACCCGCCCAGCCCATTGTTCACAGACTTGCTACTGTCGTAGCCATTCTGCTTGATGTTGTCGAGCACCGTCAGAATGGCGTCGTCGGCCGAGATCGGCGTCGGCGTCGACCCTCCGCCTGGAGGAACCGCCGTCGGTTGGGTATGCGCATGGCTCTGGCTAGAACAGGCAGTCGCCGCGATCACAATCAGGGTCATCACTGCCAGCAGGTAGAGACGCGGGCGTGACTGCCACGCGGCACCTGCCGCAAGCGAGGGCACACTCCCCTCGATGCGTGAGCCTCGCCGCTTCGGCCTGGACTTTGTATATGTAGGTTGCATCCCGCACCTCTGCCTTACACCCTCAACATGCCTCAGGTTCTACGCAAGTACACAAGCGTGTCGTTGCCCTCGTAGACAAGGCTAAAGTTCTGGTCAATAGGGAACGCTTCGGTGCGGCCGCAACACTGATAGCCGGGTGATGACCAGAGCCAGATGCGGTGGTATTTGGCGAGCACCGCGCCCAGATCATTGCCATTGAGGAGTACGATCGAACCTGTGGGTGTGTCGACAATATGGCCGTTTTGTTCGAAGAGATACAACGCCTTGCTCTGATAGAGCAGGAAGTTCGGACGCTCCGCGTAGTACGCCCCATCAATCGCGGGCGAGACTGTTATAAGAATATCGCCTGGTTGCCAGTGCGCTTTCACATAGTCCCCCGCGAGCTGGTATTCCGGATAATGATGGCGGTACGTGATGCCTAGCGTGCGGCTCACCGCGAGGCCAAAGTTGGCGAGCGCGGGCGTTTGCGCCACTACCAGTGACGCTGTGAGCACCACGAGCGTCGAGCCGATCAGGGCATGTCGCGCGACTGGCCGCAGTCGTGTGAGCGACACCGCGTTGATCCACTCGAGCGCCCAGAAGACGGTGGACGCCGCCAGGAAGCAGAACAGCGGCAACAGCGGATAGATGTAGCGGTCGGAGGTCAGCGTGAGCACGAGTGCAAGCACGACGAGCGGCATGACCAGGCACAGGCCGAGATAGCGCAGAGCCCGGTCAGTCGTGAAGAGCGACCGGATCGCCGCTACCATGGCGAATGTGCTGGTGACACCGAGCTCGGCGAGTGTGCCACCTTTGAGGGCACGGGAGACAAAGAGCAGACGCAGGTAGTAGGTGACATTGTTGGGGCTGAACGAGATAAGTGGCAGCTGGGTGTGGTCTGTGCCGATGATTGGCGGGTGCGTTGCCTTCGTTAGATACAGCTCGAACACGACGATCGCGATAGCCGGGCACCCCGCAATCCACCAGTGCGGATTGCGGATCCAGCTCAACCGCTGCGTGAGAACAAAGTACAGCGCGATCGCCGGCAAGAGGATGAAGGTCTCCTCATGGCTCAGATACATCGCGACGATACTGAACATGCTGAGATAGATATAGCGTGAGGGTGCTCGTGGCTGGACCGCGCGATAGAACAGATAGACGCTGATCAGCAGCAAGAGCTCCGCTTGCTGGTACATGCGTGCCTCGCGGCCCCAGCGCACCGCCATCGGCGAGAAGACCAGCAGCAGCATCGCCAGGAGCCCTACGCGCCTGCCGAGAAAATAGCGGCCGATGAAGTAGGTGAGCACCAGGCTGAGAACGTACTCGATGACACTGAGCGCGCGCGTGGCGATCGGGCCATCGCCGAAGATCGCCATCGGCACCGCCAGCATGTACGAGTACAACTCGGCCTTCTGATAGATGAAGCCCGAGATCAACTTCGGCAAGCCGGTGTGGAGGATGCCCTTGGCCGCGTAGATGCTCGTCACTTCGTCCTGCCAGTACACCTCGTAGCTCAGGTTGTACGTGACCATGTAGAGGCCGATCAGCACCAAGACAGTGCCGACAAGACCGATGGCGAGTGTTGCCGGTGTCAGTCTGGCGGGCAGATAGCGCGTGAGGCGCATTAGGCGTTTTTCGGCTGGTTGAAGTCTGTCCGCGGCCATGATGACTGTGAACGTCAGTACTGCCACTGCGATGATAAGTCCCAGCCAGAGCCGCGTAAACGGGAACGGGCGCGGCATCAGCGGCTCCAAATTGAGGGCGATGAGCAACGCTATCAGCGCCTCCATCGGAATCATCGCGAGGGCGACCCGATCTATCGCGGCGGAAACGTTGCGAGCGCGGCGGCGGCGCAGCATCTGGATGCTAACCGCGAATGCACAGACTAGCCCGAACAGCAGAGTTGTCAGCAGGAGAACGCGAATGACCGACACCGGGTCCTTCATCTCGGCTCCCAGCATCGACACATCTCCAGTGGGGAGAAATGGCGCGGAACGCGGCCCAAATACCGACGAATCGATGGGGATCGCGGACGACCAATGGTCTGTGCCGGCTCCTGTCTGCCATTCTGGCGTTGCGCTCGCCGACGCCCACCACGAGTGGTCGGCCACGATATGCGTGACCTGTCCGCCGCCGTTCGTGACGAAGAGATCGAGCGTCATGGCCGCTGGCCGGGCGCGCGGTGTGCCCGATTTGAGATCGGCTCCGATCGTCGTCACGTGGACGCCCAGCGTGTTCTCGCCGGAATGCACAAACGGCGTGATGTCGTAAATGCCGTTGGTCACGATGGCCTCGGCTGGCAAAGCGTGGCCCGACGGATTGTGCTGGACCTTGGCGGGTTGCGCGACAATCTGATGGCCGTTGAGGAACACTTGTGCCTGGCCGGATGACGCGACGCGCAGCCATGCATCGGAGGTTGACGGCAGGTTCACCGCGCGATACAGAAACGCATCACTTCCACTGCCAGCGGAGAGCCAGGTGGTCGCGACGGGTGTCTCGAAGGTGATTGGGCGCTCGGGCATCACCCCGTCTGGGGGGGCTTTTGTCGTCAGTGCGGTTGCGTTTTGCCATGCCTCATCGTTGTAGCCAGGCGAGGCCCAGTCGCGGACGGATGTGATGCTGCATGGTCCGCCAGCAATCTGGGAGCTGCCGGTGGCGAGCCACGTCGAGCCTGACGGTAAGGTCTGCCGCTGATCGCCAAAAGCGAGGCCGATGACCGCGCGCATGGCGGGAGTTCCATCATCACGGTTCATCGCGCAGAGCGCAATGGTGTTGCGCCCCGTCTGCAAGAACGGTGTGACGTCGTACACATACGCGCGGTTCGTCGCGCCAGCCGCGAAGTCATCGTCTGTATTGTCGAGCTGGGTGCCGTTCGCATAGATCTCAAGCGACTGCGAGCCCTGCACCTCCAGAAACGCACCCCGCGGCAAGGCTCCCAGGTCGAACGACTTGCGAAAGAATGCCGTCGTGCCACTGATGTTGGGGGCCGTGATCCAACGCGCGCCGAGCCAGTCCGCGTGATAATTGCGAGGCTGCGGTACGAGCAGCGTTTCATAGGCGAAGAGGTTCAGCGCAAGTAGCGCGACGCACAGCACAAGCCACGACAGCGGATGGACGCCCTTCAGGAGCGACCAGACACGTCGTGTGCGCGAGTCCGAATCGGTTCGCGGACGCTCGCTAATGGAATCCGGAAGCAGCTTCTCGAGCAGTTGTGTTGTTGTAGCCATGGTCCAGCGCAATCGCCTTTCGCAAAAATGCGCGTTCGTCGATGGGGTTGCCGAGCGCCCCAGCGCACAATGCCAGGTAGGTATACGCCGCGGATTGCAGGTCATGGTCTTGCGCGACGGTCACGATGGTGCTGAAATCGGTGGTCGCGGCCTCGTAGTCATGCAGCGCGAAGAACACGCGCCCACGGACGTAATGCCCCATGAGATTGTTGGATTGCGTCGCGAGCAATCGAGTCGACCAGAGCAGCGCCGCACCCAGTGACGGCCTGGCAGGCGGGGGATCATCGAGCGCAGTCTCAGGGTCAGTCGGCAGTGTCGTGCTGGCCAGGCTGTGCTCGAGCTGCATTTCGGCAGTCAGCGCCGTGTCGCGTACGACCGCCGGATCGTGTGGGTAGGCGCGATTGAGCTGCACGTCGATGCTCCACGCCTGGTCGAGTGCGCTGGCATGGCGATACTGGTCGGCGAGATAGAGCTGCGCGTCGAAGTTCTGTGTGTTGTGCAGCGCGAACTCCGCCTCACCGCGCAACTGGCGGAAGCTTGCCAGCTGGAACAGTGCCGGGTTCAGCGCCTGGGCGCGATCGAAGGTTGTCAACGCGGTCTGATAGTCTCCCGCCTGCAGCGCCTGCTGGCCTCGCTGTTCGAGCACGAGCGCGGCCGGAGCGCGTCCCAGAAGGATACACCCGAGCACGCACAGCGCGATCACGGCAAGTGTGGCGCGCGTCCGCCTGCGAGGCGCCTCCGCATCCGGAGCGCTCGCATGATCGGATGTGCCGCACGCCTCCCTGTGCGTCAGGTAATATGCGCCATAGCAGCAGACGAGCCCGGCGAGCACAGGCAGAAGCACCCCAGGACTCATCAACTGCACCAACAGGAGCATGCGGTCGCCAGTGGTCGCTGTCACATCCGTGAACGCGCTCATGTGAATGGTCTGCGCGGGCAGCGAGTAGCCCAGATGGTGTCGGATGATCAGGCTCTCGCTTTCCTGCTTGGCCTGGCTCGCGACATGGGCGAAGTCGACGAAGATGAACTGGTAGCCGTACAGCAGCGAAATCCCGATGGCCACGTAGCCGAGACCGACGAGCGTCCGCGGCCGCAGTGGCAGCGGCCTGCGAAGGCGGGGACCCGCGAATGTGCGCACGCGTAGAGGTCCCGGCCACGCGGCAAGCGCCCGAAACAGACACACTAACGCGAGCGCGACCGTGAGCGTCCCATAGGACAGCAGGTGCGAGGTGATGCCCCAGCCCAGATCAACTGACACTGTCCAGCCGGTTGTCGAGCTGATCAGTGGGATGTTGCTCCAGACCGCACCACTTGAAAGCATGAGTAGCGCCCCGGCGACCAGCAGCCAGACGGCCCCGCTCGCCACCACCCCGCGGCCACCTCGCGTCGCGGCCTCTCTGGCCGCCGCGAGACGCCCCTGGCTGCTCTCTAGTTGTGCGAGTATGGTCGACACCGGCGTGACCTCTTCTGGCGTTCGGTTCATGGCCGCACGGTGACTGGATCATTGTCCGAGAGCGCATATTGTCCCGTCATGATGATCTGGTCTCCCGCCTGCAGCCCGCTGAGAATGCCGAAGCGGTCGACGTCACGCGGCCCAACGACGACATGGCGTAGGTGCGCGTGACCGCCACCATACACGAAGACAATCGAGTCAGACTGTGGGTTGATGACCGCGACTTCGGGAACTGTCAGAAGCGTTTGTGTCGTACTCACTCGCGCGTACACACTCTGGCCGGTAAAGAGGTCATGATGTTGGTTGGGAACGGTAATCCATGACTCAAACGTCGCGCTGCCCTGCTTGCTCAGCGCCGGGTTGATGGAGGTGACGGTACCCCGATACGACTTGCTGCCCGCGGCTGCTGGGTCGATCTCGACAGGGGCACCGAGCTTCACCTGGCTGACCTGGTCGATGGGGAACTGGGCATGCACGATGAGTGAGTCAATGTTCTGGACCGTCACCAGCGTCTGCCCGCTGTGGATTAAGCTTCCAGGGCCAACCTCGATGTTCGTCACGACGCCCGCGAACGGTGCGGAGACCGTGCCGTTGTTGTACGCCGGCGACGAGAGCTCGGCACTCAGCGCGTCATACTTGCTCTTCGCGAGAGCGGCCTGCTCCTGGGCAGCCGCGATCTGTGTGCTTGAGGCGCCCACGGAGTACAGGCGGTTCACATAGTCAAGGGCGACCTGCCACTGCGAGTACGCCTGGTCAAGCTGGGCGGAAATGCTGGCGGCGTCGAGGGTGAGCAATGGTTGCCCAACTTGGACGCTCTGGCCAACCTGCGCTTTGACCTGCAGCACCTGTGTGGCAACGGGATAGGTTATGTTGAGCGACTGCGTGGGGAATGTCACGCCGCCGCCGCCGACGTAACTCGTCAGCGGTTGCGCGCTGACAGTATAGAGCTGCACCTTCTGCGGCGACTTGAAGAAATGCGTTACGCCAATCGGCACGACGACGGCGACGAGCACCAGCGCCGCAAGAATGGCGAATACGGTCGACCGCCGGCGCGGCACGTTCCTCCCCAGACGCAGCGAACGAGCGTGCGGCTGTTCTTGACGCGTCTCGGTGCCGTACGTAGTCGCGGCTCCGCCACCGCTGGATGTCTCCTCGGGCGCGTCTGTCGTCGCTTGCGTGAGCACGGGTACGCTGTGGCCCGCTGGGACGCCGTACCCGTGCTCGTGCCGCAACTCGTTCGCGGTCGTCTGTGTAAGCACAGGTACATGCTGATCTGCTTCGTGTCCGTCTGCCATGATGTCGGTCCTCCTCAAGGGGGTGGTTGCCTGTATGCTCGTCGTGGAGAGCATGGCAGGTGTGACGTCTGTGGCTCCGGCTGCCATACTGGTTTGGGCGAGCTCGCGATTGAGATGGAAGAGAATGCCGATGCCGACGAGCGCGAACAAGAGGAGCTGCAGTTCCATCAGAAGCGCCAGCGATGCTGATGAGGCGGCGGTTTCGCCCATCAGCGCGAAGAGAATGACAATCGTCGCGCCGCGCACGCCATAGCCGTTGAGCGAGATCGGAATGGTCGTTGCGAGCGCTGTCAGGGGAATCGCGATCCAGTAAAACCACAAGGGCGTATGCATGTGCAGCGCTTGCCCATACACATAAAAATTGAGAGTGCCCGTCGCGTAAAAGCACAAGCTGACGAGCAAATCGAGAATGAAGACTTTGCGGCGAGTGCGATAGCGCGAGACCGTTTCGGCGAGTTCGAGCAGCTTGCGGCCCATCGACCGCTGCGAGAGCTGGCTCCCGGCGACGCGACGGAGCAACGTGTGACTCGTGAGCAGCACTGTCAGCCCCACGGCGTAGGCGACGCCAACCCCCAGCAGGATCACCGGAAGCGTCCAGCCGAATGAGGGCAAGATCAGCGCGGCGACCACCGCAGGTGGGATTGCCGTAAGCAGCAGCCCGCAGAGGCCAACCACGCGCGCCATCAGTGTCGCGCTTGCCGCTCCCATCCCCTGCTTGGAGAAGCGCCCGACGTATACCGCCTTGGCGACATCGCCGCCGATGCTCGACGGCAATAATTGATTGAACGTATGCCCCATGAAGTAGATCGACGTGATCTTGCCGAAGGGCAGCCTGATGCGCTCGCTATGTAGCAGCACCTGCCACTGCAGCGCGCTGACAACGTTGCTCACCACGCCGACCGCGAGGCCGAGCGCCCAGATTGTCGGGTTCATGTCTGACAGCACGTCGACGAATCTGGTGACATGCGCCTTCCAGAGCACGATGAGGAGCAGCGTCAGGCTGATCGCGATGCGCAGGGCCAGCAACAAGCGTCGTCGCTTGCTTGTGCGCGTCGTCGACACCCCGGCCGCGGCCCGTAGTTGAGCGGCGCGAGCCCATATTCGCCGCGCGAGCCCACCGCGCGACGGCTCCGACGGAGGTGGGTCCGTCGTGCGCCGCTCGGTGGGTGCGACCCTGTCTGCTTGGCGTGCATCAGTCAGTGGCATACGCTTGCTCGCTTCTCAAGGCTGAGCCGTGAATGGCCCCTCAGTCGCTGGCTGCACCGGAATCGGCACACCGGCGTCGTCACTCTCTCCCGCCGTGGTGCCGTCTGGCAAAACTGCCATCGGGTGTCGAGGATAAAGCGTTTCGAGGTACATGAGCTCGGCGGCGAGCCCGTCGCGCAACGAGACCGCTGGCTGGTAGCCGAGCAGCCGCTGTGCGCGCGAGATGTCCGCGTAGGTGTGGCGCACGTCGCCGAGCGCGGTCTCGCGATAATCGATCAGCACTTTTCTGCCGCTCAGTTCCTCCAGCGTCCGGATCACCTCGCGGACGGAGACCCGCGAGCCACCGGCGATGTTGAAGATCTGGCCTTCCACGCCGGGAGTGGTGGCGGCGAGGATGTTGGCCTCGACGACATCGCTGACGTAGGTAAAGTCGCGCGTCTGCGTGCCGTCGCCGTGGACGACGATCATGCCGCTTTCGAGGAGCGCCTTGCCGAACTGGTGAAACGCCATGTCAGGTCGGTGTCGCGGGCCATAGACGGTGAAGTACCGCAGCGAGACCGTCGGCACCCCGTAGTTGCGCCAGTACAGCGTGCAGAGATGCTCGGCCGCCAGCTTCGTGACACCGTATGGCGAGACAGGCTGCGGCAGCGTCTCTTCGGTGACGGGCAGCGCGGGCGCGTCGCCATAGACCGAAGACGACGAGGCGTAGACGAGACGCCGCAAGTCTGGGGCAGAGACGGCGGCTTCGAGCAGGCGTTGTGTCGCGGCGATGTTGCACGCGATATAGATGTCGAAGCTCGTGCCCCAGCTCGCGCGCACTCCGGCCTGAGCTGCTTGGTGGAAGACCCACTCGCGGTCAGCGAGCAACGCTGGAAGATCGAGCGTATTCAAATCGCCGTCGATAAAATGGAACCGTTGGGAGGAGAAAAGCTGGCGCAGATTGGCCAATTTCTGCCAGCGTGGGTAGTAGTCGATGAAGACATCAACGCCTACCACGTCGTGGCCGTCGGCGATGAGGCGCTCCGCTAGATGCGAGCCCACGAATCCGGCGACACCTGTAACGAGACAACGCATAGGTTCACCTTTCGTACCCCAACGAGAGACCATGCTCCGTCGTTCGGAGGGTGTGGACGGTGTCTGTGCTACTCGGACGTGCCGTTCTGCGTACTACCGCGCGCCATGCCCGCCGCGACAGACTCGGCGTGCTGGCTGGCGAGGTAATACGAGATCGTCAGCGGGCGCCCTGGGATGCTCGTCTTGACGACGGCTGGCTCAGCGCCGCTGTCGGCGGTGCTTCGAGTGATCGAGCGAATAGTGTACGTGGACTTCCCCTGCGACTCGTAGTAGGTGCGCATCGTCAGCTCGGCCAGCAGCCCCATCAGCAGCACCTGCACCGAGAGCACGAAGACGATCGCCCCCAGCAAGGTCAGCGGGTTGTTGTGCAGCCGCACGTAGGGCGGCACAAAAGACTCAATCAGCGCGACCAACACGATCAGGAAGCTGAGCATGCCCAGACCGACGCCCACTGTCCCGAAGGCATAGAGCGGCTTGGTGCCGTAGCTCCCGAGGAATTTGACCGTGATCAGGTCCAGCACGACCCGCACGGTGCGCGAGAGCCCGTACTTCGACTTGCCGAATTGTCGGGCGCGGTGATTGACCGGCATTTCGGTGATGCGAGCGCCGTTCCACGAGGCATACGCGGGAATAAACCGGTGCATCTCGCCATAGAGCCGCACTGGTTCGAGGACTTCACGCCGATAGGCCTTGAGGGTGCAGCCGTAGTCGTGCAGATGCACACCGGTCACGGTCGAGATCAGCGCGTTGGCCGCCTTCGAGGGCAACGTGCGCGTGACAAACGCGTCGTGGCGGTCCTTTCGCCAGCCGCTTACGACGTCGTAGCCTTCCTCCATCTTCGCGAGCAGCGCGCCGATATCGCGGGGGTCGTTCTGCATGTCGGCATCCATCAGGACGATGATGGTCCCGCTGCTCCCGTCGATTCCGGCGGAGATCGCCGCCGTCTGCCCGTGATTGCGCCGGAAGCGAATCACCATCACCGTGGGGTCGTCCAGGGCGATCTGCTGAAGGCGCCACGCACTGCCGTCGCTGCTGCCATCGTCGACGAAGATCATCTCGTAGGAGCGGTGCAGATCTTCGAGCGCGGTTTTCAGCTCGGCATAGACGAGCGGGATGTTCTCTTCTTCATTGTAAATCGGCAGAATCACCGAAACCGATGGTGACGGCATGTATGCCCTGCCCTTCTCGGGTGGTGTCGGCGCGCGGCACGCGAATAGTCAGTGCTGTCGCATAGCCGGCAACTGACGACTCACATGTCGATGGGTGCGCCAGACGAGACAGCCACGATATCGGACGGTCTGGGTTGCCGTGTGCTCAGATACTGCTCAATCCACAACTGGAAGATGAGCAGTTGCCAGAGTTTGTGCGCGTGGTTGTGGGTGCCCGCGAGATGCTCGTCAATCAGCCGCTGCACGTAGCGCGGCTGGAAGTAGCCATGCCGACACAGTCGTGTTGGCGACAGGGTGTCTAGCATCAGATCGCGCAGGTCGTGGCGCAACCACGACTTGTATGGGATGTTGAAGCCAAGCTTGCTCCGGCCCAACACCTCCTCAGGAAGGCGCCGCTCCATCGCCCGCCGCAGCAGGTATTTGGTTACGCCGCGACGGAGCCGCAACGACGGAGGCAGTCGAGCCACGAACTCGTAGAGCGTGTAGTCGAGGAAGGGGCCGCGTGTCTCGAGCGAGACGGCCATGCTCATCCGGTCGACTTTGAAGAGAATATCGTCCGGCAGATACCGCTTGATGTCGGCGTACTGTTGCTGGTCGAGGGGATGCTGGCTTCCGCTATCTGCGAGCAGCGCGACGATCGCGGGATCGGCGACGGTCGTGAATGGGCGCGACGGTTCGACCAGCAACTCGTTCAACTCGTCGTCGCGCCAGAACATCTGCCAGCGGACCTGCTGCAGCTCGCGTGGCAATGATGCGCCCTCGACGACGCGGTGGACGATGTCGCTCCACGACTTCTTCTGCTCGGAGTGTGGAAGATACGACGAGAGCGCCGCGATTGACTGGAAGAGCGACTTCGGCAGGGGATCGAGATAGGTCGCGGTGAACTGTTGCGCGCGATACCAGTCGTACCCTGCCAGCAGCTCGTCGCCGCCGTCGCCAGCGAGCGCGACCGTCACATGCTTGCGCGCCGACCGCGAGACGAGATAGGTCGGCACGGCCGAGGCGTCGGCGAATGGTTCATCAAGCATGCGAGTGACGGTGTGAATCAGCTCGGTGGCGTCAGGCCGCAGTCGCTCGACATGGTGATCGGTGGCGAAGTGCTGGGCGATCAGGTTCGCGTAGCGTAGTTCACTGTATGATGTCTCGTCGAAGTCGATGGTGAACGTCTTGACGGGGTCACCGCTCAACTCTGCCATCAGCGCGATAACACTACTGGAGTCGATGCCCCCGCTCAGGAACGCACCCAGCGGGACGTCCGCGATGAGCCTGCGCTTGACCGCCGCTCGAAGGAGATCGTACAGCTCGTCGGCATAGTCATCTAAGCTGGTGTGGGCCGTGCTCGCGCCCGGACCGCTGAACTGCACGTTCCAGTAGCGTTGCGGCTGCCACGCCGCCGACTCGCGCCCGATCGCACGCCCATCCAGCGGCACGTCCAGCACGTGTGCCGCGGGAAGCTTGTAGATATTCTCGAAGATGCTCTCGGGCGCCGGAATGTATTCATATTCAAGATACGTATGCAGCGCGGACATCGAGAGTTCCGGCGTGTCGGGCACATAGCTCACCAGCGCCTTCAGCTCCGAGGCAAACGCGAACCTGCGCCCATCGCTCCAGTAGTAGAGCGGCTTGACGCCCAGCCGGTCGCGCGCCAGCAGCACCCGCTGTTTGCGGCTGTCGAAGATGGCGAAAGCGAACATACCGTTGAACCGCGGGACACAGTCCATGCCCCATTCTTCGTAGGCGTGGATGATGACTTCGCTGTCGGAGCGGGAGCGGAACACGTGACCCCGCCGTTCGAGCTCCGGCACAAGGGTCTGAAAGTTGTAAATCTCACCATTGAAGACGAGCCAGACGGTGCCGTCCTCATTGGGCATCGGTTGATGGCCGGTGGGAGTAAGATCGATGATTGCCAGCCGGGTGAAGCCGAGGCTTGCCCCAGGTTGAACGAGATAGCCTTCGTCGTCTGGTCCCCTGTGTCGCTGAGCCGCCACCATCATGCGCAGCGTGTCCTCGCTCGCCGCGAGCTCGCTGTTGAGATGCAGAACACCGCAGATCCCGCACATGTGTCCTTCTCCTGTCACTTCGTCCGTGATCGACCTGGGTGCTGTGGGGAGCGTTCCGCTGTAGGCAACAGAAGGACGGTAGTCCGCCTGCTGCGTTACTGAGATTGATTGATGTCGCGTCTTGCGATGGAATGCGCTAGGCGAATGCCTGCCGGAGCTGAATGCCCTGGTAGGCGCTGGCTGTGCGCGAGAGGTAGCTGCCATAGCTATATTTGCTCAACGCGATCGCGCGAGCGTTCTGTGCAAGACGTCGTCGGAGCGCTTCATCGCTCAGGAGCCGCACTGCTCCGTTGGCGAGCGCCTCACCTGTCGGGTCAACAAGGAGGGCGATGTCGGGTGTGAGTACCTGAGTGTGTGAGCGAATGTTGGTGGCGAGAATGGGCCGATCGGCGTACAGGTACGAGTAGATTTTCAGCGGCGTGTTGGTCCCATGGACACGCGGGCTAAGAAGGACATCCGCCAGGTCGTTGAAGAGCGGCATTTCCTCGGGCGGACGCTGTCCGGGCAACCTCACCGCCGCCTCAACGCCGAGCCGCCGAGCGAGCGCACGCGCCGCCTCAACCTGATCAGGGCGGCCGCCGACGAGTACATACCTGGCATCGGGAAAGCGCTCGAGTACGGATGGGATGCTCTCAATTACCAGATCGACTCCCTGATACACCTCGAACGTTCCGGTATAGACGAGCACCGGACCTGGCTGCTCTGGCAGGTCCAACTCAGCGCACAGTTGGGCTCGCTGGGTGGTGCGGTCCAACGGCGTGGTGGACCCTTCGCCATCCTCCAACGCGGCAAGCGACGTGTTCTCGATCAGGATCGTCGGCTTGTCAGGGGCCATTGCCGCGACGCTGTCTTCTAGCTCCGGGCAAATGACAATCACCTGACTCGCACTGCGAACGATAAGTCGCTCGCATGCACGCACCATCCATACGAGGAAGGGAAACCGTCCGTACGGCGTATTCGAGATCTGCTCGGCAAGATCGGAGTGCATGTCAAAGATGTGAGGGATGCGAAATGTCCACCCAAGCAGCGCGCCGAATACGCCCGCCTCTTCGTGTGTGTGGATGCAGTCGTAGCGGTGTCGCAGTAAGAGGCCCGACGCGCGCAAAAAGAGCAGCGCATCGAGCGGCAGTTTCGCCAGCGACGGGCCGATCTTGATGTGGCTGAGAAACGGGACGGGCCACGTGCGGTAGATGCGCGTGCCGGGAAGGGTCGCATTGTCGCCGATTGGATACGTGACCAGATCGATTTCGTGGCCTAGTATGCCAAGCGCGCGCGCGCGATGATACACGCTGAACGGCGTGCCACGCGGCTCAAAGCATGGCTCGGGTGCCAGCATCAGGATATGCATGCGCCCGCGATCCCTTCTTCCCACAATACCCATGTCACCTACACGACACACCAACCAGCCGTCTTCTCCGACCACGAATGCGTCCACGGAACATTCTCGCGGCATCTGGCGTCTCTTCATCGCGGGCGCAGTCGTCGGGAGGTCTCTCGTGGACTGCGGGTTGGGACGCGTATCTATCGCTGCAACCCGCACCACGGCGTCTGAGATAAGAAGCCGCTACCGGCGGTCTGTGGCGACCGTATCTCGTCACTCGCGCCCTGCGAGTCGTCCTCCGCACGCACCACGTTGCCCATGTGCCTATTGGTCGGATGTCAGGTCCCGGATTACCCTCGCGCTGCCAAGTTATGCAGCATCGCGTCGACAGGCGGCGCGAGGGTAATCCGGGACCGTGAAGCAGCTACTGGCTGCTTTGCACTTCTGAGTGCTCACGCTGGAGGTGAATGGCCCAAGGATTCTCACTACAACTGGCCGGTATCACGCCCGACAGTCGCTGGAGACACTCGACACCCTTGCCGAGTGGCATCTTACAGCCGAGCTAATCCCTGGCTGTCGATATAGGAGGGTACCGGACAGAGGAGCGGGACAGCCACCATAGAACTGTGAGTCTTTTTGATTCGCGGTTGCACCTACTGGCATCTACCTTGAATCTGGCATGTATGCGTTTCGTGGCATACTCAAAACTGCGTACTCAGAACTATCCAAACTGGCCAATCACGCTTGGTTAGTATCAGGTACGACTACGGTAGCATTACCGAGTACTCATTGAGTACCACATCGGCACCTTCGCTGGACTGTGTGAGGATCGTGGCGCTCAGGACTCCGTCACGTGAGAAGCCGTCGGCCGCGACCGGCCGTTTGATGCTGCGTTGTCCTTGCCGGGGACGCTTGTGCCGGCCGGCTACGCGTGTTGCGGTCTCTTCCATCTTGTCAGGGGCGCTAGCATCGCCCAGTCGGAGAGGATGACCAGATCAAGCTGGCGCAGGTGCTCGGGGTCGGCGACCAGGTCGATCGCCACGATCTTGTCG
>CAYRVF010000014.1:0-34271 GCA_964427535.1 uncultured Ktedonobacterales bacterium
TGGCTGCTCGCGGTGCTGGCACAGGCGCCGGGCGTGCGCGTGGATGGCGAGCGACTGGCGCTGCGGCTGGAGGATGGGACCTCTCCCTCTTCCTAAGAGGAGAGGGGCAGTGAGGCAGGCAGTTGAGGCTGATGGAGAAGAGGGGAGCTGCTGGGGAGAGCGTGTGCTCACTCAGGTGGCGGGGCGGCCCTCGTCGGGACGCGGCAAGCGGTGCCAGCGGCGAACGGAGACGACGCGTGTTCGGCGGAGGGCGGCGGGCGCGTGGACTGGTGGTGGTGCCTCGTCGCTCACACCCGCTGGGTGCCACCAGCGAGGCGGCTGGAAGTCGTCGCGGTGATCTTCCCGGATGTGATGCTCTAGCAGCTCGGGCGTGGCCTCGGCGGCGGCGCCTTTGTGGTGTTGCAGATCGACGGATGGCAGCCCGGCGGTTGGCCCGGCGATGGCCTCGACCGAGCGATGCGCCTGCACCTCATGTACCATCGCAGCGATGTCGCCGAGAGCACGGCGCTGGCCCTCATTCCACGAGTTCACCTCCGCACCGAGCAGCAGAATGAAGGCGAGATAGTAGAAAAAGATCATGATGACCAGCAGCAGCCCCACCACCGAGCCATAGTTGCTCGGACGTAGCAGCAGCGAGACGTAGACCGGGAACAGCACCTCGTAGAGCAGCAGCAGCAACGCCGCCACAAGGGTGCCCTTCCAGATCTCGCGCAGACGCATGGGGCGGTTGGGCACGACCAGGTAGATCAGCCCGAAGAGCACGATCGCGACGACCATCGCGGCGGCGATGCCCGAGACCTGAATCAGCAATCCACGAAATCCGCTGTGCGCGTTGGGGTCGAGCGTCGCGATGATGGCCGCGGGAGCGATCGAGCCGAGGAAGAGCAGCGGCGCGAGCAGCACATAGACCATCAGCATAAAGATCGCCATCACGTTCTGCCGCACCACATTGCGGCCACGCAGACGGAAGACGACGCCGAAGCAGTTTTCCATCGCGATGAAGAGCCGCGAGCCGAGCACGAGCGACGTGGCGAGACTGAGGATCAAGATCAGGTTGACGCTCTCGCGGAGGCGAAGCGCGGCGGCGCCGACGAAGGCCTGGCCGATGCCAGCGGGCAGCACGTTGATGATGCTGCGCTGCAGCGCCGGAACATCCGAAGGCGTGACGGCGCTCAGCCACAGACTGGCCAGCGCCATCAGCGCCAGCAGAATCGGAATCATCGAGGCGAGCAGGTTGTACGCCAGAACCGACGAGAGGTTGAAGATCCAGTCGTTGGCGCACTTCATCCAGAACTCGACGATCAGGTGGATGCCTGGCGGCAGCCTGCCCGGCTCGCCCTTCCGCGGGGGGGTCGCGGGTATGGCCTTCCCTTGGTCGTCAGGCTGCGTCAGTACATGCACCGTCTGGCTCCTCGTGCGCTGGCGGCGATCGGGCGAGGCGTGCGCCGCCTGGACAGCGAGCATCACGTCGGGGCATCGCGCTTCGCGAGGAAATTGCCCCGCCGCCAGTATTGTATCCAGCATTGTATGCTTAAGGCTCTGCTCCAGTGGGTCACGCGCTGGATGTTCTCTCCTCAAAAACCGTGCCGCAGCCCAGCTGTGCGCGTGATTCCGGCGGAGCGGCACGGCGCTTGCCGTCTTCGACAGGGAGGCACGCCGCGTGCATGCACAGGCGCATGTGGAGAGACGTAGGGCAGAGATGCCAAGGAGCGGACTCTATGCGATACAGGCGACTCGGCGACTCAGGGCTGAAGGTCAGCGCGGTCTCACTCGGCGGCTGGATCAATTACGGTGAGGGCAAGGTGCCCAACGAAGCGGCGCAACACGTCATCGAAGAGGCGTACGAGCTGGGCATCAACTACTTCGACATCGCCGATATCTACGGGCGCGGCGAGGCCGAGCGCCAGATGGGACAGGTGCTCAAGCGCTATCCACGGCACACTCTGGTGGTCGCGACGAAAGTGTACTGGCCGATGAGCGACGACGTGAACGACCGCGGCCTCTCGCGCAAGCACATCTTCGAGAGCATCGAGCAGAGTCTCGTCCGTCTCGGCATGACATATGTGGACATCTACTTCTGCCACCGGCCCGATCCCGAGACGCCGATTCTCGAGACCGCGCGCGCGATGCATGACCTCATCCAGCAAGGCAAGGTGCTGTACTGGGGAACGTCTGAGTGGACGGGGCCGCAGATCGTCGAGGCGTATGAGCTGTGCGAACGCTATGGCCTGCACAAACCCCAGGCCGAGCAGCCGCAGTACTCGATGCTCTATCGTGAGCGGGTCGAGGAGGAGATTCTGCCGGTCACACAGTCGCGCGGCATCGGGCTGGTCTGCTGGTCGCCGCTCGCGCAGGGCATGTTGACTGGCAAGTATGACGAGGGCGTGCCAGAAGGCACCCGCTTCGCGCGCGAGACCTGGGCGGCCGAGCGGTTCATGTCTGAGCGGAACATGCGTCGCGTGCGGCGCCTGCGACCGATCGCGGACGAGCTGGGCATCTCGCGAAGCACGCTCGCGCTCGCCTGGGTGCTGCGTCAGCCCGGCGTGAGCAGTGTCATCACGGGCGCATCGCTCCCGGAGCAGGTAAGCGAGAATGCGAAGGCGGCCGAGATCGAGCTGCCCGATGACGTACTCGCGCGTATCGACGAGGTGTTGGAGAACGCGTGACCTGGAGCGTCTACTGAAATTGACGTAGGGGGTGGCTGCGGGAAGCATGAGTACACCTCCTGCCTCGCGTGCCCCCCTCTCTGACCGACGTCAGCGACGACGTATGGGCGCTGGTCGCCCCCTATTTGACCCTGCTCTCCGAGGACGCCCTGCAGCGCTCTTGCCGATAGTCCGTTATGACCATCACACCAAGACAGACCCCTCCCCAGCTGACGCCAGGAGAGGGGCTTTTTGTCTGGGTGTCTGCCTTGTCCTCCGTCTTCCCGTCCGCCTCACTGCCCGGTCCCACTCAGGAGAGGGAGCTGGCGGGATGAGGCCCTACCGCGCGCCGAGCAGACGATTGACGAGCGAGACATCGACGTCGGTAAGGGAATCGACGACGGCGTCGGCTTTCTCGATGCCGGGAGCGTCGAGCTGGCCCGCGCGGCGAACGGCGAGGCAGCGCATGCCGGCCGCGTGGGCCGCTTGCACTCCGGCGGGAGCGTCTTCGATGACGAGGCAGCGCGCGGGGGGGACGGACAGCAGCTTCGCGCCCGCGAGGAAGATATCCGGCGCGGGCTTGCCAGCTGCCACCTGCTCGCCCGAGACGAAGCCGTCGATGTACGGGCCGAGGCCGAGCACGTCGATAATCAGCCGCAGGTTCGCCGGGGGCGCCGAGGAGCCGAGCGCCTGCCGGTAGCCCGCCTCGTGCAGCGCCCGCATCAACTCGCGCGCGCCGGGGAGCGCCTGAGCCTGCCGCGCAACCAGCTCGCGGTAGAGCGCCTCCTTGCGGTCGGCGAGTGCCGCGATCCGCTCGGGCGGCCCGGCGATGCCGAACATCAACGGGATGACATCGCTGTTCCGCATGCCAAAGCCCGCCCAAAACGCCTCGTCGCTATATGGCAGATGGTTCTCCTCGGCGAGCAAGCGCCAACCCTCGCGGTGCTGCTCGGCGCTGTCGAGAATCACGCCGTCCACATCCCAGAGCACAGCGTACGGCGCGGACTGCGGCGTGTCACCCTCGATGGCTGACTCTTCTGGCATGCGCTGCTCCTTCATCCTCGCGGTCACGGTGTAGTTCTAACACGCCTTCCGTCAGGACGTCATGTGCGCGTTTGGCTTAGCCTGCGGAGGCAATTAGAACAAAGAAACTAGCAATAAAGTACTGGTTGAGCTGGCATACTCGATGCTGGGCAGCGGCAGGGTGTACAGTCATCGCTATGTGTCTAGTATAGACATACGTTCCAAACCCGCTTATTGCTGGGTTTCGACACATCGATGATGTACATGGCACTGACAGTGGATTACTGCTCAGATGCCGCATTACACCGGCTGGAGACGGTGTGCAGGACCCGGATGAGAAACGTTTGATGCGAGCGTCATCCGGCGAAGGGAGTGTGTGAGAGAGGCGCCACCGTTCACCCCTGCCCGCAAACAGACGCGCGGGCAGGCGAGTGACGCGAGCGCGCGCGTGAACCGCTCGACCGCTACGGCTCGACGACACGAACCTGCGACGCGGAAACAGCGCTGGGACGCGCGGCGAGACGTAGACGGCATTGGCTGGGCGCACCGCGACCGGCCTCTCAGCAGCGTTTCCGGCCGCCTCTTTAGAACACAGCCCTCGACAGGAGGTAAACAGGTTGATCTGGACAGCGGTGTGGAGGTCCTCCGGTGGGCGCTTGCTCTCGCTCGCTCTGCTGGGAGGCATGACGTTCGCGCCGGCGGTCATGCCGGGTGATGTCTCCGCACACATGGCTCCCGCAACCCAACGAACATGGCTGACGTTGCAGAATGGCAGGTTGTGCCGCCTCTGGTCGAGCACACCTGCGCGCACGACGCCGGCGCCCACTACGGCGCAATCGCAGATGCCCCACTCGCGGCCACTCGCCATGCTGACGGTGGGCGACGGCACCACCGTCCACTGCACCACCAAGTGGCACGTCAGCACGACGGGCAACCTCATCTCAGATGCGCCCTCGTACGTGCCCAACCCGACTGGCGACTGGCCCGTCGCCGCTACTCCAGCGCGCTATCCGCGCACCTTCCGGCGCATGGCGCTCACCACGGCGACGGCGACGGTGCAACTCACCGCCAAGGTCGTCCGCCGCGTTCCTCCGCCACCCCCGGTCGCGCAGACCTTCGTGCCGCAATTGCGCGCGACGTCATCGCCAGCGGCTCCGGCGGTCGCGGCGCCCGCATCGTCACAAGGTGTGGCTCCAGGCGGCATCGGTCTGTGGACGCCCCCGCCCGGCCACCCCGCGTACGGGCTCGGCGATTTCGCGGGCGACCCCTACTCCTCGTCCTACGGCACCTGCACGTGGTATGCATGGTACCGGCGGCAAGATGAGCGCCTCGCCAGCTTTGGTCCCGCGACGAACTGGATCTCCGGAGCGCGCACGGCGGGCCTCGCCACTGGATCGTCGCCCGCGGCAGGCGCGACGGCGGTCTTCGCGCCGGGTGTCGAGGGTGCTGGTGGCGGCGGGCATGCCGCACATGTCGAGCAAGTGCTCGGCGGCGGCTGGTTCCTCATCAGCGAGATGAACTTCACCTTCGACGGCGGCGGCTGGGGCCGGGTGAGCTACCGCTACGCGCTCGCCGGGCCAGGCGTCTCGTTTATCTATTAGCAGCTGTGGGGGCCTCATCCCCCCAGCCCCCTTCCCCTTGCGAGGGGAAGGGGGAGCAGGCGCCCGTCGCCTGCGGGCAACCCGCTCGTCCAGCGCTCTCCCCTCTCCCCGCAGGGAGAGGTGCCGGGGGTGAGGCCCCTTCATCCTCACTTCATCGCTCCCATCACCCTTGGCCACAACCACCCCATCAGCGGCCCCTCCCCTCGAGGGGAGAGGGGAGGGGGTAGGGGGAGAGATTCTGCGCCGGCATTCCCCCCACATCTGGCAGTACCCGGCCAGCGGGCACCATGATATACGCCGCTACGCTTGCAGTTTGCGAACGCCTGTTCTATGCTTCGTCCAGTGAAACGGTGCGACGAAGGAGTGAGCTGGTGGGGAAGGATCAAGGCGAGCGGTCCGCCGGGCAGGGGAGGCGTGACGAGCCAGAGGGCGAGCTGCGTGTCGGCGGCCAGCGAGTGACGCTGCGCGGACGGGCGCTGCGGCTAATCCTCTGGCTGGCGTGGCACCAGGGACGAGTGAACGCGGTCGCACCCGAGAGCGGGCAACTCTGGATGTCCTGGAAGGGTGAGGGGGAAAGCTCGATCACGGGAGACATCCGCACCGGACTATAGCCGCAACCGTCAAACGGCAAAAGAATACAGCTTTCTACGGTGAGCCTGAAGGACGGCGCCAGCGACCTTCCCCAGTGGGAGGTTACCGGCGCCGTTCTGCCGTTTTCCGCTGGAGTGGCGCCGAGGACGGATGCAGCGGGAGGAGGAGGTGGCACGGTGGAAGACGAAGAGGATCGCACGGGCCAGTATCTGGCAGCCGCCACGGCTGCCCCATCCTGCGTACCATCAGACGATACGCGCGAGGCGCTGCGCGAGCGGGCGTTTAGCCTCTCGCTGCAGGGCATGCGGCCGCGTGCCATCGCGTTCCAGCTCGGCGTCGGCGAGACGACGGTGCGGCGCTGGCTGCGCGCAATGCTGGCGACGCTCGCCGAGGAGGACACCGCAGGGCGGGCGGCGAGGCTTGCCCAGGCCATCGAGAGCCAGCGGGCAATCGCGCGCGCCGCGTGGGAGGGCTACGAGCGCGAGCAGGCCGCGCTGCGAGAGGGCGACGGCAACGCGAGCGCCAGCAGCAGTACACGCTTCCTCGCGCTCACGCTCGCCGCCCAGCGCGAGGTTGCGCGCCTGCAGGGACTCTACCAGCACGTCGCGCCGGAGCCCGCGAACGTCTCGATCACCATCACACGGCGGCCCGAGGGCCCAGAGAACCAGCCGCTCTGCGCGCCGGTCGTGGATGCGCGCGTATCTGACACGGACGCGGACACGGACGCGGAAGGAGACGACGATGCCTGATTCGCCACTACCGCTCTGGCCCGGCGAGCAGAGGGACAGCCCGCGCCAGCGGCTCACCCAGCGCTGGACGCTCAACCCCGTGCAGTGGGCCTTTGTGATGTGCGAGAGCCGCTTCAGCTTCTACGTCGGTGGCATCGGCGCGGGCAAGACCTACGCCGGGGCCGTGCGCGCCATCACCCACGCGCTGGATGATCCCGGCTCGCTCGGGCTGATCGCCGCGCCGACCTACACCATGCTGCGCGACGCGACACAGCGCACGTTCTTCGAGCTGCTCGCGCCTGCGCTACGCCGGTCCTACTCCAAGTCGGAGGGAGCGCTCACGCTCTCCAACGGCTCCGAGATCCTCTTTCGCTCGCTCGACGAACCCGACCGCCTACGCGGGTTGAATCTCGCCTGGTTCTGGCTGGACGAGGCGCCGCTCTGTGGCTACTACGGCTGGCAGGTGCTGAAGGGCCGTCTGCGTCAGCCAGGGCATACCACCGCGGGCTGGGCCACAGGCACGCCGCACGGACGCGACGGGTTCGCGCGTGATTTCGAGCTGAAGCCCCGGCGCGGGCACACGCTCTTCCGCGCCTCCACCTACGCTAACGCGCACAATCTGCCACCCGGCTTCGTCGAGGAGCTGGGCTATACTGGCGCCTTCGCCGAGCAGGAGGTACAGGGCAAGTTCGTCGCGTTCGAGGGACTGGTCTACAGCTTCGACGCGAGTGTTGGCGGGCATTTGCGCGAGCCACCGGCTGGGGCAGTCTGGCGACAGGTCATCGGCGGTGTGGACTGGGGCTACACGAATCCGGCGGCGGCTGTCGTCTTCGGCCTGGATGGCGATGGGCGCGCATGGCAGCTTGACGAGTTCTACCAGCGCCGCGCCAGCCTGGACGCGACGCTGATTCCGGCGATTCTGGAGCTGACGCGCCGCTACGGCGTGAGCGTCTGGTATTGCGGGCCGGATGAGCCTGAGCACATCGACGCCCTTGCCAGCGCGCTCGCCGCCGCGCGACTGCCGTGCCGGGCGCTGCGCGCGAACAACGCCGTACGCGCGGGCATCCAGACGGTCACCTCGCTGCTGGCGGCCCGCACAGACGGCACGCGCGGGCTCTACGTCTCGGCGCGCTGCGTCGCGACGCTGGCGGAGTACGGCGCCTATCAGTATGCGACGGCACCTGGCGAGCACCGTGACCCCTCCGAGCAGCCGCTCAAGCAGAACGACCACGCGCTAGACGCGACACGCTACGCACTGCACACTGCGCTCGGGCAAGCGCGGGCGACGAATGCCTATCTGGCCCGTCTGCGCCCACGAGGGTCGGCACGGCCGGAATGACACCTCGCACCCAACACGGTACGGTCTGTGCGGGCCATGCGCTCAGGGCTACAGGCACGCAGGGTGTCGAACGAGGAATCGAGGGTGCAAGCATGGAACTGAGCGCACGCAATCAACTCAAAGGAACCGTCAGGGACGTGAAACTCGGTACCATTATGGCTGAGGTCACGGTGGACGTCGCCGGACAGGAGATCGTCTCCGCGATCACGCGCTCTTCGGCGGAGCGGCTGGGACTCACCCCCGGCGACACGGTGACGGTGATCGTGAAGGCCACCGAGGTGCTGCTCGCCAAGTGAGGGTGGCCCTGGAGGCGGGGTCGAGCGAGCGAAAGAACCTGGGGGTGCTGTCAGGCGTAGTACCTCTGGGAGAGAACACACGCGCGGGCACATGCCGTGCATACACTAAACATAACACGTGAGGATTTCATACAGCGTTAACACTCTCTACACGATATTCATGGAGACCCGCTAGTCTTCCGACGGAAGAGGGGCATCTTCGACAACCGCCTCTCCGGAGGCAGGCGAGAGCCGTCTCGGTCGGGATGGACGGCGGAGGCGCACCGCTTGCGCGGCTGGTGACATGTCAGCCGCCAGAGCGTACAATGAGAGAGATCGACATGGTGTCGCACCGGAGCGGCTCTGACCACGACGGACGGTGCCTTCGATCCTCAGCTAGGAGCGAGGCAGAGCACATAGGATGGGGAGTACACACATTAACCCGCAGGATGAAACGCCATTCTTTCTCGCATCGCACGATTCAGTAACGTCGAACGCACGCCTATCGCATACCGCACAGATCGCGCCTTCGGGCCTGGCGGACGTGCATATGCACACGAACTACAGTGACGGCACCGGCTCGGTCGAAGAAGTGCTGGCATTCGTCGAGCGCAACACCGCGCTAGATGTCATCGCCATCACCGACCACGACACCATCGAGGGCGCGCTCCGCGCACGCGATCTCGTGGCCAAGGGTGACTACCGCTTCGAGGTGATCGTCGGCGAAGAGATCAGCACGCGCGAAGGGCACATGCTGGCGCTCTTTCTGGAGAAACCTGTTCCCCCCGATCTCAGCATCGAGCGCAGCATCGAGCTTGTCCACGAGCAGGGCGGGCTGGCGGTCGTCGCGCATCCGTTCAATCCGGTCTTCCGCCATAGCGTGCAGCGGGGTGTCATGAACCGCCTGCTGTGCCAGCCAGAGCTTCACCCGGACGGCATCGAGACCCTCAACGGCAGCTTCGCGGGCATTGGCTCGTCGCGTCTGGCGATGTCGCTGGCGAAGAAGGTGTATCATTGGGCTGAGACGGGCGGGAGCGACGCGCACACGCCGACGGCGATTGCCTGCGCGCGCACGGTCTTCCCCGGTGTGACCTCGGACGACCTGCGGCAGGCGATTCTCCGGCGCCAGACACAGCCGGAGGGGTCCTACTGGCATGCGCGCGAATACGTCGCGTTCGTTTCACATCGTGTGCAGCATGGCGGCAGAGCGACCAACATGATTGCCGATGCCTCTGAGCGCGCGCCTCGCCGGCGGGTGGTCGCCACCGCGCTGCGAGCGGGCGGCACACGGGGACGCCGGGCCAAGCAACTGGCCACAGCCGGCGAGCGGAAGTAGTAGTGGGGACGATCACGTGCCGTCTGCGGGAGTTGGCAATCGACACCGCCGACAGCACAGCCCGGTTCGCTACCGGGGCGATCTGTGGGGACGCCTGGCCGTGGGCCTGAGAGGGGCCGAGTGAAAATAGCGCTGGTTTCGCCGTATGACTGGAGCTACCCCGGCGGCGTGCAGGATCACATCCGCCATTTAGCCGCGGGCCTGCGCACCGGCGGGCATACCGTGCGCATTCTCACTCCTGCGACCGGGCAGCGTGCTCATGAATACGGCGTCTATACGATGGGGTGGGCGGCGCCCGTGCGGGTCAATGGCTCGGTCGCGCGTGTCGCTGTCGCGCCGGACTTGCGCGGGCGCATTCGCGGCCTGCTGCGTCGCGAGCAGTTCGACATTATCCACATCCATGAGCCGCTCGCCTCTGCGCTCTCGTTGAGCATTTTGCACCTCAGCGGCGTCTCGAACGCGACGTACGTCGGCACCTTCCACGCGTGGGCGCGCCACGGCCTGACGTCCACCTCAGAATGGGCGTACGCTTCCGCGCGTCCCTTCCTCGGACGCTATGTGCGGCGCCTGGATGGGCGCATCGCCGTCTCGCAGCCCGCGTGTGATTTCGTCTCGCGGTTCTTCCCCGGCGACTACAACATCATTCCCAACGGCGTCGATCTCGGCCACTTCCGCCCGGACGTCGCGCCGCTGCCCGAGTTCGCCGACGGCAAGCAGAACATCGTCTACCTCGGCCGCATCGAGCAGCGCAAGGGAGCGAAGTTCCTGCTGCGGGCGATCCCGCGTATTCGCGAGCAATACCCCAACACGCGCTTCATTTTCGCGGGTGATGGCCCGCTCCGTGCGCGCTTCCAGCATTTTATCCAGCAGGTGGGCTGGAAGGACGTCGTCTTCCTGGGGCGTGTTCCGGCGGAGCGGCTGCCCGCGCTGTACACGACGGCGGATGTGTTCTGCGCGCCGAGCACCGGAGGCGAGAGCCAGGGGATCGTTCTGCTTGAAGCGCTCGCCGCCGGCCGGCCAGTGGTCGCGTCAGACATTCCCGGCTATCGCACCGTCATTCGCGACGGCATCGACGGCATTCTGGTGCCGCCGAAGAAGCACGAGGCAATCGCCGCGTCGATCTCACAACTCCTTGGCTCGCCCGAGGCACGTGCGCGGTTCGCGGAGGCTGGCCGTCAGCGCGCTGGCGACTTTAGCTGGGGGCACGTCTGCCTCGACGTCGAGTCGGTCTATCTGGAGGCCCGCGAGCGGCACATGCGCCAGCGACGGCACACGCCGTTCGCCGCACTACCTGAGATGAACGGGGTCGCGCAATAACCCGCGGCGCTCATTCGCCGGCCGCGCTCTGGGCATCCGACACGCAGGGAGAAGACCGCCCTTGTTCCACAAGCCAAGCGGGCTACATGTGTGGCCAGAGGCGCGCGCTTTTCGCTCTCATGTTCGGAGAGAGTGAAGAGTGATACAATAGCGACATCGTGGATGACGAGGAGTACACATGTTCGGGCCACGCATTCAGCAGTATGCGCGACACATCGCGGAGATGGTTGTTCGCCCGTTCGCGGCGATTGGCCTGACCCCGAACATGGCGACGGTCATCGGCCTGCTGCTCAATGCGGTAGTTGCTGCGGTGCTGGCCACCGGGCACCTGCGCGCTGGTGGCGTGTTACTCGTCGTCGCGGGCCTCTTCGACATGATCGACGGCGCCCTCGCCCGCGTGCGGAACCAGAAGACAGTCTTTGGCGCGTTTTTCGACTCCACGCTCGACCGCTACTCTGAGGGCATTGTCCTGTTGGGCATCATCCTCTTTGCCCTCAACCAGCGCTTTTCCGCGAATCTCGCATGGGAGCGCCCGTGGGTAGTGATTCTCGCGTACGTCGCCGGACTCGGCTCGCTCATGGTGAGCTATGCCCGTGCGCGCGCCGAGGGCCTCGGCCTGGAGATGAAGACCGGCCTCATGGCGCGCCCCGAGCGAGTGATGGTGCTGGCCGCCGGGCTGATTCTGGGTGCCGAAAACTGGCTGGTATGGACTCTGCTCGTTCTCGCGGTGACGAGTGTCTACACGTCCATCCAGCGCATTCTCGGGGTCTATCTCGCTCTGGCTCGACGCGGCGCGATCAGCATGCCAGAGTCCGCAAAGGCCCACAACATGCATTCCAACAATCAACCTGACGTTCAACTCGGGCAGGACGCGCGGAACGGAGCCGCGAACCACGCGTCCCGCTCACCTGAGTCAACGCGTGGCACACGCCGTTCAGAAGCCACACGGCACTCAATCTCAGAAGAACATACGACAAACCGATAAGACGAGCTTCCTCGCGATTCCGCCAGAGACGGCGCGCGTGCGGATCGGCGAGAGAAGCCACCTGAAGCCGCGACGGGAAGGCGGCAACAAGAGGACGTGGGTGTGCGGGGTTGAGGATCGGCGGCGGAGCGAAGATCGACGCCGGCGGTGTCTCCCAGGGTCGCGCACAGACGGCCGGTATGGGTGTCCGACAAGCAGAATGGTCGGCGCTCCGAGCGGCAGAGCGCGCGAATGACGCCTGGGATCTCTGGCGCGGACGACGTGCCGGAGCATCGTCAGAACGACTGCGCTCGCAGAGCCGGACGGTTCTCCCTCCACATGTAGACCACTCCCTCTTCCTCTGCCTCCTCCCCTTCGCGCACCACAGAAGTAGGAGACTATGAGCGAACACACTCTCGACGCAGACGCGCGCCGCGCGGCAGAGACCGCCGAAGCGCCCGCCGCGACGCCATCGGCAGGCCCGGCCCGCAGGCGGCCCACCCGCCGGTCGCGCTCCGCGAACGTGCAGACGCCGAACGCCGCTGCACAAACCACACTCGAAGCGCCCCGGCCGCAGCCAGAGACGCCAGAGGCACCCCAGGCCACCGAGGCCCCCGCGCCGGTCGCCGAACCCTCGGCCGAGGCCGCACCCGAGCGCACAGCGGGTGGACGCAGCCGTCGCAGCCACGGAGGCACCTCGCGGCGCGGTCGGAACAACCGCAGACCCGGCGCCGAACTGGTGATTCCGGCGGCGTCCACCAAGGCCGCCGAGCAGCCGACGGACACCCCTCCAGCAGGCGCCACCGACACGCCAACCCCCGGCACGACCGCCGCGGCGGCCCAGCCGAACGCGGACGAGGCGCCAGCCGCCGCGACGGAAGCATCCGTGCAGCCCGCGACCGTGCCGGTGCTCTCAGAGCCACAGGCCGCCGAGACGGCGACGCCCGCGCAGCCCGCAGCCGCCGGGCAGGTACCAGCGGCGACGGCCGCTCCACAGCCAGGCGGCCGCCGGTACCGCTTCGACCGCCGTCCGCGCGCCGAGACGACCGGATATGCTCCGGCAGAGGTGCGGCCTGAGCGGCTGAGTGGCCTGCTCGTCACGCCAGAGACGCAGAACGGCGAGAACGAGAATGAGACGGCCCAGGCGGACGCCGAGCAGATCACGACGCAAGACCGCGCCAGTGAGGTCCTCGACGAGCTGCCGTCGCTGACGCTCGCCGAGGCGCTGGGCCTGACCGACGCACAACAGAACGAGGCCGAGGCCGAGACACCGCAGGCGACCGTGACAGAGTCGCGGCAGGATCAGGCGCAGGCGGAGGCCACGGAGCATCCGACGGACGAGACGACCGAGAGCGCCCAGGAAGAGCCGACGGAGAATGAGCTGATTGCCGACGCGGCCGAGGCCGGTTCTGGCTCGTCCCGTCGCCGCCGTCGCCGCCGCCGCGCCACCTCGCCGCTGGGGCAGACCGAATCCGCCGCGGACGAGCAGGACGGCGAGGGACGGCTGGGCACCGCCGCGACGCGCGAGCCAGAGTTCTACGCCGATACCGCCGCCGCCCATGAGTCCGAGAATGGCTATGCCGCGACGTACGCGGATTACGGCGACCCGTACGCGGGCTATGGGCAGTCCACACGCGAGCGCACACGTGGCCGTGACCGCGACCGCGACGACGATCGCTACGAGCCAGAGCCGCAGCAGGCGTGGGATATCGCCGACGCGCAGCGTCAGATACAGCGGCCCGAGAGCCCCTTCAGCTCGCCGGAGCCGTCGTTCGCGCGTGGGTTTGGTCCGCAGCCCTCGGGTGTGGCCGGGCCAGCGCGTGAGACGTACCCGCGCACGGGTCGCACCGATCGCGGGACGGACGCGCCGCCGATCTCGGCGAATCAGCTTGGCAACGTCATCACGCAGGCCATCGCGCGGCAGACCGATCGGCTGCTCTCTGAGCTGCGCCATACGCAGGCGCCGCCAAGCATGACGGTGATGTTCCCGCCGTTCCCCTCGACCGAGCGTGTCGGCGTCTTCGTCGATGTCGCGAATCTGCTCTACTCGGCGCGCAGCATGCACATCTCGATCGACTTCGGTAGGCTGCTCGACTTCCTGCGTGGGAACCGGCGGCTAGTGCGCGCCCAGGCCTACGCGCCAACCAACCCCGACCCGCGCGCGGAGCAGCAGTTCCTCTCGGCGGTCAAGGGGGTGGGCTTCCGCATTACGACGAAGAACTACAAGACGTTCGCGAGCGGTGCCAAGAAGGCCGATATGGACCTCGACCTCTGCATGGACATCGTGAAGATGGTTGACGCGCGCGCGATCGACACGCTCGTGCTGGTCAGCGGCGACAGCGATTTCTTGCCGCTGCTCGAATACTGCTCGGATCGCGGCATCCGCGTTGAGGTCGCCGCGTTCGACGACGCCGCCGCGATGATTCTGCGGCAGAGCTGCGACCTCTTCATTAACCTCTCGCTCGTGGACGACATCCGGGTGTGAGGGCCAGGTGGACAGGACGCAACATCTCCGTTGCCCCTGCCCACCACCGCCCAATCAGCGGCCCCTCCCCTTGAGTGGAGGGGGTAGGGGGAGAGGTTCTGCCCTCACGGTCCTCGCTGCCAGCATGGCAGCGGGGCCTCCTTTTTCCGTGTGGTCCATGGTTGTGCTTCTCCGCCAATCTGCTGACAAGCGGACCGCGCGCACCCTCCAATGGGGTACGATTTCCATCGACGCGCACCACCCCAAAAGGATCCCCCAAAAATACCGAGAAACACGCCCGCAGGGGTGCGCTGCCGCGTGTATACTTGCGCGCATGAACCTTGTGTGTCGGATTCAGCTGGAGCGAGGGAGGGATGAGATGAGCGATCCGCAGTCCATCCGCACGGCGACCAGTGTAGCGACATCGTGGGGGGATTTGCGTGCGCAGTTGCGCGGGCGGCTGATCCTGCCAGGGGACGGCGGCTACGAGGAGGCGCGCCACATCTGGAGCGGCCTGGCCGACAAGCGTCCTGGTGCCATCGCCGAGTGTGTGGATGCGAACGACGTCATCGCGGCGGTCAACTTCGCGCGCGAGCAGGGAGTGCTGGTCTCGGTGCGCGGCGGCGGGCATTCGATCGCGGGCTACTCCACCTGCGATAGTGGACTGGTGATTGACCTGTCGCCAATGAAGGCGATTACGGTCGATCCGGCGGCGCGAACCGCCCGTGCGGAGGGTGGTGTGAAGTGGGTGGAGTTCGACGCGGCCACCCAGGCGTATGGCCTCGCCGTCACGGGAGGCACCAACTCCGATACCGGCATTGCCGGCCTCACACTCGGCGGCGGTGAGGGCTGGCTGATTCGTGCCTTCGGCTACGCGAGCGATAATCTGCTCTCGGCGGAGGTCGTCACGGCGGATGGGCGACTGATTCGCGCGAGCGACGACGAGCATGCCGACCTGTTCTGGGGGCTGCGCGGCGGCGGCGGCAACTTCGGCATCGTAACGGCGTTCGAGTACCGCCTGCACCCGGTCGGCCCAATAGTGATGTCAGGCCCCATCTTCTACCCGCTCGACCAGGCCCGCGAGGTGGCTGCCTTCCAGCGCGAGTTTCTGCGCGACGCGCCCGACGAGCTCACCGTCATGAACGCGTTCATGACGGTGCCGCCCGTTGAACCGTTCCCGGAGCCGCTGCACGGCCAGAAGGTGCTGGCTGTCGTGCCGCTCTATGTCGGCTCGTTGGAAGACGGCGCGCGCGCCATCGCGCCGCTGCGCGCGGTCGGCCACCCGCTCGGCGATGGGGTTGGACCACTCCCCTATGTCGCGCTGCAGCAGACGCTCGACGCGGACCTACCACGCGGCAGCCATGTTTGGAGCCGGTACGAGTACCTGCGCGATCTCGACGACGACATGATGGCCCTGCTCGCCGACGCCTACATCCGCGCGCCGGGAGCCCAGACGCTCGTCATCGTCGGGCGCCTAGGTGGCGCCATTGCGAAGCGTCCCGCCAATGCGACCGCCGTCGCGCATCGGTTCGAGCCGTATTTCTGCTGGATCATCGGCGCGTGGCCGCCCGAGCAGCCCGACGAGCCAGGCATCGCGTGGACGCGCGACGTGAGCGCCGCGTTGCAGCCGTTTGCCACCGGCGGCACGTATGTCAACGCGCTGCAAGACGAGGGCGACGCGCGCATCCATAGCGCCTATTCGCCGCAAACGTATGAGCGGCTGGTCGCCCTCAAGCGCACCTACGACCCCACCAACCTCTTCCACCTCAACCAAAATATCAAGCCGTAGCGGGGGTGCTTCGATTCCCCGCGCTTGCCTCCTCTGCCAGCGGCACGGCGGAGGAGGCGTTTGCCGTGCGCAGTGGCGTGCCCGTGCGATAGGGACGACTTGCGCTCGTCGAATCGTCTCACCCAGGGGCACCACCCACGTGGCTTCGCGAGTCCCCTCGAAGCGCCGCGACCTCATGCGTATGATATGCTGAACGCCGATGGGGCCGACACGTGAGCACGGCCCAGTGGCTGAAGATCGCCGGGGCAGCACGAACACCACCATGAGCGACGACTCTCGCGCGAGCGCACCCTCCCACAGTCCTCGGGGGAAGACTCCGCGCGAACGACTGGATGTCTTGCTGACGCAGCGCGGGCTGGCCCCCAGCCGCGAACGTGCCCGCGCGCTCATCATGGCGCGTGAGGTGAAAGTCGACGGGCGCCCGGTCGAGAAGGCCGGAACACTCGTTCCCCTCGCCGCCGAGATCGAGGTCGTCAGCGCGAGCGAGCTACGCTACGTTGGACGCGGCGGCCTCAAATTGGAGCGCGCCTTCGACGTCTTTCACCTCGACCCAACCGGGAAAGTCGCCCTCGACGTGGGAGCCTCGACTGGTGGCTTCACCGACGTGCTGCTGCGACGCGGGGCGGCGCGCGTCTACGCGGTGGACGTTGGGCATGGGCAGCTCGCGTGGTCGTTGCGCGAGGACCCGCGCGTCGTCGTGCTGGAGCGCACGAATATCCGGCATCTGGAGTCGCTCCCCGAGCGCGCGGACGCCACCGTCATCGACGTCTCGTTCATCTCGCTGCGCCTGGTGCTGCCGCGCGTCGCCACGCTTACCGCACCCGGCGGGTGGGTCGTCGCGCTGGTCAAGCCGCAGTTCGAGGCGGGCCGCGCGGAGGCCGATCGCGGTGGGGGGGTCATCAGCGACCCGCGCATCCACGAGCGCGTGCTCACCGACCTGCTGGCCGATCTCGCCCGCCAGCGCGAGCAGACGACGGAAGGACCGGCGCTTGTGCCGCGTGGCCTGATTCCGTCGCCCATCGTCGGGCGCGAGGGCAACCACGAGTACCTGCTGTCTATGGTGCTCGAAGACGCCACACAGACGGATGCGCGCGACGAGGTTCCGCTCGACGAGGAACGGGTGCGCGCGGTGGTGCGCGAGGCTTTCGCGGACCCCAGCGGTGCGACCCGATGAGCACAATCGATCCCGACGGCCAGATATGCTAGAGTTGGTCCGCGATGTGATAGGCTGGGCAGCGAGTGCGCGCGGTGAGCGCCATCGGCGAGGTAGGCGACGGCGAGGAATAGGCGGAACGCATGCGTCGGAAGTCTGACGCATCGTGGAGGTACAGGATGCGCTATGTAGTGGGTATTGACGGCGGCGGCACGAAGACGACCGCGGCCGTGTTCGGCGAAGGCCTGGGCGTGCTCGGACATGGAATGACGGGACCAGCGAACTACCGCTCGATTGGCATGGAAGCGGCCAGCACCAATATCGCCGAAGCGGTCTCTGCGGCGCTGGGCAACGCGGGCATCGTTCTGAGCCAGGTGGACGCCATCTGCACGTGTCTCGCGGGCTTCGATACCGAGCTCGATCTCCCCGTGCCACAGCGCGCGTTTCGCCTGCTCGACTATGACGGGCCGACAATCCTGGAAAATGACGTGGTCGGCGCGTGGGCAGGCGCGACCGAGGCCCAGCCAGGCATCGTGGTCATCGCCGGAACCGGGGCGACCGCGCTCGGCATGAATGCACGCGGCGACCTCTGGCGCGTCGACGGCTGGGACTTCATCCTCGGCGACGCAGGCAGTGGATACGCGATCGGACTGGCGGCCATTCGCGCGGCGATGGCGATGTTCGACGGGCGCTTAGAGCCGACGCCGCTCGTCGAGGCGCTTGCCACGGCTTACGGCATCGACAGCCCGGAGGCGATGCGACGGCTCGTCGACAGCACCCACTTCGGTAAGTTCGAGATCTCGTCGTTCGCCTCGCACGTGGCCGCGACCGCCGAGCGCGGCGATCCGGTCGCGCAGTCCATTCTCGCGGAGGCCGGGCATGACCTCGGCACCAGTGCCGTCGCAATCGTGCATAAGCTCGAAATGTCCGGCGACGAGTTCCCGGTGAGCACCGTGGGCAGCGTCTTCAAAGCCACGCCGTGGGTCACCGAGCCCTTCCGCGACGTCATCTCGCAAGCCGCGCCGCATGCCACATATGGCCCACCCCTCCATCCGCCGGAAGAGGGCGCCGCGATCCTCGCGCTAAACCGTCTGGACGACGGCGACACCGGCTCGTGGACACTCGGCACCGGCAAGCGGCGGATTCGGCGCGGCATCACCATCGGCGAGGCACGCCGGGCATGACATCCGGCGGTTCGCCTGTGCCTCCGGCGTCGCGGCCCGCTGGCAGCCTTGGCGCGGACGTCACGCGGCTCGTGCTGGTGCGGCATGGCGAGGCCGAGGGCAACCGCGAGCTGCGCTACCTCGGCTCCAGCGATGTCGCGCTGACGAAGCGCGGCGAGGCGCAGGCGATCCAGCTCCGCGAGGCGCTGCGTCCGTTTCCGCTGCGTGCCATCTACACTAGTCCGCTGCGGCGCGCCAGCGAGACGGCCGGCGCACTTGCGGCAGAGCGCGACCTCACGCCGATTCCGTGGGCCGACCTGCGCGAGGAAGACTTCGGCGTTTGGGAGCGCCTGACACACGCCGAAGCGCGTGAACGCGACCCCGACACGCTCGCCGCGTGGGACTCAGGCGCCGATGTCGCCCCACCCGGCGGCGAGAGCCTGACGGATGTGCGCGCCCGAGCCGTCGCCGCGGCGGATGCCCTTGCTGGCCGCCACTCAGGAGAAACCATCGCCTTGGTCAGCCACGTCGGCCCGATCAAGGCGCTGGTCTGCGCCGCGCTCGGCCTGCCTGTCGCTGGCGCACGGCGCATCTGGCTCGATCCGGCGAGCATCACCGTGCTCGATTGGCGTCCCGCCCCAACTGGCGCGAGCGGGACGCTGCGCATCTTCAACGCGGTCGCGCACCTCGACCCGCCGGTCCGCTGGCTTCAGCCATAGCCGCATCGGGTACGCCGGACAATCTGGCCTGAAAGTTGCCACCGCCCTCCCAGAGAACACGCAGCGTGTTCCGCGACATCGCGCGAACCGGCACGAACAGAGCTGAGGCATGGGGGAGGCACACACGATGGCCAGCGACACACACGACGACAACCCGGTCGGCCAGCTCCTCGAGCAGTTTGCGCTCGGACAGCGGCGGTTCCCAGGCCTGGACCTGACGGGCGCGAAGCTGCACGGAATCAAGCTGTTGGGCATCGAGCTGCCCGACGCGGTTCTGGAGAAGGCTGACCTCTCAGCGAGCGACCTGACGGGCGCCGACCTCTCGGGCGCCGACCTCTACATGGCGAATCTGTCCGAGACTCGTCTCGTGGATGCCAACCTCGACCGCGCAGTGCTGACAAAGGCCAACCTGCACCAGGCTGAGGCAACCAGTGCGACCTTGCGCGGTGCGCATCTGGATGACGCCCTGCTCATCGAAGCCGACCTCGTAGGCGCTGATCTGACTGGCGCGGACCTGAGGAAGGCAAAGCTCACCCGCGCGAAGCTGAGCAGCGCCGTCATCCGCAACGCCACGCTGGATGACGTGGAAGGCCAACAGGCGATGCTCGAATCCGCCGATCTCTCGGGGTCGAGCCTACACAAAGCCAAGCTCGCCGAGTCAGAGATGAACTACGCCATCGCGCGCAACGCCAATTTCTCAGGCGCGGACCTCGACCACGCGCACCTCAAGCACGCCGACCTCTCGGGTTCCGATCTGACGCACGCCAGCATCCGCGGGACCAACTTCCGCGACGCCGTGCTGCGGAACACGCGCTTCGAGCACGCCCGCGCGGAATCGCTCGATCTCGAAGGCGCCGACCTCGCCGGAGCGTACCTGGACGGCATCGACCAGCACACGCAATCCGCACGGTAGCGCGGGCTGGCTGGCCCCCTCTCTCGGCGTCAGCTGGGACAGAGGGTCAGGGGGAGGGGGCCGTTCTCAACTCTGCCTTGACGTGGCGGAACGCTCGGTTGACAATGGGCATGTCTGCCGAGACAAAGGAGAGCGGCGCCATGCCCGAGGGAACGCAAGTCACCAGCACAGCCGATGCGAGCCAGCGAGGAGGTGCCGAGACGTCCGGAGAGGCGCGCACGCCTCTTACCAGGCGTACAGGCAGCTCCTGGGCACGCCGGATGTTTTACAGCACGTACAAGCGCCTGCCGCGGCCGTGGAAGCATCTCGCCGTCTGGCTCGGCTCACCCAAGATCACGCTGGGCGCGGCGGCGGTCATCCGCGACGACGAGGGGCGCGTGCTGCTGGCGCACCACACGTACCGACGCTCGGCGTGGAGCGTTCCCGGCGGGCTGGTGCGCCAGACCGAGCAGCCGGCCGAGGCGCTCGTACGCGAGATGCGCGAGGAACTCGACGTGAGCGCGACCGTCGGCGAGCTGATCTGCGCGGCAAAACATGTGCGCGGGCGGCACATGACGCTCTTCTATCTGGTCACGATCGCGGGCACGCCCACGATAGACGGCGCTGAAATCGACGAACTGCGCTACGTGCCCCTCGCCGAGGTGCCCGCGCTGACCGGCCCGCTCGCGCGCCCCTGGCTGGCATACATCCTCAAACGTGACGCGGAACGGACCTGACCCCTTTCGTTTGGACAGAACCGCTCCCCCTACCCCTTCCCCATGAGGGGAGGGGTCGCTATTCAGGTATGCCCGCGGACCGGTGCCGTTAGCGATACACCAGGCGGATAGTTCGTTCTGTAGCGGTAAGGCATGCCTCGCCCGTGACGGTACTTTCCGTTTATATAGGCCGCTCGCGTCGCGGATGGTGGCGCAGGGACATCGAGGAAGCGTCGATTGTGAACTGGAGATACACGTGATGTCATTTGAGCGCGCGCGCATGCGACAGTACCGGCCAGAGGACCTAGCACGGCTGCTGGCGTTCGTCGGCATGTGCAACGCCCGTACGGACGGCTGCGGCTACATCCATCCCGGCGATGTGCGCCACTTTCTGACCAACACGCTGCGCGGCGTTGGGGCGGAGCGGCATATCGGCCTCTACGAGGATGACTCCGGCGAGCTGCTCGCGGCGGCGCTGATCTATCCGTACCACGAAGGCGCCTTCGCGGCGCTTGTGCATCCCGATCAGCGCGGCACTCCGCTGGAGGAGGGCGTTATTGAGTGGTGCGAGGAGCAGACGCTGCTCTCCCAGGTGGAAGCCGGGCGTCAGAATAGCGAAGATATACGTATCGGCACGGAGGTGATGGACTGCGATCCAGTGCGGCAAGACATCCTGCGCCGCCGGGGCTATGTCGATCCTGGCGAGCCGTATCTGATGCACACGACACGCTCGCTGGAGGGGCCACTGCCCGAGCCGGTGCTGCCTGAGGGCTTCACGATTCGCAGCGTGGCGGGCGAGCACGAGGCGGGGCTGGCGGCGGCGGTCCATAACAGTGCGTTTCGTCCGAAGTGGCAGGCGGAGAGCTACCTGCAGGTGATGCGCGCCCCGGGATTCGACATCGACCACGAGTTGGTCGTCGTCGCCCCTGACGGCCAGTTCGCCGCTTTCCTGATCTACTGGCCTGATCCAGTCAGCCGCAGCGGCCTCTTCGAGCCGGTCGGCTGCCATGCGGACTTCCGCCGCCTAGGGCTGACGAAGGCGCTGATGTTCGCCGGAATGCGCCGTATGGTCGAGCGAGGCATGCGCACCGCGATGGTGCTCCACGAAACAGCCAACGCCGCCTCCACCGCGCTGTACGCCTCCGCTGGATTCCGTCCCCGCTACGCCATCAGCGACTATCGCACCACGCCGCTCGTGAGCGAGAGCTGATGCCGAGGTGGCAGTGAGCGTGATAGACTGGCAAACTGGAACGCCCGACAGCGCACGCTGACGTGCGGTATCCGCGAATCACACGGAGGGGGAGAATCGCAACCATGACGAAGACTGGGTACGCAGACGTGAACGGCGCGCGGCTCTACTACGAGGAGGAGGGCAGCGGGCCAGCGCTCGTCTTCGTGCATGCAGGCATTGCCAATCTGCGCATGTGGGACGACCAGATACCTGCCTTCGCCGGACGCTACCGCGTCGTCCGCTACGATGCGCGCGGGTTCGGCCGGTCGCCCATGCCCGACGCGCCCTTCTCGCTCAGCGAGGATCTCTTCGGGCTGATGCGGCACCTCGACATTCAGCGCGCCGTCTTCGTGGGCTGCTCGATGGGTGGCTCTACCATCGTCGACTTCGCGCTCAGCCATCCAGACAGCGTGCGCGCCCTCGTGACGGTCGGGGCTGGCGTGAGCGGCTTCCCGCCCTCCGAGGACGAGGTTGGGTTGTGGCAGCCGATCGAAGCCGCCTTCAAGGCGGGCGACCTCGACCAGGCGGTGGAGCTGACCGTTCGCTTGTGGGTGGATGGCCCTGGGCGCACGCCGGAGCAGGTCAACCCGACGGTGCGCGCACGGGTACGTGAGATGGAGCGCCAGAACCTTGCCGCGCCCGAGCCAGAGCACGCGACCCCGATCGAGCTCGACCCGCCCGCGTTTGGCAGGCTGGGCGAGATCGCCGCGCCCACGCTCGTGCTCGTCGGCGACCAGGATGTGCCCTCGATCCAGCGTACCGCGGATGCCCTCGCGAGCGGCATCCCAGGCGCGCGCAAGGTGGTGCTGCACGATACGGCGCACGTGCCGAGCATGGAGCAGCCCGACGAGTTCAATCGTCTCGTCGGCGACTTCCTGGCGAGCCTTCCATCCGCGTGAGCAATGGCCCTCCGCTGTCAGCAGTGCCTTTCGCTCCACAGTACCTCACTGGCTCACACCCGAGCGGTGAGGTACTGTGTCTCGATGGGAAACGACAACGATTCGGGGCCATCGTCCGGCGCGATGTGGGAGGCGAGCGCGGTACGAACCTGCTGCACCACGGCGGCACGTGTCTCGTCGTTTAGCCGGGACCACACGTCTGCCATCGGCGATGATTGGACGTAGGGCACAACGAACGCCTCCAGCGAGGGATACCGCAGCAGTTGAGCGGCCATCGTGCTCCGGACGTTGCGGAACCCGGCCGCCGCTACCTCTGCCGCTATCCCCTCGCCATCGCCGAGGACGAACGGCGGCAGGACCTCCGCGCCAGGACTCACATAGCGTGCCCAGGCTTGACCCAGCGCCTGAAAGCCCGGACTATGCTCAATCGCCCGCCACACACTGAGGACGAGGCGGCCTCCTGGCGCCAGGACACGGCGCATCTCGCGGAGGGCGCCCGCCCGATCAGGGAAGTACTGGAGGCCCTGCTGACAGAGCACAAGCGTGAAGGCCGCGTCCGCGAACGGCAGCGCCTGCGCCGGGCCTTCAGACCAGGCGATGGCGCCCTCCGGGTCATGGGCGCGGGCGACATCGAGCATGCGGGCATTGATATCGACTCCGGCCACGGTCGCCATGGCCCCCGCCACACGCTGCGCCTCCAGGGCCACCACGCCGGTCCCGCAGGCCACGTCGAGGATGCGATCGTCCGTTTGTGGCGTGGCGCGGGCCACTAGGTCGACCGCCCACGGGGAGAAGATGGTCGGCACTAACGACCGCTCATAGCGTTCCGCGAGCGACTGGGGCAGGTCCCCCTCGCGATACCACTGGTCAGGCTGGCTCATCATCTTGGCGCACCTTTCCATATTAGGCCAATGGCCCGTACGTCTCTGCCACGGCATCGTGGGCGAATCTCGTCCCGACCATGACGTATACGTGACGGGGTACACCTCGCGACCATCAATCCCACACGCGCTTTGCCCAACCAGCAAGATCACAAAGGACAGGCTGCGCCGTGCTGGTGGGCGCTCCGGTATGCATCCTGCGGCTCCATGCGGTAGCGCATGCGTCAGTCCGAACGAGGAAGAAGGGAGCGGCGACCATGGCGAGCACACCAGGCACACCGGGCGCGACGCAGACCAGCGAGCTGATCCGCCGCAAACTCGAGGCGTTCGACCGCATCGAGGAGGACTTTCTCGCCAGTTTCAGCTTCGTGCAGGAGGTCCACGGGCAGCGCCGGTTCGAGACATTTCCGCTCTCGCACAGCATACGCTACCTGCACGCGCTCTACATCTGTGAGTGCAAGGACCGGCTGCTCAGCGTCTCGCGGACCATTCCGCGCTACGACGGCGCGCACTGTCTGGAGTTGCTGCGCGGCTGGCAAGAGGGGCGAACCGCCGACGTCGTCGCGTTCATCTACAGCAAGCTGGATGGGCAGCCCTTCGGCGAAATTTCGCGGCAGGTCGAAGAAGCCGAGCGCGCGGGCGACACCCCGCTCGCCCACCGGCTGATCTCCGGCCGGAGAGTGCTGCTGAACCGCAACTTCACCCTCTCCGCGGCGCTCGACGCCATCTTCACCCCCGCGCCGGAGCATCTGCGGGCGGAGGTACGCACCCTCTGCGAGCGCGCCGGGCACACGCCGGATGCGATTGACCGCCAGCTCGCCGAGCTGAACACCGATCTGTATACGTTCGTGGCGGGCGCCGAGCTGGCCCGGCGCAACATGCTGGTGATGAACCGGATGGGGGTGCGTGTCACGGACGTCGCGGGCGACCGGCCGGGCGAGCGCACCGACCGCGTGCAGCCGCCCGCCTTGCCCGCACCACCATACGCGGAGGAGACTATCTCTGGCGAGCAAACACAGGTGTCGCTGGGCTGGTCCGCCCCACGCCGCACGGAGGAAGCGCATGTAACGAGTGAGCCGGACGCTGGCCCGGCCACAAGCGCCTGAAACCAGCGACTGCGCCGCCTGCCGCTGCCGCATGGTATAGTATCGCTACCACTAGCAGTCAGGTGGTCTAGAACCGAACGTCACATGGTCGCAACGACGTACCGGGGACACGCTCTCGAACAGCCTCCCTGGTAAATTGCACGTGCCCGCGCCACTCGTACGCGCGCCGCTGACTGGCGGCTCCGCTGGTCAGTCGTTTTGTGGTGCCCACGATTTCGCATCATCCCCCAGCGGGCGCCACTGACCTCTACTCCTGATGCCCTCGATGGCGGCTGACGCTGTGCCGCCGCTTCCGGCTGCCTCCGGCCCGCGTGCCCTCCACTGCAGCCGCCTGCCCGCGCGCCTCCCATCTGGTCCTTCCCCCATCGAACGCGAATTCGACTCGGAAGACAGACTGGGAGAACCGTCATGGAACGTCTCTGTGGCAGGCGCCGCATCGACTTGGAGGGTCGCGAGCTGACCCAGATGGTAGCGCCGTATACCCGCGTGCTGGTCGATTTGGGCACGGGCGATGGCCGCTTCATCGACTCGTGCGCCCGGATGGACGCGGCAACCTTCGCGCTCGGCATCGATGCCTGCCGTGACGCGCTGATCGAGCGCTCGCGACGCGCACCAGCTAACGCGCTCTATCTCATCGCCAACGCGCTTGCGCTGCCCGCCGACCTGGACGGGCTGGCGACGCGCGTGACCATCACGTTTCCGTGGGGCACGCTGCTCACGGGGCTGCTGACTGGTCACGACGAGCTGCGCGCGCGCCTCGCCGCGATGGCGCGCCCGAACGCGCGGCTGGAGATCCGCCTCAACGCGGGCGCGCTCGCCGAGGCGGGGTGGACACTGGAGTCCGGGAGTGAGCGTGTGCGCCAGGTGCTGCGCGCCGCGGGGTTCACGATGTCCGCGCCGGTGCCGCTCGACGCGACCGATCTGCGCGCCTATCCCTCGACGTGGGCACACCGGCTGGCGTTCGGCCGTGACCCGCGTGCGGTGTACCTGACCGGCGAGCGCCTGCGCCTGGGAGTGGAGGCACTGGGCGCCGTCTATGCTGGTGGGCGGTCCGCGCCTTGCCGGGAGGATGCGTAACGCCTCGCGCGTCGTGTAGTGGCCTAGAGCATAGCAGTGGGGTACGTCTGGTGTCGTACCGAGACGTGCCCCACTGGTCTCACATACGGGCACGTTAGACCTACCAGCCCGACTGGGCGAAGACGTCGACCTCTTTGAACAACATGAAGTCGTCCAGGTCCATCGCTGTCCTCCGTGGGGTCGTGGCACATGCCTCCAAGAGGCACACGCGAGAGGCCCTGCTTGCTTGTCACCCGATTCACGTGCACATCGGGTTAGCTACAAGGGCGCAATGCAGCCAGGCAAGACGCTGATGAAGGTCACGGACGAGAGGACAGGAGGCAGAATCGAAGAGGGGGGTGTGGACGAAGCCCGATGGTTTGAGGTATCGCCTAGAGCGAGTTCGACTCGTGGAGGCGGTTATCGGCGTCGGTCACCAAACTGAGCAGCACATCCATGTCGAAGGGTTTCGGCACGATCGGCACCGCCAGCGCCAAGCCGTTGCGGAACTCGGGCAATCGCGCGCGACGGCTCACCGTGACGAGCACGTAGGCGTGGCGGGTGGCCAAGCTTTCATCCGCCGCGACCTCTTGTAGCAAGCCGATACCATCTAGCCGGGGCATCAGCAGGTCCAGCAGGACGACCAGAGGCGTCTCGCTCGCACGCAGTTGCTCGAGCCCGCTCACGCCATCGGTAGCCTCCAACACGGTGTGGCCGCCGATACCTTCGAGCATCGCCCGCATTGACACACGGATATCCGCGTCATCATCTACGATGAGGACGTGCGCCACCTCGCTCCTCCTACCCCATGTGAATCGTATCTTGCTGGCTCACGACATCGCGAAGCCAGCCGTCTCCGTTCCTGTATAAGAGCATGCTCCATGCCGACCGCACTCAGCGCTCGTCCCCATCAGGCGCGAGCGGGAGGGTGAACCAGAACTCCGAGCCCTTGCCGGGCGTGCTCGTCACGCCGACGCGTCCGTCGTGCCGCGCGACGATATCGCGGCTGATGTAGAGGCCGAGTCCCAGGCCGACTTGAGAACCGCTCTGGTGCCCAATCTCAGCGGCCTGATAGAATCGGTCCCAGATGTGCTCGAACTCTTGCTCAGGGATACCCACTCCCTCATCGCGCACCGACACTCGCGCCTGGCCGTCCTCTACCCGCACAGTGACGGCGACCGGACACTCGTCTCGCGAATACTTGAGCGCGTTACTCATGTAGTTGCTGAGCACCTGTCCGATACGGTCAGGATCGACATCGACGACGACCGGCCCAGGCGCGTCCACCTCCAGCCGCACTTCGCGGCGGGCGTAAGCAGCGCGAAACTCGTCCACGACTTCGCGCACGATGCCGACGAGGTCGGTATGTTCACGTTGCAGCGCCAGCCGTTCCTCGCGAACGCGAGAGGCATCCAGCAGATCGCCGACCACTCGGTCGAGCCGCTGCACACTATGCCGCGAGCGCTCGATGAGGGGCCGCACCGATGCGATCGCCCTCAGCGCATACTCCGATTCGGATTCGTCCGTCCGTCTGCCTTGTGAAGAATTGAGCCAGAAATCGAGAATCTGCAAACTCATGGAGAGGCTGGTGAGCGGCGTACGCAATTCGTGGCTGGCGATGCCGAGGAATTCGTCCATGCGCTCCGTCGTCGCTTGCAGCACACTGACCTGATGCTCGGCCTGAGTGCGACTCTGCTGCACGCTCTCATACTGCTGTGCGCGGTCAATCGACACGGCAATGCGCTCAGCCATCACCTGCAGCATGTGAAGCTCGTCCTCGGTGAAGGAGCGAGGCAACACGCTGTCGACATGGATGACCCCAACCAGACGCTCGCCTGCAAGCAGCGGCACGCCGAGCAACGAGCGGAAGTGCTCGCGCAGAAACGGGTTGGAGACCGGCACAGCCTTGAGGTTCTCGATGATAAGGGGTGCTCGCGTGGAGGCGATAGTGCCGGCGACGCCCTCTCCGATGGGAATGAACACCTTGCCCATCACAGCTTCTTCCGGCCCACTCACCGAATAGAGCGTCAGGTTTTTGCCGTCTGGCATAGGCAACAGAATCGCGACGTTGTCTACCGCAAACATCGTCTGAATGCGTTGAAGTAGCTCACGGAGCAATTCGTCGAGTTGGATGTGTTCCAGCGCGGCATCGCTCACTGCCTGCAGCACACGCAACTGACGCGCGGCCGCCTCGGCCTCTCGTCGCGCCGCGCGCTCCGCCTCATAGAGCTGGGCGTGCTCGATTGCCAGGGCCACGCGACCGCCAATCACCTGCAGGAGCTGGCTGTCTTCGAGAGTGAAGTGGCGCAGTCTCGAGCTATCGACATGAATGACGCCGATCAAGCGGTTCCCGGCGAGCAGCGGCGCGCCCACCAGCGAGCGAGCCGTCGCGCGCAGGAGAGAATTTTCCACATGGACGCGCGAGAGATCGTTGAGAATCATGGTCTCGCGCTTCTGCGCGATTGTCCCGGCCACACCGCGCCCCATCGGCACGCGTGCTACACCAGTCACATCTTCTTCCGGTCCACGGGCGGCGTAGACGGTCAGATAGGTGCCGTCGTCACTAAGAAGCAGAATGGCCGCGTTGTCCACGTGCATCGCATCGCGGATGCGACCCAGCAACTCGTGCAAGAGATCTTGCAAATTGAGGTGCGCGATCGCTCCCTCAGTGATGCTCTGGAGGATACTCAGCCAGCGTGTGGCTGTCGTCTCGTGGCTATCTGGTATGCTCACCACGTCCTCTGTATGAGCGGACAGCCAGTCGGGAGCGCGCTGAGCTGATTCTAGTTCATCCACGTTCTGCTTCTCTCGGCAATTCGTCCCAGCGGATGGGTCACGCGACCCTAGACGGCGAGCATCGTGAGTGCATAGCACGCCACAGATACGCAAAAACCCGGCCACATGGGGAATGTCTCTTCCGCCAGTGTATCACGACTCGATGTACTCGCCGGCAGCGCGCTCGTTGAGTCCTAGTGGATGATGCTTGCGGTGAATCGGCGCTGAGAAGCTGGCCCTGGCGGCGGGATTGCCGGAGAAGGGAGGGTGGACGAGAAGAGGTGAGGAGGGCACACGCCCCGATCTCGACCCATGTATCCACTCTCGTGTGCAGACCGTGTGCGGGTCGAGCCGACCGGAGCAGGACAACGACACAGGAGGTACGCTTTGACCAAGCTCATTTACTCGGCGATCACCTCACTCGACGGCTATGTCGCCGACGAGGAGGGCAACTTCGACTGGGCCGCGCCCGACGAGGAGGTCCACGGCTTCGTCAACGACCAGGAGCGGCCGGTCGGCACCTACCTCTACGGTCGCCGGATGTATGAGGTGATGGTCGCCTGGGAGACCATGCACACGCTTCCCGACCAGCCTCCCGCCGCGCGTGACTACACAGCCATCTGGCAGGCAGCCGACAAGGTCGTGTACTCCAGAACGCTGGAGAAGGTCGCCAGCGCCAGGACGCGGATCGAACGCGAGTTCGACGTGGAAGCGGTGCGGCGGATGAAAGCGCGTGCCGAACGTCCCATCACCGTCGGCGGTCCTCATCTCGCGGCCGAGGCGCTCAAGGCGGGACTGGTCGACGAATGCCATCTGTACATCACGCCCGTCGTGGTCGGAGGCGGCACACACGCGCTGCCCAGCCATGTCCGCCTGCAGCTCGACTTGCTGGACGAGCACCGTTTCGCCAGCGGAGTGGTGCATCTGCATTACCGCATTAAGGCGTGAGGCGACCACGACACGTCACAACCGCCAGAAGAGCACCGGAGCGCGGCTCGCGTGCAACGGGCGTATGCTCGTGCCATGCCACGGTCCAAGAGGGGTCAGGCGCTGGGTGCCGGCATGTCCTCCAGCGTCGTCTCCAGCGTGACGATGCGCGCGAGAATAGTGTCGCTCAGACAGGCTCGCGCGCAGGCTGTGCAGACGCGAAAGCGCGTCGCCGGGAAGGAGATCGACAGACGCAGCGGGATCAGGTGCAACAGACACGTGGGCTGATCGCACTGGAAACACTGCCCCGTCGGGAGCTGATGACAGCCGGGGATGGCGCAGAATGACTCACCGTCCATAGCGTTCGCCTCTTTGGCTCTGTGCGTTTGGCTCGGCCGTCGCCCATCCGCCGCTTACGTTTCCGAGACGGATTGGGCGAGTCCCACGCCGATGGAGTCCGATTCTCCATTAAACAGGCATACGGGCGGTGGTTACAGTGCAGAAGAGCACCGAAGAAGCTCCAGTATGCCTGAGTCAAGTGGAAGGCGATGTGGTATGCCACGGATGCGCCGCGCTCCAGCGCCAGCAGGATCTCCACGGCCTCAGTCACGGCCTGAAGCTTGCGCGGAATCCGTACGACACTCTCGGCAGTGCGCCCCACACACAATCGGAGCGCGCCTTAGCACCACCAGGGAGAACGACATGCAGGTCACGAAAAACTCAATCGCCACCAATCCCGGGCCGCGCGACTGGTTCACCGGCACGGTCTATCTCGACACGGTCGCGGCGCCATCGGCTGGCTCACGTCTATCGGCGAGTAGCGTCCACTTCGCGCCGGGCGCCCGCACGGCATGGCATACTCACCCCAACGGCCAGACCATCTACGTTACCGAGGGCGTCGGCCTCGCGCAGCGGCGCGGCGGGCCGATCGAGGTGCTCCGCCCCGGCGACCGCGCGTTCTTTGAGCCGGGTGAGGAACACTGGCACGGCGCCACACGTAACCGCTTCATGACCCACATCGCCATGCTCGAAGTCGACGACCACGGCAACAGCGCGACCTGGGGCCAGCACGTCACCGACGAGGAGTACGGCCAGCAGCCCAGTTGATCGCTGCGTCAGGCTGGCGAGAAGAAGGTTCCCACACCAAGGATCAGGTAGAAGGCACAGAGCAGCACGCCTTCCAGCCAGGTGGACTCGCCGTCGAGGCTGATCAGCGCGTAGAGGCCCGCCACCAGACCAAAGATGGCGACCTCCAGCAGCGAGAAATTGAGGTCAAGCGGCGTCCCTATCACGGCGCCCGCGAATACCAGAACCGGCGTCGCGAGCAGCGCGATCTGGATGGAGGAGCCCGCCGTGATCGCCATCGTGATGTCCATGTGATCGTGCGCGGCGGAGGTTATCGCCGTGAAGTGCTCGGCGGCGTTGCCCACGATCGGCAGGACAATCAGGCCGACGAAGAAGGGATTGAGGCCGACCTGCTGGGCGAGCGGCTCGATCGTCCCGACGAGCGCCTCCGAGACGACCGCGGTGGCCGCCGTCACACCCCCGAGCAGTGCGATCGGCAACCAGACCCCGGCATGCCAATACTCCTCGATGCGGGCGGAAAGGCCACGGGTGCCCGGCTTGCTGGTCGCCCCTTCGGCGCGCACGTCCTTATCGTCGTCGTGCTCGGCGAGTATCTCAGCCCTAAACTCCCTCTCGGCTTCGGCTTCGGCGACGGCAGGGCGTAGGACGCTCTCGGGATGTGCCCGTACACCGAAAACCGTGTAGGCGATGTAGGCGACGTAGCAGGCCAGAAGAATCACGGAAACGCCCAGACTGAGCTGGTGGAACCCGACGCCGCGCACGACCGCCTGGCCAGGCTGTGTCCCCTCGCCGACGGTCCCTAGCAGCGAGGGGATCGCCATCCCAACCACAGCCAGCGCCAGCATCGAGGCATACTGTCCTGCCGTGCGCGCGTCGAAGAGCTGACGGCGATAGCGCCAGCCGCCGACGACCATCGAGGTGCCGAGCACGAGTAGCGAGTTGCCGATGATCGATCCGGCGAGGGAGGCGCGCACCACGTCGGGCAGGCCCGCGGCGAGCGCCGTCAGTCCAATAATGATCTCCGCCGCGTTGCCGAAGGTGGCGTTTAGCAGTCCGCCGACCGATGGGCCGACGCGATCGGCAAGCGCTTCCGTCGCCAGGCCAATCAGCCCGGCCAGCGGGATAAGACCCAGCGCCGCCGCGACGAAGACGGCGAGTGGACTCGCGCCTGCCGCTTTCAGGAGCAGCGCCAGCGGCGCCGCGATCAACAGCAGGTAGAGCCACCGGCTCATCGCGTACTCCTTCAGTTCGCTCGTCCAGCGTCAGGCGGACCCAGCAGCACGGCGGACCCGCCCTCAGTGTACGGCGGCGTGGGCAAGACGGTTGCGGATACCCCCCATGTCTCCAGAGCGGCAGCCGTCTGGCGGCGCGCGAGCTGGCTCAGATCAGATCGCGTAGTCGTCGCTCACGGCACCGCGCCCTGTAACGCTCACGGTCTCAGGTACGGTGTCGACCACCTTGAGGACGACGTTGCCCGTCTTCTGCCCGGTCTCGACGTACCGCGTCGCGTCAACCACCTGATCGAACCGGTAGCGCCAATCGATGACCGCCCGGTATTTTCCTGCCTCGATGAGGCCCTTGAGGTAGAGGACGTCCTGTTTGGTGTAGCGCGGAGGGAGGTTGATGATCACCCGCTTGCCGCCTCTTCGCGCGGTCCACACGGTCAGGAAGAGATTCTCCCAGCCGTCGGTCGGAAGATAGATTCCGCCTGGCTTCAGCGAGCCGGCGCAGTGCCGGAATGACTGCTTGCCGACCGCGTCGAAGATAACGTCGTACGTCTGGCCGTTCTTGGTGAAGTCGTCGCGCGTGTAGTCGATGACCTCGTCGGCGCCGAGCGAGCGCACGATCTCGACGTTCTTGGTGTTGCACACCGCGGTAACATGCGCGTCGAGCGCTTTCGCGAGCTGCACTCCCGCTGTGCCCATCGCGCCAGACGCGCCGTAGACGAGGACCCGCTGTCCCTGCTGGAGATGCGCCGCTCTCAGGCAGTTCAGCGCCAGGATCGCTCCGTCGCAAATCGCCGCCGCCTCCTCGAACGACATGCCGGCGGGCTTGTGCGCCAGCGGGGCGCCCTCACGCATGCGGATGAACTCCGCGTGCGCGCCAAACGAGCCCGGGTTGACGCCGAAGACCGCGTCGCCGACCGCGAACTCGCGCACCGCCGAGCCGACGGCCGCGACCTCGCCTGCCACCTCGCTGCCGAGGATGCGCTGCTTTGGCCGCCGGAGCGCTGTGAATGGGTTCCCCGTCGTCACGATGGAGTAGCCGATGCGGTTGACGGGGTCCGCGCCGCTGCGTATGGCGCAGTCGGTGCGAGTAACGGTCGTCGCGTACACCTTAATCAGAACCTCGTCGTCTTTGGGCGCAGGCCGTTCGACGTCTTCGATGTGCAGCACATCCGGAGGACCATACCGGTCGTAGACCACTGCTCGCATGCGCTCACCTCCTCTACATGGCTCGATGCACGCGACGGATCAGGCGCCGCAGAGTGTGCGTCCGCCCGGCTCGAACGCACTTCGCGCGTCAGCCATCAGTCGGGACGGATGTCGTCTCTGCTGCCAGCCTGAGCGTACCATCGCCGGAGTAACCGCAACAAATCACGGCGGTCGCGGTGCGGTCGCGATGACAAGGGGACAGGCGGAGGAAGCACGATAGAGCAAATGCACGAGCAGCCAGCGTTCTACCCTCATCGCGTCGTGCTAGCGCTTTCCCACTGGCATATGGGACGAACATTCGGTACACTAGCAGCAAAGCTCCCAACACCCAACACCTGCTCGCGGTCGTCTGGTCTCCACTGTTCGTGCCGGTTCCTGGCCCACTGGAAGACAAGGAGGACGTCGATGAGCGCTCGTGTGTCGTCGGTTCAGGTTGATGTGGGGGACGCCTTTGGGTACGTCTTCCGCTCGCGCAACTGGTTCGGCAAGCTGGCAGTCGGCGCCCTCTGCCTGCTGTTCTTCTGGGTATTCTTGCTGCCGCTCTTTCTCCTGCTCGGCTACTTCATCGAAGCCGCGCGCTCCATCAGCAGGGGCGCTCGCGAGTTGCCGCCGTGGACGAATCTGGGCACGAAGTTCGTCGAGGGCTTCTTGCTCAGTGTCGTGCTCTTCGTCTGGAACCTGCCGGGTGAGATTCTGTCCGGGGGCGGGTTCGTCAATTACCGGTGCGTAGGGTCGAGCTGTAGTTCCAGTGTCAACTTCTTCGCTCCGCTCGGTGGAATCTACTGGCTGCTGCTCGGCTTCCTGACGGCCGCGATCTGGAGCCAGTTCATCGATGGCGGCTTTGGCGCCGCGTTTGATTTCCGGGCCGTCTTCCGCCGGGCGGTCCAGTATCCAGGCTTGACGGTCACGGTCTGGCTGCTCAATATTGTGGCCACCATCATCGCATTCCTTGGGCTGATCGTAGTGCTCGTCGGGATGCTCTTCACTCTGCCCTACGCCTTCGCCGTCACCGCCAACCTCTACGGGCAGTTCTGTCAGCGCACGCGAAGCGCGGCCCTGGCCCTCTGACGGCTCTCGCGCTCAACGCTGCCAGCATGGTCGCGGGGGCGGCCCCCAGCCGCCGGCGAGGGGGGGTGGGGGGGGGGCGCGCGGGGGGGGGG
>CAYRVF010000014.1:34281-57525 GCA_964427535.1 uncultured Ktedonobacterales bacterium
CCCCGCGCCCCGTCGGGGCCCGCCCCCCCCGCGGGGGGGGGGGCGGGGGGGGGCGGGCCCCCCGCGACCGGTGTGGGCGCTATACTGGGGGTCGATAAGGTGATGGGACAACGGAGGCCTCTCGCGCGATAGTGTCGCTCGGTGTCCTCAGAGGCTGCGGCGCCGATGCGACACGAGGCCATGGTCCCTTTCGGACAATCCGCTCCAGACCAGTGACAAGAGCAATGCATGACGAAACCGCGCGAGCCGGAGGCCCCCCGCTCCACCACCGCAATGCACGCCTCTTTGGCTGCCGCGCTGGATGACGCGACCGACATGCTGGAGCGCCGCTTCGAGGCGCTGGCGCTCGCTTCCGCGCCCTTCGCGCCCATCCTCTGGACGACGCCCGCCGATGGTCTCGTCGACGACATGCCCGCGTGGCGCGACTTTACAGGACAGACGCGAGCGCAGGTCCGCGGCTGGGGCTGGCTGGACGCGGTCCACCCCGACGACCGTGAGCGCGCCGCCGATGCGTGGCGCGCGGCGCTGGCGAACGCGGAGGTGTATGACACGACCTTTCGCGCCCGTCGCGCGGACGGCGTCTATCGCTTGATCTCCGATCGTGGAGCGCCCGTCCGCGACCGTGACGGACACATTCGCGAATGGGTCGGCATCAGCACTGACATCACCGAAGCGCGCGAGGCAGAGCGACGCCTGCAGGTGCAGCATGCCGTGAGCCGTGTCCTCTCCGAAGGCACCAGCTTCGACGCCGTCGCGCAGGGGCTCGTCGAGACGATTGGCGACGCGCTCGGCTGGGATGTCGGCGTCTTCTGGACGGTCGATCCTACCGCCGATGTGCTACGCCCAAGAGCGCTAGGCCGCGCGACCACCAACGACATGCGGCCGTTTGAGGCGGCCAGCCTCGCCCGCACGATGTCGCGCGGCGTCGGGCTGCCGGGACGTGTCTGGGCTACGGGCGAGCCCGCATGGCTCGTCGAAGTGCTTGACGACAAGAACTTTCCGCGGATACGGGAGGCACGCGCCGCCGGTCTGCACACCGCGCTCGCGTTTCCCGTGCGTGGGCCGAGCGGCATTCTGGGCGTCATCGAGTTCTTCAGCGTGCGGCAGGAGCCACCAAACGACGAGCTACTGCGCACGGTGACGACACTCGGCAATTCCATCGGCCAATTCCTCGAACGCGGGCGCGCCGAGGAAGAGGTCCGCGCCAGCCATGCCCGCACCCGCGCGATTCTGCAAGCCGCGCTCGATTGCATCATCACCATCGATGCCGATGGCCGGATCGTCGAGTTCAACCCCGCGGCTGAGGCGACCTTCGGCTATAGCCGCGACGAGGTGCTCGGTGAGACTCTCGCGCAGAAGATCATCCCAGCGGAGCTGCGCGCGTCGCATAGGGATGGGTTGGAGCGCTATCTCGCGACCGGCGAGGGTCGGCTGCTCGGGCGTCGCATCGAGACGACGGCGATGCGCGCCGATGGCACGTGCTTTCCGGTCGAGCTGGCCATCACGCGGATCGAGTGGGCAGGCCCTCCGCTCTTCACGGCGTATCTGCGCGATATCGGCGAGCGGATCGCGCTGCAACGGCGCACGCATGAGGCGCTTGACGCGCTGCTGGAGATGGCCCAGGCGCTCGTGGAGGTGCCGGTCGCCGCACCCGAGCACGCGCCTGCCAGTGGGGCCGAGAGTGCCGGTGTAGCGCACCGACTCGCCGAGCTCACGCTCAATGTGCTCGGCTGTCACCAGTTGAGCATCGCCTCCATCGACCCCGAGACCGATGTCATGCGTCCGCTCGCGTTGACCGGCTTCACCCCTGAACAGGAGCGCGTGTGGTGGGCCGGCTGGCAGACCGACACGACAGTTACCTCGCGGCTGGGCGCCGAGGTCGCCGGGCGCATGCATGCCGACGAGATCATCGTGCTCGATGCCACGGCGCCCGAGCATCAGGACCGCCTGCGGCCCTTCGGTGTGCGCACTCTGCTTCTGGTGCCAGCCTTCATCCGCGGACAGCTCATCGGCGGGCTGGCGCTGAACTTTGCCCTGGCTGACGCAGACATTCTCCCCGAGACACGGACGATGGCCGCCGCCGTAGCGAAGCTCGTCGGGCTGGTCATCGAGCGCGAGCGGCTGCTGCGCGAGCGCGAGGAGGCCCGCGCCAGCGCGCTCGCGCTCGAAGTGGCGAACCGGCGCATGAACGAGTTCCTGGGCATCGTCAGCCATGAGCTACGCACGCCACTCACGACCATCAAGGCCAATCTGCAACTGGCAGAGCGGCGCGTGCTGGCGCTCGTCGGCGACGAGCAACGCGGCGGACCGCTCGGAGTGCAGGCGGACGATCAGCTTGGCCGCCTGCACCTGCTGCTGACGCGCGCGTCGCTGGCGATCGCCCGGCAGGAACGACTCGTGCTCGATTTGCTCGACGTCTCGCGCATCCAGCAGGGCAAGATGGAGATGCGCTCAGAGCTCCTCGACCTGACGTCGGTGGTGCGTGAGATCGTGGAAGAGCACACTATCCAGAACGCCGACCGCACGATCACACTGGATCTGCCCGCGGAGGCAGTATACGTCTGGGCTGACCCGATGCGGGTCGGGCAGGTTGTGACCAACTACCTCACCAACGCCCTGAAGTATTCAGACACAGTGGCGCCAGTGCATGTCTCGCTGCGACGAGAGGACAGCATCGCCTGGCTCGGGGTGACGGATGCCGGGCCAGGGCTGCCCGCAGCCGAGCGCGAGCACATCTGGGAGCAGTTTCATCGCGTGCCGGGCATCGAAGTGCTGAGCGGCTCGGGCGTCGGGTTGGGGCTCGGCCTCTACATCAGCCGTGAGATCATCGAGCGCCACGGCGGCACGGTCGGCGTCGAGAGCGAGCCCGGGCGAGGATCGACATTCTGGTTCACACTGCCCTTCGTAGCGGATGAGCGTGCCTGAGGACGTACGAATCGCCTCACACCGCCGTTCGCTGGAAGCGGGCCGATCAGGCAGTCCGGGTGCGTAGCTGGCGTTTAGATAAATCCATCTCCGCAAGGTGATCGCGCACATGCGCCAGCGCAGGCGACAGGCAGCGCCAGACGCGGGGCTGACGGAACATCCATGGCACTTCCTCACGCATCGCCGGTTCGAGGTAGACTGGGTAGCGCTGAAGGTGCGCCGGAATGTCTGGCTCGCGATCGAGCTCGTCATCGGCGACGTCGGCCAACCAGGCGATCAGGCCGTGATGGACGGCACCCGCGTACTCCAGCACGTCATCTCGGGTCACCGCGCGCGCGAGATCATCGGCCTCGGCCTCGCTCAATCCCACGCCGATGCCAGCGGTCGCCAGACGCCCACGCCCCTGCCAGCGCGGCTCGTCGATCATCTCTGGAACGCCGCGCACCAGTGTCTGCAAGGCCCAGTCCTGCGTGCGCGCTACATGCCAGAGATCGAAGGCGAGCAGATTTGTCCGCGGCAGAATCCGCGTGGTCCATTCCTCGGGAGTCAGGTCATCGGCCACGTCATGCAAGACCTGATGGACAGTCTCGAACTGAAGCGTGAGCAGCTCTGTCGCACGCATGGAGACTCTCTCACTTTCCTGTACCCGCCGCGAGGGCGACGAGTGTCAGACGCCCCGTGTTCCGTCATGCTCCGTCACGAGCGAACGTTCCCCCCAAGTCCGGGTATCACCACAGCCATCTCAAGGATTACGGCTTAGTTGAATGGAGAGTATCATGTCCGCCACCCCAGCGCCAGACGGCAGCAGGTGAACCCCACGAAGGCGCTATCGGGAGAGGAGAGCGAGCTCCCAATTCAACGCGTGATACATGCCACACGACTGCGGCGGCTGGACCCGACGTGACGCCGCCTCTCAGTCGTTCACCCATGAACGAAACATGAATGGGCATAATGTCAGAGCACGCCGAGGCGCTGCATGCGCCGGATTCGCATCCCTGCGCTACGACAAACGGGCGTCGGGGCCGCTTGCATCCGAGAACATGACCGCCTTAACTGGCAAGCTCAGCCCGCAGAACTGTCACCCTCTTCTCCCGCGCTGGGCATCGCGACTGTCGTGTCTGCGGCATCTGGGGTCAGCACGGGGACGATGACTGGACCAGCGGCCACCGCTGGCTCGCGCCGAGTGTCTTCAATCGCGCTCTCGCTGCCCGCGCCGACCAGCAGCGGTTCGGGCCAGACAGAGCCGGGGAGCGTCGGCGCGTCGTCGAGTGCTGGCAATGTGGGCCAATCCTCGAGGGGCGCAGCGTCACCCGGCGCAGCGGCCAGCGCGCGTTTCCGTCGTGCGGATATTGCGACCCATGTAGCCAGCAGCGCCAGAGCGAGCACGAGCGTCGCGCCTCCCAGCATGACCGGGGCGGCACACGCCAGCGGACCGCACGCCTTCGCCTTCGACACGGCATGGCGCTTCACGGTCGGCGTCGGCACCGGCGTCGCGGTGGGAGCGGGCGTCGCCGTGGGAGCAGGTGTCGCGGTCGGGGTGGGCTGTGGCGTCGGCTGCGGCGCGGGATGTGCGGGCGGCAGCGGCGTCGACGAAAACGTCTGCACCGGTGGCGGCGGTGGTGGCGCGTTCGTCGGCATCGGCACAGTGGCGCCCGCGTACCCATCGGGAACCGCCGGGAAGCCGCCAGTTGGATACCCCCTGATGAGCGCGCCGTCTGGAGTGAACTCCCAGTCCGCGCTGGCGCCGCCGCCGGGCGCGACGTAGACGTAGTGGCCTACCCAGAGGTGGTTGTAGAGCGCGGGCACATAGGTGTAGGGCCCAACGGCAGGGTCAGGGTCCAGCGGCCCCCCATTCCACACGTTCGCGGCATACGGGTACTTGAAGTAGTTCGAGCCACCGCTGTTGGGAATGATGCCGCTCAGCCACTCGTTGATCGGCACCGACATCGCCATCTGCGATTGAATGCCCGAATTCGTCGCGATGTTGCCGGGGTCCCAGACATGAATCGCGGTAATGTTGCCCGGATTCGCGAGCGGATCGCCCGTCGCGTCGACGCCGGAGACGATCACGGAGTGCTGCCCGTGATCGACGAACACGCTGACTGGCTGCTTATCGTACAGCACGGTGTCGACGATATGAATCGTGGTATCCCACGCGCCGTTCGTGTCGACAATGGCGTGGTACGTGACGCCAGTCGCCGCCGTCAGGCCATAGGCGAGCGAGCGTGGGTCGGTGCCGAAATCGCGCGAGATATCAGCGGTCACGCCGGGTCCATACCCTTGCTGGTGGCTCGGGTCTTTTGCGGGCGCGCCCCAACTGCTCGTGCTGGCCGCACTGGACAGGATATCTGACATCGACTGCTGTGAGCGCCTGGCCTGGGGGTTGAGATAGTCGGCGATCAGCGTGATGGTGGCGATCCCGCACCAGTTGCCATTCACCTGTGGCCAGCCAGAGTCACATGCCGCCTGCCACACGGCGAGCGAGTCGAACCCCGGGTGCGGGAGCGTACACGGCGGAGGCGTCGGGGTTGGGGTCGGAGTGGGTGTGCTGGTGGCGGTCGGCGTCGGCGTGCTCGTCGCGGTCGGCGTGGCCGTATCCGTGGGCGTCGGCGTGACCGTTGCGGTCGCCGTGGGAGTTACCGTATCCGTCGAAGTCGGCGTCGCGGTCGCGGTGGCCGTATCAGCCGCGGCCAGCACGTTCAGCAGCCGGCTCTCCGAGACGCCGTAGTACGTCGAGTGGCTTCCCTGGCCACCGTGAACCGCCGCCTGCGCTGACGAAGTGCTGAACAGCATGGCGGACATGCTGGCGAGCAGTAACGCGCAGAGCAGCAGCACACCAGTCATCCGTCGGGTGAGCGGCCGCATGCCATGGCCCGCTGGCTGACCTGACCTCAGTCTCCTCACCCCCCAGGCTACCTAGGGCTGCTATCGCCCCGGTCACCGCCCATGCCCCGTAACCACTCCGGCGTCAGACGCCACACCAGCGCCGCTCACCACTGCCTCCTCGGCATCGTGAGACATATATCACGGCGCAAAGCAAGCGCCCAATGGAGCCCAGTATAGGCCCGCTGCTTACCTCTGTCAACGTCGAGTGCCTCCTCAGCGCGAGAAAATTGGACGGACGTATAGCTTCTCTCTACGGTCGCTCGCGAGCGATCTTCCTACCCACTTCTCGCCACTGCGATCGCCGCCGCCAGCACAGGCATCACCGCGCCGTAACGCGGCCGAGCCGCGGACTGTTCCCTTGACCTACGCCTAGTCACACGCCTACCCCGCGAACTCCCCTCTCGCGTAGGGCGCAACGTGGGGTGGTGTGTTACGCTCCGCGCGTTTAGGAATGCCCGGAAACCTATGAAACGCCCCGACAAGAGGCAAATTTCGATTGTAGCTCAAGAAATCGCGAGGTGGTCGCCTCATACACCACGTGCCCTGAGGTGGCCCAGCACGCGACCGCAATCACGTCACGGAAGTGTCGCGCAGAGAGCTTTCATTGCTGGTGGGACCTATCCTTCGTGCTAGGTGCTAGGAGGAACTGGACATGTCGCATCATCTCGATACGCCTCTCGCAGCCCAGAATGGCCAGCTTTACATCGACGACCTGTACGTCTTTCCTGGTGACCGCAGCACCGTGTTCGTCATGGATGTCAACTCCACCGTCACCGGACCAGATGTCCAGCGCGGCTTCCATCCAGAGGCACGCTACGAGTTCAAGGTGCACTTCGACGGCGCAGACTTCGAGGCCCTGACCTACCGCGTGTCCTTTCGTGAAGCAGACACAGACGGACGACAGGCCCTGCAGTTGCGCGCGCTCACTGGTGACGAGGCGCGCGAGGACACCGCTGACGGCGCACTCGTGCTCGAAGGCCGGACCGGCGAGACGGCCACTGGGCCCAACACCCGTCTCTGGGCTGGGCGCATCGCCGACTCGTTCTACATCGACCTGTCGCTGCTCAATATGGTCAACACGGCCGTGCGCAACGGAACCGCCCTCGACCTGTCCGGATGGCACCCGGAGAAGGCGCAGAACAGTTTCGCCAACACGACCGTCGAATCCATCGTGCTCGAGGTCTCACACCAGCATCCACAACTGCGGCCTAGTGCCCACATTGGCGTCTGGTGCGCCACGAAGCTCGCCACCGACGCGGGTGGCTGGCGGCAGATCAACCGCGCCGGGCACCCCATGATGTGGCCGATCTTCTGGCCCGACGATACCCAGTTCACCAACCCCGCCAACACCCGGCACCCATCCGAGGACTTCGCCGCCGATAGCACATACATCGGCAACGAGATTGCCGCCGCCGTCGCGGCCAGTGGCACGGCGGACGACCCACAAGGCTACGGCCAGACTGTCGCCTGGGAACTATTCCCCGACGTCCTCTCCTACGTGGTCGGTACGTCCGCGACCTATAGCTTCGCCGCCCGCAATGGCCGGACGATGGCCGACAACGCGCCCGAAGCGATGCTGTCGCTCGTCGTCAACACGGCTGTGCCCTCGGGACTGAAGCCATCCGTCGCGCAACAATTCCGGAACAAGAACTTCCCGTATGTCGTGCCATCGAGCATACCGGCGCAGTCCATGACACCTCGGTCAGCGACGAGCGGTTGATCGCGTTCATCGGCGGACTCATTGCGCGGACGCAGCTCCAGCAGGCATTGCAACGTGCTTGCAGTCATCCCTGCGAGTCGGGCGCCGTCGAAGGCACGCCACGCTCCCAATCGTGGCGTATGCTAACCATGCGCTCAGAGCTGCGGCGGCACGTCGCGTGAGATCGGCACGGAGAGCGCCGTCGGACCGGCTGCTTGCCAGCCTCCGCTGCGATCGATGCCCGCGCCCATCACTAACGCGGGCCTCTGGCTCTGCGCCAGCGCGGCGGCGAAGTCCCGCAGCCGGTCGGGGTCAGGCGCGACTCGCGTGCTCACCTGCCGTACAGCCTGGACTATGCCATTACCCGAGCGCGATGTCAGGTGAAGCGTCGCCGCGCGTCCTTCCATCGGCGCCGAAATAACCAGGCACGCCCATACACGAATCCAACTTGCGATCACGACAGAATCCACCTCCAGTACGATGCGCCTCCACATCGCAACAGGCATACTTTCCCCGAACGCGCGGGCGAGCGGGCGAGCAAACATTGCGTCGCCATCCTATATCCGCGCGTGGCGAGTATGCGAGAGCCAGTGGAGGCACGGTATGCGTCAAGCTCCAACGACCAACCGCTCTATTCCTGAGTCATTCCAACGCGAAGTGATCCGGGTCGAGCACCTTACGCGGGTCATCGCCACCCGCACACAGCGCAGCACCATTCTCGACGACATCACCTTTGGCGTCCCCGCCCAGAGTCTCTTCGCCATCAACGGCCCGTCTGGCAGCGGCAAATCGACCTTGCTCAATATGCTCACCGGCATTGACCGTCCGACGAGCGGCACGGTGATCTTCGCTGACCAGCAGCAGCCGCGTCACGGGCGCGAGAATGCCCTCGCACGCTGGCGAGGGCGGCATGTCGGCATCGTGTTCCAGTTCTTCCAGCTCATTCCCACGCTCACCGCGCTCGAAAACGTCCTATTGGCGCTCGAACTCGGCGGCGGTGGCGGGCTTCCGCGACGCCAGTGGCGCACACGCGCTCTCGCCTGCCTGGAAACCGTCGGCCTTGCCGATTTCACGCGCCGCCTGCCGAGCGAGCTTTCGGGCGGCCAGCAGCAACGCGTCGCCATCGCGCGCGCCCTCGCCAACGATCCGCCGGTTCTCGTCGCCGACGAGCCGACCGGCAACCTCGACTCCCGGACCGCGCATCAGATCTTCGACACGCTGGCTTCCCTCACCGACCGGGGCAAGACGGTCATCTACGTCACGCACGACCGGGAGATGGCCGCGCGCGCGACAACCCGCATCGAGCTGCTCGACGGCCGCATCGTCGCGGAGCACGGTGCCGGAGCCCTCGTGACAGGTACACCCCCTGTTGAAGCGCCCGCTGGACCCCTGGCATAACGGAGTCGACGACATGAACTCTCTCGTCAGTACACGCCTGCGCAAATCGCTCGCCGACGTCACCCGCCGCAAGGGCCGCACACTGCTGGTCGTCCTCGGCATTTTCATCGGCGTCGCCGGCCTGACCGTCATCAACACGAGCGACGACACCCTGATTAGCGCCTTCGCTTTTACGCAGGGCTATCAGGCGACACAACCAGACTTCCAGCTGACGGTTGACCGGGTTGACCCGTCGCTTTTGCCCGTGCTCCAGTCCGTCGCCAACGTGAAGGCTGTGCAATACGTCTCGGGTTTTGGCGCCTGCTGGCAGCCGGCGCAGACTGGTTGCACTGTCAGCATCGACATCTATAGCACACCTAACCTCCAGCACATTCCGATCACGCCGTTCCAGCTCACGTCAGGGCGCTACCCTGGTATCGGCGAGATCGTTCTGGAGCAGGGCGACCAGAACCTCCACAGCGTCTCCGTCGGCGACACTGTGACGCTCCATGCGTCGGGGCAGACGGCGCAGCTACGGGTTGTCGGGCTCGCGCGCACGCCCGGCGCCGATCCGCGCGCCACTGGCAACGCCCTCGCCTACATGAGCGACGCCGGTCTGCAGCAGCTCGTCGCCGCGCTCGGGAATCCCACCATCACCCGCCCGGACGGTCAGCAGGTGAGTGAGCTCCAGCACCACATCCAGGTCACGTTTCAGAGCACCAACCCGCAGCTTGAGAGCGCAGCCGTGACGGCGCTCCAGCACACCGTCCAGGCCCACGGAGTGACCGTGCTCGATTCCGGCTTCGCTCCTAAGGTGGACGCCTCCACGCTGAGCACCATCGACGGCGTATTCTCGCTCTTGCGCACGCTCGCGCTCGTCGCGGTGGCTTTGAGCACGCTGCTGATCCTCAACACCATCACGACGATCGTTACTGAGCAGACCAGCATCATCGGCACGATGAAGGCGCTCGGCGGCACACGTGGGACGATCATGCGGGGCTATCTGCTTACCGTCGGCATCTACAGTCTGGTGGCGACGCTACCCGCGCTCGCGCTGGGCCTCTACGCTGGCTACCAACTCGCCGCTGCGCTCGCCCCGCAGATTCCGCTCTCGATCGGGCCGTTCGCCGTCGCACCTTGGGTGGTAGCGCTCAGCCTTGCCGTCGGCATTGGCGTGCCGCTCGTCGCGGCGCTCGTGCCGCTCTGGAACGGCACCCGCATCACCGTCCACGAGGCGCTCGCCGCCTATGGTGTCGAGGGCGGCATCGGGCAGGGGCGGAGCGTTCTGGCGCGGTTCGGCGCCCGGTTCTCCTGGATCTCGCAGACGACGTGGCTGGGTATGCGCGGACTCTTCCGCCGTCGCTGGCGCGCCGCGCTCTCACTCACGACGCTGGGGCTTGTCGCCGCGTGCTTCCTTGTCGTACAGACTGCCACTACATCCATCGACGGCACTATTGGCGCGGTTCGCGCATCGCTCTCCGCCGACATGACGGTCAACTTTCGCGACCCCGCGACCTACAGCCACATCGCCGACCAGCTCAGCGCGCTCCCCAACGTGGCAGGGGTCGAGCGCTCCGGCTCGACGCACGCCTCAACCAAATGGGGCACGCTGCAGGTCGCTGGCTACGAGCCCAGCACCCAGCTCTATCACTATCAGCTAACGAGTGGACGCTGGCTGCAGCCAGGTGACACCAACGTCGTGCTCCTCAGCGATGCCGCCTTACGAAAGACCGGCCTGCGCATCGGGGACACGATCACGCTGACGAACAGCTACGGCTCGAGTACCCAGCTCTCGCTGACCATCATCGGCACAGTCAGGCAATCCATCGACGTGCTCGGCTGGATCGGCGCCGCCGTGGTCCCGGTCAACACGCTGAATGTGCTGCGCGGCATAGCTCCCGACCAGGCCGCTAGCTCCGCGCTCGAGATCGTCGTCGGCGCGCGGGACCGCTCGCTCAGCGCCGTCAATCAGCTCGCGCCGCGCGTCAGCGCCGTTGTCAATCCAGGCGGCGCATCGAGCGACGGTCAGGGATATTACATGGGCACCGGCGGCATCGTCGATACGTTCCACGAGTACGTGACCCGCCGCCAGGGTGACGCATACTTCCTCTACTACCTGCTCTACGCGCTCGCACTCATCGTCGGTGTGGTCGGCATCCTGGGGCTGACCAACGCGCTCGTGGCCTCCGTGCTGGAGCGCCGCCGCGAGATCGGGCTCCTGCGGGCGCTGGGAGCGAGCAGCCGTCGCGTGGCCCAGGTGTTCTGGGTAGAGAGCCTGTCGCTGGGTGCCATCGCATGGTGCGCGGGGGCGCTGCTTGGCGTGCCACTCGCCTATGCCTTCGTTCAGACGTTCGCCTGGCAGGTCATGCCAGTGGACTTCCACCTGGACCCGCGCGCGTTCACCGTGATGCTGGCCGCCATCGTGGTCATCGCGACTCTGGCGAGCATCGTTCCGTCGTGGCGCGCCTCCCGTATCCGTATCGCCGAGATGCTGCGCTACGAGTAGCCAGTAGCCAGTCACAGGGCGAGTTCCACGCCCGCCCTGTGGCATACTGCCCTCGTCAATGTACGTGGGATGACATGTGGAGGGTTCCACCATGCGAAGACTGCGCCTGCTCTCCTGGAGAGCTCGCTGGGCGCTGGCCTGTGGAGTCGCGCTGGCGGGACTGGTCCTTACCTTCCTGACGGAGCGCCTTCTGGCAGACAACGCTTTGGCTTACTCGAGCGATGCCCGCAGCGGCTTTCTGGTCATCGGCGGCCTCGTGAGCGCCGCGCTTGGCGTGCTCGCTCTGGCCGCCAGCACGGGCGGGCCATTCGAGGCGGATCCGCGTCTCGATGAGAGCCGCTGGCGCTTTCGCAGCCTCTTCTGGCGGTTGGTGCTCTCGTATCTCGTCGTGAGCCTCACCATCGCGGTCATCGCGATCTACGCGTTGCGCTTCGAGGGGCCGTTTGGGTTTTTGCGGCATACCTTGCTGGTCCAATTCTTCAACCGGCTGTTTGACAACCCCACAAACGGCCAGTTGACGCTGCTCCTGGTGATGTGCCTCATCGGTGTGCTGACTGGCGCTCTGCTCTCACGCAATCTCACTCGGCGTCTGCGGGCCATCGCCCAGGCCGCGGAGTCGTGGAGCAAGGGCGACTTCAGCGTGACCGCGCATGATTCCTCTGGCGACGAATTGGGCCAGCTCGCGCGCGATCTCAACGGGATGGCCGCGCAGGTGCAGACGGTGCTCGCCACGCGCGAGGCGCTCGCGGTGGTGGAGGAGCGCAACCGTCTCGCCCGCGAGCTCCACGACACGGTGAAACAGCATCTCTTCGCCAATGCGCTGCTCGTGCGGGCGGCTCGCAAACAGCTCGACCGCGATCCCGACGCAACGAGACGTCACCTACGCGAGGCGGAGGAGCTTGCCGAGCAGACACAGCAGGAGCTCATCGCGCTCATTCAGGCCTTGCGTCCCGCAGCGCTGGCCGACAAAGGACTGGTCGCCGTGCTCGGTGAGTATGCGCGCGAGTGGTCGCAGCGCAGCGGCATCGACGTGGACCTGCGTGTTGAGGGCGAGCGCGCTACGCCGCTCGATATCGAGGAGGCGCTTTACCGTCTGGCCCAGGAGGCGCTTGCCAACATCGCCCGCCACAGCGGCGCCGCACACGCCGAGATCCAACTGGCGTGGGAAGATGCGTGGCTGCGCCTGACCGTCCGTGATGATGGCAAGGGCTTCGACGTTGCAGGCGCCGATAACAAGGGGATGGGACTGGCGAGCATGCGTGAGCGCGTACAGGTCCTGGGCGGTTCGCTCAGCCTCGCCAGCATGCCTGGCGACACCTGCGTCGAGGCGTGCGTCCCGCTGGCCATCCCCACTTCTGGTTCCCACACACCGCTGGCGGAGGTAACGCATGAGTGACCCGATCACCGTCCTGATTGTGGACGATCACGCCGTGGTCCGCCGGGGCATTCGTGCGCTGCTCGAAGCCGAAGGGGATTTCCAGGTGATTGGCGAGGCTGGTTCAGGCGGCGAGGCGGTCCTTTGTGCCGCCGATCTCGCGCCCGATGTCGTGCTGATGGACCTCGTCATGCCGGAGATGGACGGCGTGGTCGCCACACGCCTGCTGAAGCAGGAGAGCCCACGCTCGCAGGTCATCGTGCTCACGTCGTATCACGAGGACGAGCACATCTATCCCGCTATCCGCGCCGGAGCACTCTCGTACCTGCTCAAGAGTGTGGGCCTGGAGGAGCTGACAGACGCCGTACGAAAAGCGACCAGAGGTGAGGCCGTGCTGCATCCCCACGTCGCGGCGCGGATCGTTCAGGAGCTGCACGGCGCCTCCCAGGAGACGCGCCAGCTCTACGCGGCGCTGAGCGAGCGCGAGCGCGAGGTGCTGCGGCTCATCGCCGAGGGCCTCTCCAACGCGGCGATTGCTGAGCGTCTCGTCATCAGCGAGCGCACGGTCAAGAGCCACGTCAACAACATCCTCAGCAAGCTGCAGGTCGCCGATCGCACGCAGGCCGCCATCTACGCCTGGCGCGAAGGAATCGTGCGGCAGACGGGAGCGGCGTCTACGTAGCCCGGGCCACGGGCGAGCCATCAAGCGGCGCGCGAGCGAACAGGTCGAGCGCGTGTGTGTAGCGGATCACACGCGTGCGAGTACGGCAAATGCCGCGCTCGTTCCTGTGCCATAGGACAGATGCGCCGTCAAATCCTTGAGCAGCGTCGGAGCGTCGTACTCCCAGATCGGCTTGTACAGCTTGGCCAGCGGCAGGACGACATAGCTGGTGGCCCAGACGACGGCGCCGAACGGCAGGCCGTAGAGAACGCTCGGGCAGCGAAGTGAGCCGCCGACGATACCGTACACCGTGCCCCACGCCAGGCCATAGACCCAGTGCATGACGTTATTGACGAAGCCAGCCCTTTCCGGGGGCAACTCGCGCTCGAAGACCCCTTCAAACAGGCGCTTGCCGAGCAGCGCGGGCGCCGGTGCGTTCTGCCAGTCCGTCAGCCCCACGGAGAACTCCCAGTCGAGAAAGTTGCTCTTTCCGCCACCGCGTATGTACCGTCGATACCAGACGAGGTCCATAGCAAGCGTACCCACGGCGCCAGCGACAAGCCCACGGACAGCCGCCCCCAGTGGGGTCATCTCAGCACATGCGTTCTCCATATGTCCTCCTGATGTCGTCTCCCCGCACTGAGTGCCGCGCACTTTCACCACACCACAAAGTATGCCGTTGGCGCTGCGTGGCATCAGAGATAGGCGAGTTGTGGCTGCCGGCCCGAGACAGGTGATGCGGTGCGCCTCCGGCGTGCCGCTCCGCGGGGCGCATATTGGGCATAGAGTCTGCGGGCAACTCCTGAAGCGGGGCACTCCTCTTGGACGAGGACCCAGCCGTCTTCCGGCCAGTGGTCCACGGCTGAGCGGGGCCGCGACGAGCGAAGCATCCGGAAGCGAAGTGTCCAGATGAGCATTGGAGGAGGAGGAAGACCGATGCCGATGATTCGCGAGAAAGACCGTCAGACCCTCCGCGATTTGTTCGCGCAGAAGCTCACAGACGACGTCACCATTCTCTATTTCAGCCAGCACGAGTCGGTCCTCATCGTGCCCGGTCTGGAATGCGCGTCCTGCAAGGAGACCCGCGAGCTGCTGGAAGAGGTCGCCGACCTCTCAGACCACATCAAGCTGGTCGTCAAAGACTTTGTCACGGACCGTGAGGAAGCCGAGCGGATGGGCATCGAGCGCATTCCTGCGACCATCTTGCAGGGCAAGAACAAGGGCAACGTGCGGTATTTCGGCATCCCGGCCGGCTATGAGTTCGCGACGCTCGTCGAAGACCTCGTCGATGTCGCGACAGGGCAGGTCGAGGTCTCCGAGAAGACCACAGAAGCCCTCAGCCACGTCGACCAGGACCTACACATCCAGGTCTTCGTCACCCCCACCTGACCCTACTGCCCCAGAGCGGCCAGGTTGGCCCACAAGCTCGCGATTTTGAACGAACACGTGACCGCCGACGTCGTGGAGGCAAGCGAGTTCCCGGATGTCGCCCAGCGATACCAGATCTATGGTGTGCCCAAGACCATCATCAACGACCGCATCTCCTTTGAGGGTGCGGTGCCCGAGGAGCAGTTCGTCGGCACAGTCGTAAGCGCGCTCGACGGCAACACCCCGCCCGCATGACAGGACACGGAGTGAACCGCATGGAGAGGGTACGCCCTCTCCATCGCTCCTACCCCGCCAACGCAATCGCCGCCGCCAGCTCGCGCACGACCGTCTTGCACGCCTCGGCGAACGGATCGGGTGCGGGTGGCTGCTGTGCCGGTGGCTGCGACTGCGCAGCGGCGAGCTGCTGCTGCAACTGAGCGATCTGCTGTTGCAGCCCAGGCACCACCGCGTAGAGTACGTGGTCAAGCGACGCGCCTGCCGTGTCGAAGTAGTGGACCTCGCCCGCGCTGGCATGGCTCGATTGCGTCTTGAGCCAGCCGAGATAGCCGCGCAAAGTGCAGAGCCGCGACCCAGGCCCCCAGCTCGCGTCTTCGGGCACGACGCTGTCGACGTACACCTCGCCGTGGTCCATCAACGTGTTGGCCGGGTCCCAGCCGCCCGGATAGGTGAGGATGAAGTCGCGCATCCCCTGCTCGGCATAGCCGCCATTCGGCGAGGTCAGCCGATGTCCGTCGTCACTCCACCCATTCGGCACGCCCATGTGTCCACCTCCTGCTCCACCACCCATCGAGACTCTTGGATAGACTGCCATCGCACCACATGGCCGCGACGCCGCCAGCACCCCATCCGGATAGAACTGCAGCACATCGCCCACGTCGAAGTTGTCGCCGTCGCAGCACCACCAGCCTGGCGGCAGATCGCGCCCGGCACGGTCTGAATGCCCGCCCGGATGCCAGCCCGCCACCATGACGAAGTGGTAGTGCAGGTTGCGTGCGTTCTCGCCCCTCCCGGTGAGCGCATCTACCAGCGCCTGCCCGTTGGCCGTCTCGAAGACCACCGCCTCGCGCCCGACGTGCGCCGCGAAGAACGCCCGCCACATCGCTTCGGCCATCGGCTCGCCATACGGCAACACGTCCACCCGATAGCCCGCGCTCCGCGCGTCATCCACCAGCCCGCTCAGGTTCGACACGCCGTTCGCGTCGCAGCGGCCGGCCGCGCGCATCCGGTGGTAGACGTCGAGCGTGCCGAGGGTCGACTGATCGGCCCAGCGCTCCGCCATGCTCGCCGCGTTCGGCCCGCATGCGCCCGTCAGCCCGCCGACGAACTCCGTCGAGCGATCCACCCGCCCTGGCAGAAAGGTCGCCTCCATTCCTCGCTCTCCCTCCCCTCATCCCGTCATCATCCGCACGTCGCCCGGTCACGCTCCGACCGTGGTGTAAGTGCCCGTCCAGACGAGCGCGCCGGAGCCAGCCGCCGTCACCGTCACCTCGCAGCCGTACGGCGTGAGCGTGCCGGGCGACACCGTCGGTCCCGAGGCGACGTTGGCGCTGCTGATCTGTGCGAACGTCAGCCCGCTGGGCGTGCGCGAGAGCACCGGCACGAAGTTCACCCCCACGCCAACCTGCTGGCCCGCCGCGACACTCGGCGCCCGCAACGAGCAGTACCCCACCTGCTGGGCGCCGGGCGACTGCACCATGCGATAGACGCCACGCTGGCGCTGGCGTGCTTCGTCCGCGATCTGCAGGCGCGCGACGAGCGAGACGGCGCGGTCGGCGTAGTTGTCGAGCTGCAGCGTCAGGCGAATGTCGCCGTCAGCCGTCTCGCGGTAGCTTGTCTCAGCGATCCAGAACTGGTTGACGCCCGGTGCTGGCCCGCGCGAGAGCGTCTGCCCGCGCACCGCCAGCTCCGGCACGAACAGGTTGGTGTCCGCGCGAACGGTGTGCAGCGGAATCTCGACGCCGTTGCCGTCCCGCACTGCCCGTAGCTCGACCTCGACCTTGTTCGTCGGATTGCTGAAGCTCGCCAGCCAGGCGTTCGCGATGCTGGTGGCCTGCGCGCCGGTTAGCGGCAGACGCCCAAGACTGCGTCGCAGCTTGCGGCGGCGGAAGGGCGCGTTCCCCTGCCCGCCACCAGGCGCCAGTCGCGCATCGCTCACCATCACGCTCGCCGGCCCCGCGACCGGATCGACGTACGCCAACTGCACGACGTTGTAGGCGCGCTGCGACGAGGGCATCACCCGCCAGCCGAGGATATCCTCGCCGAGCGCGATGTAGTGCGTCGTCGTGGTGTCGCGCGGATGCGCGCGGAGCTGCCATGTGGGATAGCCCGCCGCGTCGCGGTGCAGCGGATGATCGTAGACCGTCCAGACGTAATCGCCGAGCGCGCCCATTAGGTCGTGCGCGATCTCTTCGAGGTTGTACCCATCGTAGACGGGCGTGAAGGTGGCGGCTGGCGCGTCGGGCAGCACCGCCGTCATGTCCGTATCGAGTGGCAGATAGGCGGCGCGCTTGCTGATCTCGTTCGACAGAATCGCCTGGGCCGTCGTCGCCGTCGCATAGGCCGCGTCATCTGGGTCGTCGCACAGACATGCGCCGCCGCCGAGCGCCGAGAGCAGCAGATATTCGCCCGCCGCGCCGTCCAGCACGAGGGCAGGGTCGGCCCACTCGCCGCCGAACGCGGTGAAGAGTCCGTCGCGCAAACACACCCGCGAGAAGACCGCCAGCTCCGGGCGCGGCAGTCGCGCGTCGGGCAGCTTGAGCACGCACGAGAGGTCGCCGAAGCCGCCCGGCGCGACGGTGGTGAACTCCAACCCTTCGACCTCCGCGCCGTACTCCCCCACCACCAGCGGATACGCCGATGACGGGGGCGTGTACGCCCAGAGCGCCAGTCCGCTCCGCAGCATCGCCGTCCTCCCTTCACTCTCCACTTCCACCCGCGCCACGCTCACAGCCCAGCGGGCCGCGCCAGCCCTCCCGGCCGCCGCCACGCGCGGTTCTGCGCGCGGTCCTGCTCGCGTTGCCACAACGCCAGCGATTGCCGCAGCGTCAGATGCTCCGCGCCGACGACCGCCAGCACCAGATCGAACACACCCCCCGACGGCTCGGGCGCGAGCGTCAGCGCGGCCGCCCGGCTGGTGGACCCGCGCGGCGCGGCGTGAGGAACGCCCTGTCGTGCTGTGCCCTGCCCGTCGGGATTCCCAACATGCGCCCGGCTCGTCGCGGGTACGCTCGGTGTGTACGTCCTGTGCTGGGGCGTCTGTCCGCGTTGTGCTGCCTGCCCGCTAGTCACCGAGGCTCGCCGTCGCGCCATCCGTTCCGCTCCTTTCCTGTCGCCGCCCACTCGACATCCGCATGCGTCTAGCGCGGATAGAGATAGAGCGGCGAATACTGAATCTCGGCCACCAGCGGCACGACAGCCGCCGCGCCGTCCGCGATATAGCCGCCGAGCACGTTGATCGGCGTCCCATTCAGTCGCTGTGATGGGTCCAGCGTGAGATACGGATCGGCGGCCGAGGTTACGTTGATGGTGCCGGTTCCCTGCGTGCCCGGACCACCCCCGCCGCGCGCGGGCGCCGGAGTCGGCGCGCTCTCCACGCTGTACGTCCAGGCGGAGCCGCTATTCTGTTGGGCGCCGAGGCCGTCGGCGTAGACCCACAGCCACTGCCCGGCGACCGTCACCAGCCCATTCGCGGGATTATTCACCTGGCCGACGAGCAGCGAGCCGTCCACCGGCAGCAGCAGTTGCCAGCCCGATTGGCAGGTCGAGCCGCCCGACGTGGTGTCGACCCACTGCGGCATCGGATCGAGATACGTCTGGGCCGGGTCGGTGAGGGCGCCGCGCGGAAACGGCGGCAGTGTCACCTGGCCCGCGTCGTAGACCGTCCACGTGTTGCTCGCCGTCACAGGCGCGGTATATGGCCCGTAGCTCGATCCCAGCGCGTCGGTGCCGTCGGAGCGCCCATACCAGGGCTGCAACCGCTGGTGGACCAGCGCCCGTACCTGCACGTTGCCCAGGTTGGCCTGCGCTTGCGGCGTGAGAAACCGGCCAAAGAGGTGATACGTCCCTTGCGCCAGCGTTGCCAGGAACGAAAACGCACGCGGCCCCCACCCTGCGCTGGCGGCGGCCCGCACGAAGTACCCGCCGTAGCTCGCGCTGTCGAGTTGCGCGGTGCTCGTCGGCGAGAGCGCCGTGCCGAAGTAGCCATTCGACGGCGCAACCAGCGCGGTGGCCGCCGGACGCGCGCCCCGGCCGATCGCAAAGTTCAGCACGGAGCCGGGAGGCCAGCTCGCCAGTGACGTGCTGAACGCCAGAAAGGCGGGGGCGGGCAGATCGCCCTCGATGCCGCTGACGACGAGCTGGGCGGGACTCTGCGCGAACCGCAGCTCGCAGTACGGCATGCTGCTCTGGCCGGTCGCCGTCACGTTCCACACCTGCACGTTGTCGAACCACACCGTCGCGCCCGCGCTGGCGGAGGGAGTCGGGTCCGCCGTGTGCAGGGCGACCCCGATCGAGACGCAGCCCGCGCCGGTCGTGTAGGTGCCCGCGAGGGGCGTCCACGCGGGGAAGTTGCCGGCAAGCGCGGTAACCGTGCCGGTGCGCAGGAGCGTGCCGGTCGCGTCGAATTCGCTGACGCGTAGATCGACCGTCGCACCCGACGAGAGCCCTGCCGATCTCGTCATCGCCACGACGCCCAGCACCTGCCCGGCCGCGACGGAGATGGCGCTGAGGGCGCCGCTCGCGCCGCCGCCGTAGGTCATCCACTGGCTCTCGACACTGCCCGCAGGTGGATAGTCGATACGCGCGGTGCCAGCGCTCGGCACCGGCCCACCCGGATACGTCCGGCTGCTGTCTCGCTCCCAGGCACACGCGCAGGGTCCCGTCGCGGTGTTTAGTTGGGACGCGCTCAGCCAGCCGCCCGGCCCGAATAGCAGCACTTGATGCACACTCACCGCCGTGCCACCAACCTGCAGCGGCGCGCCGACCGCCGTCATGCGCATGCGCCCAGACAGCGCGGTTGCGGCGTCGTACGTCGCGGCGGGACCGACGCTCGCAATCTGCGCGCCTTGTGAGCCTGCGGCGTCGGCGTAGAGGGTGACCTGTACATCCGCCTGGTCACCAGGAACGGTCGGAAACTGCGTCGCCTCGAACCAGTAGGCCGTGCCGGGCGTCAGCGAGACCGCGCCACTGTCGAGCACGTGCTTCACACTGGCGACGTACGAGTACAGCTCGATGAGCGCGGTGTTGAAATGGAAAACGAGCTGGTTTCCGCCGTCGACATAGTGCAGATAGAAATACGCGTCCAGGCCCGAGGCCCACACGAAACGCAGCCGCCACGTCTGAATCGCGCTCCAGGCCGGACTGCCGAAGTCCGCGCTGGCGCCCGCCGAGAGCGTCAGCGTGCCAGCGCTCACCGTCGCCGTGCCGCCAGAGACGGTATAGGCATTGGCGCTGGCGAACGTGTCGGCGAAGGCCAGCACGCCCGACCCCGAAGGTGCCTCGAAGCCGGGATTCAGTGCGAGGTTCTGCAGCGTCACCCGGTCGCCGCGCATGCCTGGGCGAGCAATCAGCACGATCTCGACTGGCTCCAACTGCAGCCGTAGCCACTGGCCCTCGTCCTCGGGAATGTCGTGCGCGCAGCCCACCACGTCCAGATAGACGGGTGCGCTCGCGCCCGGCGGCTGGTACTGCGCGGTGATAGAAATCGCGGGCGGCGCATTCAGCCAGGCCACCAGCAGCCGCACGTCGGCGACGAGATCGGCCACGCTCGCCATCGGCCCGACGTGTACGCGCGCGATCACCTCGCGGTTCTGTCGGTAGACCGTGCGAATGCCGCGTTCGCCCTGCGAGCGCATATTCCCCGCCGTCACGAGCGTGCGCGGGGGCGGCGGCATCTCTAGCCCACCCGGCGACGCCAGCACGAACGTGACGCCATCGTTGAGGTCGAGCACCGGCCCGAGCGTCGGGTGCGGTCCAAACGTGTCCGTCAGTGGGTCTGTCCAACCCAGTCGCAGTACTGTCCCCGCCATCCGCCATCCCCTCCCCAGCAAAAAAACGCCACCTCCACTCCGGAGACAGCCATCTCCAGTGTGGAAGCGGCGTCGTATTCCGACTCACCGCACAATCTTCGCGGCCGATCTGGCCTCGTTAGTCCCAGAAGCGGAAGCGCACGAGCGCGCCCAGCGCCGTCACGCCGTCGCGCCAGGTGATCTTCTTGCCCTCCGTGTAGTCGCGGCCCGCGTAGTAAATCGGCACTTCATAAATGCGGTAGCCCTTTTTGAGCACCTTCGCCGTCACCTCCGGCTCGATGTCGAAGCGCTGGCTTCGCAGCCGGAGACTCTTGAGCACGCTCGCGCGAAACGCCTTGTAGCCGGTCTCCATATCTGACAGCATGTTGTTGTAGAGCAGGTTGGTCACCAGCGTGAGCAGCTTGTTGCCGACGTAGTGATAGAACATGAACGAGCGGTGCGTGCCGAGAAAGCGCGATCCATAGACCACATCCGCGACGCCATCGACGATCGGCTGGAGCACCAGTGGGATGTCGCTGGGACGATACTCCAGGTCGGCATCCTGAATGACCACCACCTCTTTCGTCACCGCCGCGATACCCGTCCGGATGCCCGCGCCCTTCCCCTGATTACGCTGGTGGTACAGCACACGCACGTCCTCCGGCCAGGTCGTGTATTGCAGCAGCTCGCGCGTGCCATCCGTCGAGCAGTCGTCGACAACCAGAATCTCCTTCTCGTACGGCAGCGATTCCACCTGCCGCACCACCTCCGAGATCGTCGCGCGCTCGTTATAGACCGGGATAATCACCGACAGCGTGGGACGCTCGATCGGTGTGCGCCGCGCGGGCAGCGTCCCATCGGCAGGGCGGGAGATGAGAAGCGTCATGCACAGCCTCCCCTGTCCGGCGACACGCTCTCCAAGTCAGACATTCACGGCACGACGTGCCTGCCGCGACCGCCTCGAAAACGCGCATGCCACATGACGACGCGCCAGTTTCTCCGCTCGACTGAGAGAAGTTCGGCACATCACCACCGTCATCGGGTGACTGTGTTCTGCCTAGCAGATATCCGGCCAGCTTTTCCACCGTGCGGCGCCGCATGTTCGCCTACGACCGTGGGGTGGGCGTTTCCCCCGTCATGTCGCCACCTCAGCGTCAGTCGCTCGCCGGTGCCATCTCCCCTTCGGCGCTGGCTGCGACCTCGGCGGACATCCGCTTCGCCGCTGGTTCTAGTTGGGCGCACACCGTGCGCCGACGCGCGAGCGCGAACGTTGCCAGCACCGGGCGGTGATCCGATGCCTGCTGGATGGGCAGGCCCGGCGCGTCCGACAGAATCTCGCACTCTCGCAGGTGCACGGCCGTCTCGGGGTCCGCGAAGATGTAGTCGATGCGCCCGGCGGGTGCGGTGGAGGGACAGGTAAATCCGCGCCTGCGCGGGTCCGGATGCGCCGCTGCGTAACAATCCACATAGCCCGTGCGCAGCACCCGCCGGATCACCGCGCGTGGAACGGCCGCGGAGACCATGACATCGCAGATCTTCCCCACCAGCGCCGAACCCGCCAGCGCCGCGATAGCCGGACGCAGCGGACGCAGCGGCGGCGGCACGATGTGGTCGAACCCCGGCATGCCGACGAGGAGCGCGCCGTTCGCGCGGGCCGCATCTGTCGCGAGCGCCTGGCGCAGCACATGTGACGCGCGCAATGGCTCCTCAGGCGGCAGGCTGTTGAAGTCGCCCACGAGCACTCGCGCCTCGTCGGGCCGGGCCGTCCGTGCCATGCGGTCGAGCACGTGACGGATCTCACGCAACCGCTGCCCCTCACCGGCAAACGCGGTGTAATACTGGGCGTTCAGATGCACGACGAACAGCCGCAGACGTGCGCCGCCGGGCACCTCGATCAGCGTGTCGAGGAGCGCGTTGTTCAATACACCTCCGTCGTCGCTCTCTGCCGCCAAAATCGGCCAGCGGCTCAGCGCGCCGACGTGTCCCACACTGCGTGAGCGCCCGATAGCCACATACATCCCCAGGCGTTCGGCAAGCGCATGCAGAGGCTCAGGCTGGAGCACCTCCACCACACCGACGACATCCGCCGCGGAGGCGCGGATGACCTGCTCGATGGCGTCCATCCGCGACCCCCCGCCCGCCAGAATGTTATAGGTCAGCACGCGCACCGGCCGAGCAGTACCAGCGCCGTTCAGAGTGATCGTTGTGATCGTTTCCGTCTTCCCGTCGAGCATCTCATCCATTCTCAGTCATCCGCCTTCGCTGTACCCCCTGACGCCGCCACCCCACGTGACGCCCAGACTCCTCCACTGGACCACATATTTAGGAGCCTCATAGGAGGAATGCGCCATTATAGAGGCCTCATCCCCCCGGCCCCCTTCCCCTCGCAAGGGGAAGGGGGAGTCGCGCTCGTGGCCTTCG
>CAYRVF010000015.1:0-55931 GCA_964427535.1 uncultured Ktedonobacterales bacterium
GCCAATGGACCGATAAAAGTCAGCGCCGTGGCGTTCGGACACCGCCTCGCCCCCCTTCTTGCCGATGGCGGAGTAGAACGCCTGCCCGTACTTCTCTCTCACGGCTGTCCCACCCCGTTTCGCGAGCTCTGTCCCCGCGATGGGGCCACGGCGCCGCTTCTGCGCGGGTGGTGTCTGCTCGATCTCGTGCTCGCTCGTCATCCCGGCCTCCCAACTCATCCACAATACTGCTCGCATACTATGGCGTAGTATACTCGCTTGCTGGGAGGTTGGGAAGCGATCCGGACGTTTCACCTGCCGTGGCTACTGGGCCTCTGCCTTGGCATCATGTGACGCGCCCCATGGCAGTTCCATTGCGCCGGGTGCCTCATGCGTCGCCTTCGGTGCCTTCTTGAACGTTGTGTTGACCTGACGGATGGGCGGCATGTCGACCTGCTTGCCATCGAGTAGCTCCGCGATCGTCAGGATCTGGAGGCGCGGATGCTTACCCCACGGCGACTCGTAGCATTGCCCGTCGGCGGCTTCGGTTCGCATCGGCCTCGTGGGTTCCTGCAGGGTAATGAGCACGCCGATCTGTGCGCCTTCACGCGAGACGACGTGACCGAGGTCGCGGACATCCTTGACGTCGGTATGGCCGCCCTTCACGGAGAAGATGACCTGCTTGGTGCCACCGCCTGGCACATCGTGGAAGTAGAGCCGGCCATCAATGCCGTGGTCAGCACCCTTCTTGGCAACCTGCTCCGTCCGCGCGCCGACGAGGCCGAGCGCCCATGCCTGGAACTGGAACTTATCCTCTTCGGCCAGCGTGTGGGCATCCGGCAACGCCTGCGGTTCGCGGTAGACGGCGTATTGTGTGGTGATCAGATCGCCAAACGTGTCGCGCAGGCGGTGGCGCATCAGGCCAATGGCAAGGTGCGTGATGTCGATACCAATCCAACGGCGGTTGAGCTTATGCGCGGCCGCGACAGCCGTTCCGCAGCCACAGAACGGATCGAGCACGACATCGCCTTCGTTACTGCTCGCCGTGATAATGCGCTCGAGCAGCGCCTCCGGCTTCTGTGTTGGATAGCCAAGCCGCTCTCGTGCCTGGGAACTAATTGGAGGGATATTGTCCCATAGATTTTGCACGCGATGGCCTGACGACTCGTCAAGGTAGCGCTTGAGCCGAATGCGCCCATCTGGATTGGGTGGAAACCACAGACGTCCCTGACGATCATATTCCTCCATCTTTTCGCGGCTCACGGCCCAGCCGTTCGGATGTGGCTTGTACCCCTTGTACTCATACGTCAGATTCGGCCGCACGCTAGGATTTCGAAGATCGCTGAGGGTATACCGGCGCCCATCTTCGTCAACATGCGTAAACTGCGTCTCGATATGCTTTTCTGAATACGGGATGTACACCTGGTTCCAGGTCGGATTGTCGTCACGCGAGTAGTAGAGAAGAATGTCAGTCACGTCCCCATAGTTGGTTGTGACATTGCCATGCGAGCTAGTGCGCTTCCAGATGATCTGACTTCGGAACGCTCGTGGACCGAAGATGGAGTCCATCAGCACCTTGAGGTAGTGACTCGCCGTCGAGTCGCAATGCAGATAGATGCTGCCTGTAGGTTTCAGCACACGCCGCAGCTCGATGAGCCGCGGCGCCATCATCGCGAGGTAGGCCAGCATCGCATTCTCGCCCAGGAGCTGGCGAAACGCCTGCATGGCTTGAGAGGCACGGCCGCCGCGTTCGACCACCTCGACGTAAGCAGCAGCAGCTCCTTGGTCCCACCGCCAGGTATCGCCGAATGCCTTGATCTGGGCGGCCGATCGTGAGCCATCTTGCTCGGCGAAGAGCACGTTGTAGTCGGCGTTGCTGTTGAAGGGCGGATCCAGATAGATCAGGTCTACGCTCGCGTCGGCGATGTAGTCGCGCAAAATCTCGAGATTGTCGCCGTAATACAGCGCGTTCGGCTTCGCTGCCTTATCTGCCATAGACCCAGTCCCCCCGCCACACGACTACCACACCGCCTCTGGTGCTGTGTTCGACGGAAGCAAGGGGCCTGGATAACACGAATGGGACGATTGGTACCTGTCTAGCCCGGGTTATTCACACGTGGCGCAAAGGACTGTCCCGGAAGCCAGCGGCCGCATTTGACTGCAGGTGTACACTGTTCATAGCCTGGTTGATGGCCAGCCACCCTCTTGGGACAAGCGGAAGTGAGGAAGCCCCTATGCAGCCGCCCCTGCCACCACAAACTCTGGTGCGCGAGTACCGAACCACGAAAGAGTACCAGAAAGACGCGCAGAAGCTGTCTCGCGAGGGGTGGCGCGTCGTCAGCACCGTCCAAGGTAAAGGGAAATGGACGGGCAGACAGAACGTGACCAGAGCCGCCGCCTTCATGGTCGTTGGCGTGTTCGCGCTCGCCGGTGGCCGCAAGCGCCTCATTGTGACGTATGCACGGGGATAGGTATGCACCAACTGCGAGGTGTCCCCATGAATAATCCGGGCTCGTCAATGGCAAGGACACCGCGCTGAGCGGCACATGGTGGCCGCACACGTGTATATCACGGGCTGTTCGCCCAAAACGTATCGAGCGGACAGCAAGACTATACCCTGGTCACTTCGCCGGGTGATCCGTACGATCGAGCCACTCTGGATGGTTCGCGGCTGTCCGCGCGACGCTGTAGTTCAAACTGAGTAGAGTGACACCGTCACGAATTACTCGAGTCTGTGCGGTTCGATACTCTGGAATCTCGACTACAGGGATCGCAAGAAATTGCTCTGTGTCGTTGATAAAACTCCGGCAGGTCTGCGCGATCAGTCCAAAGGGCTCTTCATTGTACCGTTCCAGCCGCGCGATCGCGCCGCTCCCAGGGGGAGTATCAAAAGCTAGCGGATCATCGAGCGCCACAAGGAGAGAAATGAACGACTGTCCCAACTCGTACACGATTCTCACAATCGCAACGTTAGGTGACGTGGCAGCAAGATCGAGTATTGAGCGCACCACCCTTTGAACTTCGTTCCGATCAGGAATTTGTCCCGGCGATGCTATCTGCTCCTCAGAGTGAACAGCGTCTACTACATTGGCGACCGACATATCCCGATGTACTCGCTCTATTTTCGCGACCAGGGCCGTCACCTCTGCGACCTGCGAGGCAGTAGTACTACTATCAGACGCCAAAGACTTGAGCACCGGCTCGAACTGCGCCTTGGTCTTCCCGAAGAGCTCCAAGCTACTCAGCCGAGGTAGAAGCGCAAACAGCGGCTCTCGCAGAAGGCAAATGCCAACAAGCACGATGATCCCCATAAGCTCAGGTTGGAGATCTCTGAGAACCACTTCCAAACCGTTCATGCGTCTAGACTCGTCTCTTGATTGCTCACCTGCATTGACTTCACTTCCGCACCTGACTGCCGCTCTTCCGTCGTGCCGCCGTCGCCGTCGCCGTCGCCGTCACTCGCGACCTTCCGCGACGCCTTTTTCTTGGTTTCCACACCATAAGCGCCATCTCCCCAAGGGCGATCGCCGCCACGAGGATGACGACTCCCACCTCGAGCGGCGTGTGGGCAGGCTGAACAATGAAGTACCCGCCGATAACCGCGACGAGCAGCGCAAATCCGTAGACAGAGCTGCGTGTGCTGGGGACGAGTCGCTGCACAGGTCATCCTTCACGTTGGCCCACGTCGCTAATCACCAAACATGACGTACTGCACGAGATATTCGATGATCGGCTCTTTCTGTCCCTTGTTGCGCGGCTTCGTGCCCGGATTGCGCTCCTGGACGATCTCAACGGCCTCCTTCAAGTTGGAGAGGCTATATTCGCGCAAGGCGTCAGCAAATTGATCTGCTCCATACATCTCGTACGTCAGATACGGATTGAGCGGCGCCGAAATGTTGACCTCCCCGCTCTCGACGATCCTAAGCGGCACAAGCTCGCGCTTGGGTGTCCTCTGAGTCCTCCCAGCGGTTGTCCGCGCGCGTTTCGGCGCGGCAGGCGCGAGCTCGTCGTACCAGCCGCGGACACGCTGGGCGAAGGCAGGGTTACACAGCAACTCTTCAACGGCTGCCTCAGCCAGGGCAGCGGACGCCCGTTTCGAGTCGTCAACGTGGAGGTGCTGCGCGGTCACCTCAGCAGCCTGGGCTACACGCTGCGTTACAGTGAGTCGTTTTGCCGTCGCGGTACTAGGCATGCTGCTTGACCTCTTTCAGTACCTCGTCGAGAAGCCTCTCGTATCCTTTGCCTGCGGCGCTGTTATTGAAACCAAAGATCGTGCGGAGGCCACCGTTCACCGTGCTCACATGGGCCTGTTCGATCTTGTCGTCGATCGGAATAGCGGTATCGAAGAGCGAGATTCCACGCACGCGGAGGCCGTCATTGAGCTTTGGCTCCTCTTTGCGCACCTGTGCAGAGTTCCTGTACCGCGTTCTGACGCAGCCGAGGATGCGGACGCCACCGCCAACAAGTGCGCGCATGGTCGCCGCTGTCTCGAGGACGCCGCCGATTCCCAGCCCGCCAAATACCTCAACATTGATTGGCAGCACCACGAAGTGTGACGCTGCCAACGCCAGTCGTGTGTACATCGATTGCGCGGGCGGCGTGTCGAGGATGATGTACTCGAACGGTGCGTCTGCCTCGATACCCGGTACTCCAAGCGCCGCGTCATGGACCGCCCGCACAAATGACAGCTCAAAGCCTGGCTCGGCTGCTCCCCCTCGGTCCATGCGGTGCAGCTCGCGATTGGAAGGAATGAGCCACAGATTTGCGATGCGCGTCGGCTGGACGAGGCCATGCAGCGACGGCGCCTGCCCGTTGAAGAACTCGTAGACAAAGTGAGTTCGCTCGGGCATGGGTGCGCTCTTCGCCGGTTTGCGCGACGGATCTGGCAACGGCAGAGCGGCTGAGAGGTTCGCCTGTCCGTCGAGGTCGATGAGGAGCACACGGTGGCCTCGTTGCGCGAGAGCCGCTCCCAGATTCAGTGCCGTGGTCGTCTTCGCGACGCCGCCTTTGTGATTGGCGACAGCGAGCACACATGTGCGTGTCTGGTCGAGGTGGTAGGGAGCCGACTCCATCCAGAGCCAGTCGGGAGCAATCGACGTCGCGGTGCGAAGATGTCCTTCGGCATCGTGAATCCGCGTGCCACGAATGTAGGTGATGTAGCGCAGCAGCTTCTGGCCGTTGATCAGGCGCACCATGCCGCCGTAGTCCGACGCCGCTTTGTACGCATTCTCGCCGAAGTCACCCGTCGTAATCATGTACCCTGGGATCTTGTCTTCGTTCAGTCCAAGTGTCCCGTAGAACTGCTTGACGTCGGGGAGCTGGAGCAGATGACCGGGCGCCCATCGCTTGACTTCCACACGGGCGAACGGTTTCTTGCGCCCTGGGATATAGAGGTTGAGATCGACCCCCGGTCCAGCGGGATAGTGGAGATGCGCGACGATCTCGACGGTGAAACCAGCCGAGGTGAAAACGTGTGCGATGAACTCCTCAAACTGGTCAGGGTCGAGTTTGAGCATCTCCTCGATCGTCGGCTGGAGGAAAAGCTTCTCGTAATCGACTGCTACCGCTGTCCCGATCGGGTTCTCCATCCGCCTCTCCCCCCCGCGTGATGAAATTGGTACATGACCCGCATACGTTCACGTCGCGAATGAAAGTCTTGTCATGTACAACGCGAGCAAGGCGGCAGCGTAACTTACACGATCTCAATCGGCCACGGCCATTCGAGGTCATCTTCGGCGAAGCACACCCATCGCTTCGTGGCGGTCTGGATGGCGACGAGCGAGACGTCGGTGCCATCCGACAGCTCGACCGAGAGGAGCCGTGCAAACTCGAGGAGGACGCTCCGTCGCATGGAGGTAATGTGGCCCAATTCACCAGGATGTGTCTCCGCCACCCAGCGCAGCATCGCCCCCACGAGCGGCTCACAGTCCGACGCGACCACGCTCTCCAATCCCTTCCTCGTAAACTCCTTGACTCGTGATGAGAGAAGCTCAGACAGGCCCGATCAGCTCATGGATCGCATCCAGGAAGCCGGCTACGTCGTATGGTTTGCCCATGTACACCTCGCCGCCGTAACGCTTCGGTTCAGCACGGACCTGCTCGAGAAGATAGGGATTGGTCGACGTGACGATGGTGGGGATGTCTGTTGTTACCGCCTCCGCGTGCATGCGCTCAAGCAGGTCTCTTCCGGAAGGGTTGAGGGGGTTGAGGTCAATGGTCACCAAGGATGGTTGGAGCTCGGCGATCTTTTCCCATGTCTCGGGCGTGTTGTTCGATGTGGCGACGTCGTACCCTTTGAGCTCTAACAGCACGTGTATGAGCTCGAGAATGTCTGGGTCGTCATTCACGACGAAGATGAGCTTCCCACCGCTTCGCCGGGCGCCATTGGGTGAGAGGCCCATACGCGTCAAGCTCCTTCAATTGATCACAGCGGTTGGGAGATGGCAGTCGAGAATGCGCACTACACCAGCGAGAGGACAGCCAAAAGAGTAATCAACGGACACCGGACTGTGTGTTGGTGCAGTCTGTACGTCGATTGATATAGCTCTCAATGTCCTCTGGCTTGAGATAGCCCGCGGCGATGTAGAGATCCATGAGGGGAATATCAGTCTTCTCCGCGAGCAGATTGAGCGTCGTGGCGTCAGGAATCACGCCATCTCTGAACCATTTCCATATGGTGGGCGCCCGGAGTCCAGTCCGCTCGGCGAGCCGATTCACGTTGAGAGGCGGGCGCTGCTTCCACATGTACTCGCGGATGAGCTGAGCAAATGGCGTGAGCCCCTCAAGCGTCTCCCACTGAGGACGTGGCATGCGATCCTCCCGAACCAACCAAGTACAGGCTTGGGCATAGGCAGCGGTAAATGACCGCCTCTGTCGCGAGTATCCCATAGTGGTTACGCATTGTCAACCATTGTTGATATGAATCAACGGCGGTTGACAATTGTCCACTTCTTGCCCCCATACGCCATCGTTCGCCAAGTACGCTCAATTGCACATTACTATTTGTAATTTATGGTTGACAACATAGTACCTTTCAATTACTATTGCTGTGTCGGACGGAGTGTTTGTGAATGCCAGGAAAAGTGCCCAATGCGAACTGTCACTCAGCTCCGTGAGGAACGCGCGGCGAGTGTGCGCCCCATTTTCGAGGTACTGGATGCGAGAGGCTCGACGCGGTCCTGGCTTGCACGGCAAATCGGCATGTCGCGGGAAATGGTCAGCAAATTCGAACGCGGCGATCGGCCGGCGACTTCCTGGTTTATCGACGATGCGTGCCGCGTCCTCAACATTCCGCGCGAGCGTATCAGTGAACCTCCGCGCCTTAGGCGAGAGGCGCCGACACGGAGGAGAGATGCGCATCGTCGGGCACGGCATGCCACGACCGGCGCTGATCCGCCAGTCGCGCTCCCCCAAGCGATTCCCCGTTCGCATCCCGTTGTCCATCTACCGCAAGTGGAGCAAATCGAGCTATGGCATCTGCTTCCGCCGCCAACGCACAACAAGCCACCATAGTGCGTTCGACCGCCGTTCGTCCGAACACGCGGCACCTCCAGCTCGCGGCTGGCGACGTCTGGGAGGCCACCGCTCGTGCGCTCTGCGACGCGCGGCACCTCTACAACCGCGCGCGCTGGCTCACGGCGCACGATGCGTCCGAGCCTCTCGCGGTCGAACATTTCCTCGTGCCGAGCGTGAGCCAGCCCGAGAGCACGATGCACCTGGTCACGTTCGACGCCGCTGCCCACGCCTTCCACTGCGACTGCCTCGCGTCGCTGCACGAGCGGCCGTGTTGCCACGTCGGCGCGGTGGCATACGCCGTCGATCAGCTCGCGTACGCGCACCAGGTCGCGCACGACCCCACGTTGGGCCTGGGAGAGGAGTATTACCGGCTGCCCTAAACGCAGATGAGGAGCGCCGTTCGAACGATTCGTACGGCCATGAGATGAGGGGATGACCGACGCTATGAATGAGACGCAGGCCAAGACACCAACGCTTGACGAACTGATCGACCGCGCGCTGGAGGTGAAACGCCAGCGTGAGCAGGAAGAGCGCGAGGCGGCAAAGCGCGCCGAGTGGGAACGACGACTGTCGGCCATGGACAACTTGAGCACACGGCTCGATCCGCTCTTCAGCGATGCTGCCGCCGAGGTGATGGCGCTCCGCTACAGCTACGACGATGATGCAGCGCGCGCCTATGCCACCGTCTCGGACGGCATTGACCTCTGGAAGATCAGTCATGACTGGGAGTCAGACACGTACCATGTCGAGTCCAACGACCAGTCCGATGGCTGGTACGATGGCCCCCTCCTGCAGCAGGTACTTCTGGAGCGCATGGGGGAGCGGCGCGAGCAACGCCGCGTCGACGCGGAGATCGTGGGGGCGATGAAGAGCTGGACTCCGCCGAGCGCCTAAAAGTCGAGCGCTGTCCGCGGCAACGGATCAGCGCTCAGGTGTCACCCAGGGGATTGGAGGAGCCCCGGCTGCCGCTGTCAGTATAGCACGACGGCAGTTGGGGCCTGAGTTGGGAAGGGCGACTCACGCGTGAAGCAACTCATCGAAGACGGATGGCAGCTCATGCTCGCCGTCGTGCGGGCGCTCATCGAAGTCTGGCGGCAGCTCCGGCGGCAACGCGCCGAGCAACGCGCGCTCCTGGAGCGCATGGAGATGCTGCAAAACGGCATCTGGCTCGGCCATTACTCCGACTGGTTCGACCAGCACGAACATCATCGCAACTCGTTGCAGCCGGGACGCTGGCAGCATGATTTCTATATCGCCGTGGTGAGTGCGACCGGCGGGGAGGTGTACTAATGCCCCAGACAACGCCGTACGAACAGCCGTACGAACGGGACGACCAGATCAACCAGGTCGAGCATACCCCCGGTCCCTGGTACGACGTGACCGTCGGCCGCCAGACCTGGATCTATGGCGCCGACGGCGAGAATGTTGCCATCGTGCTGCATCCGCGCACGCGCCCGCCCGCCGAGCGTGAGGCCAACGCTCGCCTGCTCGCGGCCGCGCCCGCGCTCTTCGCCGCCTGCGCGTCGGTCGTCGGGCAGCTCGGCGAGAGCAGCTTCCCCCCGACCTGTCTCGACGCGTGCCGGGAGGCGTTGCGGCTGGCGACCGAACCGGTCGATATGCTCACGGCCGCACGGGAGGTGTGGCATGGCTGATGAGCAGTCCACCCAGAACGCGGTGGCCGTTCGACCGGACCCGCAGGCACCTGTCCTGTCGTACACCGACGAGCAGCTCAATGCGCTGAAGGCGAGCATCGCGAAGGACCTCACGGACGCCGAGTTTCAAGTGTTCCTGGTCGCCGCGCGTCACCTCGGCTTGGACCCGTTCGCACGCCAGGTCTATGCGCTCAAACAGGGCGACCGGATGACCGTCCAGATTAGCATTGATGGCTACCGCCTCATCGCTGAACGGACGGGCAAGTACGCCGGCCAGGTCGGTCCCCAGTGGTGCGGCAAAGACGGCGTGTGGCTCGAAGTGTGGCTCGACAAGGACCCGCCAGCGGCCGCGAAAGTCGGGGTGCTGCGGCGCGACTTTGACACGCCGATCTGGGGGGTCGCGCGCTTCGCGAGCTACAACACAGGCAAATCCACCTGGGTGAAGTTCCCCGATGTCATGATCGCCAAAGTGGCGGAGAGCCTGGCGCTGCGCAAGGCGTTTCCGGCGGAACTCTCAGGCACCTACACCTCGGACGAGATGGCGCAGGCCGAACAGGATGACGAGGCCGATCACGCACAGCCACCGCGACGACGGCCCGTACCCGAGCCCCGTGCGAACCGTTCGGCCGCTGACTCGACTCCGGTCGCTGGAACTGTCGTCGTCGAGGGCACGCTTGCCACTGCCGGTACCGGTCGCGTCGAGCCGCTCGCCACCGAACAGCAACTCGCTGCGATCGGCAAGCTCTGTCGCACGCTCGGCAAGTCGGAGCCGACGGCGGCGCAGCTCACCTACGCGGCCGCGCGCGATCTCATCACGCAGCTCTCTGGGGAGTACCAGCGCATGCGGCGAACGCCGGAGACGCCTGCGCAGCAGTCCAACGCCGTGGCCGCGCCCGCGGCCGCCGACAATGGTTGGATGGGCTGGAACGGTCTCGCCGATAAGGCGTTCCGCGACCGCCTCACCGCGCTCGGCAAACGCAGCGTCGCCGACGTCGAGAAGGTGCTGGCCGACGCGCAGGCGTTCGGGGCGCACAACCGCGAGGGAGCGTTCGAGTACCTCGCGGAGCTGGAGCAGTTCGAGCGCGGCACGGCCGCAGCCGCTACGGCGCCTTCGGAGGAGATCGACGCCGGCGCGGATCTCACCGGAGCATATGGGGGAGGACCGCGGCCATGAGCAGCATGCAGATCGACGAGACGCGCTGCCGGTCCTGCGGCGCCGAGATCGTCTGGCGCAAACATCGGCGCACCGGGAAACGCGCCCCGATCGAGGCACAGTCCCACCCGGCCGGTAACGTCGAGCTGCTGTCCGACGGCGTGTCGTACGTCACCTATGGGCAGGCGGACGCGGAGCTCCGGCGCACGCATGGGATGCAGCTCTATCGGAATCACTTTACGACGTGTCCGCAGGGGAGATCGTGGAAGCGGGGGACGAGGAATGCTTGACCATCTGTCGCATTCGCAGATCGAGACCTGGCAGCAGTGCCCGCGTCGCTGGCAGCTCACCAAGCTCGACCAGGTGCCGCAAGCACCGAGCGAGCATCTCATTTTCGGTGATGCGATCCACCAGGCGCTGGAAGCCGACGGCCGCTCCTGGATCGAGCATCGCATCCATCTCCCCTTCGGCCGGCTCGTCGCACTGTTCTCCGACGCGCTCGACCGCTGCCTCGCCGCGGTCGATCCGCGCTGCCTCCTGGCGGGCAAAACGCCGGATCTGCGCCTGAAGGGGCTGGCGACGCTTCGGGCGTACAGCGAGCAGATCGCGCCGGTCTACCATCCGGTGGCCGTCGAGGAGGAGTTCGACATCGCGCTCCTCCTCGACGGCGGCTACACACTGCACTACGCCGGCCGCATCGACGCGCGCACCCAACCCGAGACGAGCGCGCCCGTGATCGTCGATTTCAAGACGGCGAGTAAGCCGTGGCCAGGAGGCATCGAGCACAGCAAACCGCAGGCGGCGGCGTATCTCATGGCTGATCGCACCAACGAGCGATTTCCGTCCGCAACGCGGGTAACCTTCGTCGTGCTCGCCACGCTTGGAGTCGGCGAGCGGTATGAGTGCGCACCCGAGTTCCGCACGACCACACGCAGCGACGCCCTGCTCGACGCGTACACGCAGACGATCCGGCGGACGGCCGACGAGATCCAGATCGCGGCCGAGCGCAAGTTCTTTGAGGCGCGCACCGGTCCGCTCTGTGGCTGGTGTGGCGTGCTCGGGTCGTGTGAGGCTGGGAAGCAGTGGCTACTGGAGCAGGGGCGCACGCCGGCGGTGCCCGTTATCTCGCGCGAAGGGGTGGTGATCGCATGAGCAGCACACTGACACGCGGCTCGTACATCGACGACCGGACTGTCGTCGTCGACGCCATGCGCGAGATCGAGGACAAGATCGAGGAGGCCCGCGCCGACGTCGCCTCGCTCTACATCAATGCGCCGGCACGCTCGGTACTGGAGTTCGAGCTCGGCGAGTCGTTGCAGGCGATCCGCAAGGCGCTCGCACGCGTGCGCAAGGCGCAGGTCGCCCTCGCCCAGCTGGAGCTGCCGATGGAGGTGGACGGATGAGCACCGCGGCGACAACCCCTCCGCGCTTTGCCGACGGCGCGCTGGTACACGTGAAAGGCACTGACGATCAGGTGCTGGCCCTCTACGGGCATCCGGCCGTCGGCACCGTCGGCACGATCGTGCGGCGCTCGCATCGGAGCAACGGGATGCACCGTTACCTCGTCAGCTTCCCTGAGCATACCTACACGACGCCAATCCGGAAGCAGACGCGAACGATCCGCGCCACGACCTGCATGATTCGCGAGGACCATCTGGAGCTCGCGGTACAGCCGAAGACAGCCGAGGTGCCCGTATGAAGCGACGATATGTGCTCGATGAGCCGCGGCGCCGTCTGCTCATGGCGCGCTACGATGGCCGCACCCAGACCATCACCGAGCTCCAGCAACGCCTGCACGTTCCGCGCTGGAAGGTCAGGCATTGGGCCGCGGAGCTCGGCCTCGCGCGGCAGAAAGAGCCCATCTGGTCTGACGACGAGATCGCGTACCTGGAGGCCAACCTGCATCGGCAGAGCATCGCAAAGATTGCGCGCCGTCTCGGCCGAAGTCCCACCGCCGTGCGCCTCAAGGCCAAACGCCTCGGCATCCGCAAGAGCGGTGAGGGCTACACCATGACGTCCCTGTGTGTCGCGCTGGGCGTCGATCATCACAAAGTCGAGCACTGGATCGCGGCAGGCTGGCTGAAGGGGACACGTCGGCAGACGGAACGCCAGGCGATCCAAGGCGGCGACATGTGGCTCTTCACCGACGCCGCGATACGGAAGCTCGTTCGCGACCATCCGGCCGAGATTGATCCGCGACGTGTCGAGTGGATCTGGCTTGTGGATGTACTGACGAGCTCGCGAGGAGCAGCGGCATGAACACGCGCGTCGTCAACATCAAGCACAAGGAGCCCTTCGACATCTATATCGGGCGCGACTTCGCCGGCCATCGGAATCTCGGCTGGGGCAACCCGTTCACGCCTGGTTACAACGCGCACGGCGTTCCCGACGCCATCCACGGGTTCCGTGTGTGGCTGCTGGACCATCCCAAGCTCATCGCGCGACTTCCAGAACTGACCGGCAAGACGTTAGGGTGCTGGTGCGCGCCCCCCGGCGGGCTCCCAGGGAACCTCGATGGCCATATCTGCCACGGCGAGATCCTCGCCGCGCTCGCCGATGATCCCCAGCAGGTGATTCGCCTCCAGGAGGAGATGCAGACCCACGCGGCCGTCGGGGTCGAGCTCGAACGACTCGCGGAATCACTCGCGCTTGGTCTCTGTCCCGAGTGTGGGGGGAAGATCAAGCGTGAGCGCCAGGTCGGGCGCTGCGTGTATGCCGATCCGTGCGGGCATCGGCTCTACCAGGGAAAAGCTCTGAACACGGCAAAGACCTTGCGCAGCGGCATCGAAAGTCGGTTAGCGGAGCACACGCATCAGTGGCAAACCTGGGGATCCGATACGCGTTATGAGCGCTGCGTAACCTGTAGCGCCGTCCGCAAGGTCGACGCGGTGGAAAGGACGGCGAGTCGATGAGCACACGCGCCAAGGGGCCGAGCCGATCGGCGCTCCCCGACCCATCCAAACTGCTGCTCACCGCGTCCGAGGTCGCCGCCAAGCTGGGCCGGTCACGCACGACGTTCTACGTCACGCATCTGGATCGCGAGATCCCCTGGGTGACCGTCGGCCGCACGCGGCTCTGGCCCCTCGCCGACGTCGAGGCCTGGCTGGAGCGTGAGCGCGAGCGCCGGCGCGTGCAGGAGGCCAGCTAATGGCCGGACGATCGAAACGCGGTCAGGGCGATGGCACCATCTACCGTCGCGCCGACGGACGCTGGGAAGCGCGCATGACGCTCGACGGCGGCAAGCGCAAGAGCTTCTACGGCGCCTCGCGCGCCGAGGTCCGCGAGCAGCTCATCGCCGCCCAGCGCGATCGCGACCGTGGGCTCTTCATCACTGCCGATGAGCGCGCGACCGTGGCGGAGTTCGCCCTGCAGTGGCTCGCGTCGAAGGCGCCCCCCAACACCGAGCCGAGCACGCACCGTCGCTACCGCGAGCTCCTCACGCTGCACGTCGTGCCCACGCTCGGCCCCGTGCGGCTCACGAAGCTCACGCCGAGCCAGGTCCAGGCGCTCTACGGTGTGCTGCTCGAACGCGGCTTGAGCTCGACGACCGTGCGCAAAGTCCATATGGTGCTGCACGCGCTCTTGCGGGCGGCGGTGCGCCTCGGGCTCGTCGCACGGAACGTCAGCGAGCTCGTCGAGATCCCACGTAACGCCGCCACCGAGATCCAGCCGCTCTCGCGCGAGGAGGCCAAACAGCTCCTCGCAGCCGCGACCGGCACTCGGCTGGAGGCGTTGCTGACGCTGGGCGTCACGACCGGCATGCGCCAGGGGGAGCTGCTCGGACTCCACTGGCGCGACGTGGATCTGGACGACGGGTCGCTCCAGGTGCGGCTCATCCAGCAGCGTCAATCCGGCGTGCTCATCTATAAGCGGCCCAAAACCCCACGCTCGCGCCGGCGCATCACCCTGCCTCCGACGACCATTGAGGCGCTGCGACGCCAGCGCACGCGTCAGTTGGCCGAGCGTCTCCGCTTGGGCGATGCGTGGGCGGTCGGGGTCGCCGAGAGCGAGCGGGATCTCGTCTTCACGACCGCGATCGGCACGCCCTATCCGGTCGAAAGCCTGATCTACGACTTCCGCAAGGTGCTCGCCGCGGGCGCGATCCGACCGATCCGCTTCCACGACCTGCGCCACACGGCGGCGACGCTGCTGCTCGGCAGTCGCGTCAATCCGAAAGTCGTGAGCGAGATGCTCGGGCACGCCACGGTCGCCATCACGCTCGACATTTACTCGCACGTCCTCCCCGACATGCAGCAGGACGCCGCGGCCGTCATGGAGCGTTTGCTCGTCAGCGGCTAGAGCGGGAGGGGGCACATCAAGCGCACAGTTCGCGCGGGTTGTCGTCAGGGTTGTCGTCAAACAGCAGAAATGAGGAGTGACGTGGTTCAGCAGCAGGCACGCAGACGCCGGGAAATTTCTGGGCGGAGGGAGAGGGATTCGAACCCCCGGTGGCTCATCACCACTACGGTTTTCAAGACCGTCGCATTCGACCGCTCTGCCATCCCTCCGGGCATCTCGCCTTGCGCGAAGCTGTAGCGGCATCCGCGAAGACGCACTACGGATGCTATCACGTCGCTCGGCAACAGGCAAGTCGCCGCGTGCGCCTCACTCCAGCGTCGTAAATCCGGCGTAGCGGCCGAGCGCGGCGGGCAGCGTGACCGTGCTGTCGGCGCGCTGCCCGTTCTCCAGTAGCGCCGCGAGTGTGCGCCCGATCGCCAGCGCCGAGCCGTTGAGCGAGGAGGGGAACGTCAGCCCGCCTCCCCCAACCCGCCGCACCCGCGTCCGCAGCCGTCGCATCTGGAATGTTCCACAGTCGCTCACGGACGACACCTCGACGTAGCGGCCCTGCCCCGCCATCCACACCTCCAGATCAACCGTCCGCTGGCTGCTGAACGGCAGCTCGTCCGCCGCGAGCGCGCGTACGCGATACGGCAGCTCTAGCGCCCGCAGCACACGCTCGGCATCGGCCAGGATGCGCTCGAAGGCGGCGTCCGCATCCTCGACAGTGGCAATGCGCACCAGCTCGACCTTATCGAATTGGTGCTGCCGGAGCAGCCCGTGCGTCGTCGCGCGCGCGGAGCCCGCCTCGCGCCGAAATGCTGGCGTGCAGGCCGTGTAGGCCAGCGGCAATCGAGCCGCTTGTAACGTCTCCCCGGCGTGGAGCGCGACGAGCTGCGCCTCCGCCGTCGGGCTGAGATAGAGCTCGTCGCGCGGCACGTCGTAGAGGTCTAGCGCGTGGCGTGGCAGGTGCCCGGTGCCCTCCAATGTCGCGACGCGCAGCAGATGCGGCGGCGCAACCTCGGTGTACCCGGCCGCGACGTGCAGATCGAGCATGAGCGACGCGAGCGCGCGTGACAGCCGAGCGCCGCTGCCGAGCAGCAACGGAAACCGCGGCCCCGCCAGACGTGTCGCACGCGGCAGATCGAGTATGCCGAGCGCGGCGGCAAGGTCGTCGTGCGTGCGCGGCGCGAAGTCGAACGCGGGCGGCTCCCCCCACCAGCGCAGCTCAACATCATAGATACCCGGCTCTGGAGTGCGGTCGTCGGGCAGGTTCGGCAGTTGCAGATCCCTCTCGCGCATCGCCCGCTGGATAGCGTCGATCCACCCGAGCGTTTCCCGTTGGCCGGCTGCTCGGCGGTCGATCTGGCGCGCCGCCTCTGCCCCCGCAGCTAGCGTTCGCCGCTCGGCGTCGAGAGCGCGCCACTCGTCCAGCATGCGCAGCGCCTCGTCGCCAGCGCGGCGGCGCATCAGGCCAGCGCGTACCCGGTCGGGAAAGTCACGGAGCAAGCGGGGACTCAGCATCCACGTGCTCCGACGTCACGGCACGGTGCGTCATGGCTGCAACAGCAGCAAGTCGGTCTGGCCACGGCTCACATCCTGTGGTGTAAAGCGCATCTGCTGATAGCGGCCGGTGTCCCACAGAGGCAAGAGGTCCGCGTAGTGTCCCGAGAACGGCTGACCCGACTGGCCGACCGTCGTCACCCACAGCGACGCGTCGAGGTTGCCCAGGTCGATGATCTCTCGCATCGAGGAGACCGTACCCTGATCATAGCTCGCCGGATCGGCAGAAAACCCGCCGTCGCCACCGACGTTGACGGTGGTCGTATCTCCTGGCCGCGCGACCGGCGCGACGTCGAAGACGTAGTTCAGCGGCGTCACGGTCGCCAGCGGATGCTGGAAGTGCGCCGTGTGCAGCGCCCCCCACTGCCACTTGGACGAGTCATTGCCAAGCGTGCTCCGCAGAGTATGCATCGCGTCGCCCAGCGCCCTCGCGACAGCCTCGTCACGCAAAGTCGCCCCTGAGGCGAGAATGGGCCGCGACGGAGTCGCCATCTGGGCGAGCAGCACTGAGTACAGCTCGCTCGGGTCCATGTTTGAGGTATACGACGCGTAGAGATCCTTGCCAAGCACCGGCTCCAGCAGCTCGCGCAGTAACGTCCCGGCGGTCACCTCGTAGAGCGCGGCGGCGTTGCTGGTCTGGCTCATCTGGTCGTTCCAGCCCTGCAGAATGCTCGCCGCCTGTGCCGCGTCGCCTCCAGCCGCTTGCCCCGCCCGGACCCACGTAGGCACCAATCGCGACGCCGCGACCGAGTACACATCCGTCTGGATGCGCTGGAAGTCGCTCACGCTGAGGGATGGCGTCGCGCTCAGCAGATCGGCGATTCGGCGCGCGCGGTAGCCCTGGTCCCAGAAGTTCGTCACGAAGATGGGGTAGTCGGTCGGCACGATCTGGTTGTTCGCCGTCAGGATGATGTGCGTCGGCGGATTGAAGAGCGTTGGCATCTTCGACTTCGGCACCACGCCGGTCCATTCGTTCGCCGAGGTGCTGCCGTCGACCGGACGTATGCCGTTCGCCAGCGGACGCAACGGGATGACGCCCGACATGCGATAGCCGATATTGCCGTCGACGTCGGCATAGACGAAGTTCTGGCTGATAGAGATGTGGTCCACCGCCGATTGGAACTCGCCCCACGTGCGCGCCGAGTCGAGCTGGAGGAAGCCCTCCAGCGTGTAGCCCGGCTGGATGGCCGTCCACTGCAACGCGACCGGCGCGTAGCGTTTCAGGTCGCTCACCACGCTGTTCAGAATCGGGCCGTGCCGCGTGGACGACACACTCACCTGGAGCGACGCGCCACCGCGCACGCGAATCGTCTCGGTGCGCGTGTCCATCGATAGCCAGGCGCCGTTGTACTCGTACTGACCGGGATGTCCGGCGGGATCCGTCTTCTCTATGAACAGGTCGGTGTTGTCAACGCCCGTCGTCGTCACGCCCCACGCGATGAAGCGGTTGTGCCCGACCACTATGCCTGGCTCGCCAGGAAACGAGAAGCCAATCGCGTCGACCGTCCCACCCTGGAGGGCGATCTCGTACCAGATGGCAGGCATGCTGATGCCCAGGTGCGGGTCGTTGGCCAGCAGCGGCTTGCCAGTCGTCGTGCGCGTCCCGTCCACAACCCAGTTGTTGCTGCCGATGGCATCGGAGGAGGGGCCGAGGATAGCCTTGACGACCGACGCTCCCTGAAGCAGTGTGGGTGACAGTGCGGCCTCCGTGGCCCCTGGTGAAGCTGCCGGAGCCGCGGCGAGCGCTGTCGTCGAAGGCCGCGCGCCCGTGCCATCTAGCGCTGCCGGGCCACCGCTCGCGGTCAACAGCGTCGGGTCGTCTGACGGATACGCGGGAAAGAACGCCGCGGCCACTGTTGTCCCCAGCTTGGCCTCGATCAGCGCGCGGGTATACTTGTAATACCAGGTGTTGTCGAGCGAGAGCGCGACCACACGGCCATATGCCAAGCTGTCGAGCACGCTCCACGGCTGGGGCGTGATACCGAGCACGGTGAATTCGAGTGGCAGCGAGCTGCGATGCGCGGCGAGAAACGCGTTCACGCCGTCGGCATAGGCGTGATACTCCTCGGCGACCGCGGGGTCAAGAGTCGGCAGCTCCTTCTCGGCGGCTTGATACAATCCGAGCGTCCGCAGGAACTCGTCGGCGTGGAGCAGGCTGTTGTTGGTGCCCGCGCCGAACGTCTCGGCGAGACGTCCCTGCGCCACACGGCGGTTGAACTCCATCTGCCAGAGACGATCTTGAGCGGTCACGTAGCCCTGCGCGAACGCGAGGTCGTGGGCATCGTTCGCCGCGATGTGTGGCACGCCCCACTGATCGCGCACGACGGAGACCTGCGTGTGCAGCCCGCTCGCGGCGACCGTGCCGGTGGTCTGCGGCAGAGTGCGCTGCACGACGTAGAGTCCGGCGACGCCAGCGGCCAATCCCAACACGCAGAGCACACACACCAGCACGATCACTCCCGTCACCACGCGCCTGACCATGCGACGGCCACGAGACGGACGCGACGAGGGTTTCGCGACGGGCGCGGCGGAGCGGGCATCGCTCATGAAGAAGTCCCCTTAGCTTATGGATACAGACACGAGCGCCGGAAGACACGTGGTCTCCGCCGGAGAATAGACGAAGCCAGCTTGCGGCCAGTCTACCAGTGGCGGCGTTCCGGCACAAGTGGAGCGGATTCACGCCGGTGGGCGACTGACTCGTGCTTACTATGTAGGTATCTGGGGTTGAGCCCGCGACCACGAGTGGTGGCGGGTGGAGAGCGGACAAATATCGTGGAAGTAGTCGTGTTCATCGGCTTGCAGGCGGCGGGGAAGTCGAGTTTTTATGCGCTGCGGTTTGCGCGTACGCACACACTCGTGAGCAAGGACCTCCTGCGTAACAACCGCCATCCCGAGCGACGGCAGCTGGCCCTCGTGCGCGAGGCGCTGGAGCGTGGCGAGTCCGTCGTCGTCGACAATACCAATCCTCGCCGTGAGGATCGCGCCGCGCTGATCGCCCTCGCCCGCGACTACAACGCGCATATCTCCGCCTTCTACTTCCCACCGGACGTGCGCGGCAGTCTCGCGCGCGACCGTCAACGGACCGGGCACAACCGCGTCCCCGACGTCGCCATCTTCGCCACACGCAAAAAGCTCGTGCCGCCGAGCTCCGACGAGGGATTCGAGCGAATCTATCAGGTACGGCTCCTCGACGGAGGCGTATTCGCCGTATCCGACGCCGTAGGGTCCGCATGAGGGCCATGCTGGGTGGCTGGGATGTACGGATACCTCACACATTCCGAGCGTCAGCAGGTGCGAGCCAGGACCGAGAGAGTGAAGGATCATTACCGATGGCCACAACAGACTACCGCGAGTGTCCAGGATGTGGCGCCCGCCTGCCAGTCTCGGACGCGTTTCCCGACGCACGCTACAACGCATCTGCCGAATGTTGGCAGCTCTACGGCGAGCTGACGGCCTACACGCTGACACGCGGGTACGACACCTTTATCCATCAATTGCTGGTAGACACCTACGGCGCCCAACATCCAGTGGAGGGCGGGCCGCCGATCGGTCTCGCGTTCGCGCTCATCGGCCTCTACCTCACATATGAGCGTGGGTATACCGGCAGGCAGGTGCAGCACATGCATATGCTGCTTGCCCAACGGTCGAAGACGTGGCCACGGTTCACGCCTCCATCCGATCGAGGGTTGCTGACGGTCGCCGACGTGTTGCGCGCCGGCCCAGGCGAGGAACGCGACGAGTTGCTGCGTCGCTGGGGTCGCTCGGTGTGGAATGCGTGGGCGCCTGAGCACGAGCGCGTGCGCTCGTTATTCGACGGCGTCATGGGAAATTAGCCAGAACCAGGTCTCGATATGTTTCCGTTAAGCGCTCGTTTGGCGTTGTCAACTTTCTCGCCACCGCGACACTGCGCATTCGCGTTGTGCTTCAGAGTGACCCCAGGTACCGCGGCCTCACGACGTGATTCGCGATCATAGGACAGACCGCAACGCTGCCCTTTCTTGTCGCGGGTCTCGCGGTTCTCACGCGCGGCGAAGGCGGCCTCTACTGGTGGGTGCCAGGCATTGTGTCCTCGTTCCTGGTCGCGTTCCTTGATGGATGGGTGCAACTTGTGGAGATCCAGCGGTGAGACCCTGAGGCTGATGAAGGTCAATGCATTCGCTGCAACCGCGATATATCGTATGCGTAGTGGAGATATGACATTCGGCACATCCCTTTCGCCGGATTCTGTCCTATACTCAAGAACAGAGGTCGCGCGTAGCGCGACGTATTGGAAGCTTCCTTCCGAACAGAGATTGGAGACGGGTATGAGCCAGAACAACATGCCCGCGCCTGACCCAGAAGATGAGCACAAAGACCTGATGGCGATGATCGCCGCGGGTCGTGACCTTGGCCCCGAGATGGACAAGGCGCTGGCCGACTCCTACATGGAGCGTCACAAGAACGAGCAGAAGCACGCCGAGCCTCAAGCGCAGCCGGTGGTGCCGCAACAGCCCCAGCAGTCGTGGGGCGCCAGCCCGTGGAATCTCACGGCATTTGGCGCGCTGCCGCTGATTCTGTTCATCATGCTTCTCGTCGTCTCAGGTGGGCACCTGTGGTGGCTGATCTTCGTCTGGCCGGCCTTTTTTGGCATGGGTTGGCGGCGATGGGGATATGGCAACCACGGCGAACAGATCGACCCGCGAGAGCAACGTCGCATGATGCGCGATCAATACCGCCAGCAGCGCCGCATGATGCGCGACCAGTGGATCTACGGCGCGCTGCCGCCGCAGAACATCCAGCCGCCGTTCCAGCAGCCGGCGCCCACGCAGGTGCCCGTGCAGACCCCGGCACCGATCGCGCCGCCTGCTCCTGCGCCCCGCGCTCAGGCACCACAGGCCCAGTCGACACAAGCGCCGGAGCCTCCCGCCGAGCCGTCGCAGCCGCCATATAATCCGGCGGGATAGTGTGAGCAGAACTGCGTCGCGGCTCGCGGTGGACGACCACTTCGATCAGACTCTCGACCCCCGTTGGACACTCACCCGTCCCAACGGGGGTTCTATTCGCTGCGCCGATTCCGTTCTGCGGCTCGGGTTCGACATCGCCGTCGCGGGCCGCTACACCGACGCTCAGATCGACGACTACACGGGCAAGCGCCGTCGCGACTTTCCGTGGCGCCCCCCACTGCGGATGATCGTCCGGGCACGTGCGTCGCATAGCTTCGCGCCGACTATCGCTCCCTCGCTCGCCACGCCCGACACGTTACGTGGCACTGCCGGATTCGGCTTCTGGAACTACCCCTTCTCGCTGTCCGGTGCGGTGCTCCGTCTGCCAGAGGCGGTCTGGTTCTTCGGCGCCTCGCCTCCCTCCAATATGGCGCTGGTACCTGGCAGCCCAGGTTGGGGATGGAAGGCGCAGGTTGTCTCCGCGCGGCCCGGACGATTCCTCGCCAGCAGTCTCCCTACCATGGCGGCTATCGCGCGGGCGCGGCTCACCGGCGACGAGCGGCCCGCCGCACGCTGGGTCCAGCACGTCAGCGGAGCGTCCGAAGCTCCGCTCGACGCGTACGATCTGGGCGCGTGGCACACGTACACCCTCGACTGGCTACCACACGTCGCGCACTTCGCGGTGGACGGCGCGCGCGTGCTCACAGTAGACGATCCTCCATGCGGCACGCTCGGCTTCGTCGCCTGGATCGACAATCAGTATGCCGTCGCGACGCCGCGAGGCGAGTTTGGCTTCGGCACGCTGGCGAGCGGCCCGCAATGGCTTGAGCTCGACAGCCTGAGCATCACGCCGCTCTGACTCCGCGCCAGTTTACCGCCCGGTCGGCTGGTTGCGACGGCGACTGGCCGCAGTGTACAATGGTGGCGCTTATTCCACCTGAACACGCGAACGCGAATGACAGACAGGCGGCTCCTCTCGTCCCCGGACCAGCGCTGGTCGGCGCTGCCTGGAGCACGAGGTCATACGCCGCCCGCTCGAAGAGGAGCCCAGTGCAGTGCCCGATTTCCCCGAGCTAATGACACGTGACCTGCCCGAAGGCATGCGGCTGATCGAAGGAGGTGTCACGGCCACTCCTGGTTTTCGCGCGGGTGCGATCTCGTGCGGCATCAAATCTGAAGCTGGCACGCCCGATCTGGCGATGCTCGTCGCCGATGTCCCGTGTGCGATGGCGGCGACGTTCACCACCAGTCGCACCGCCTCGCATACCGTCACCGTCTGCAAGGAGCATCTCGGCGCCAGCGGCTACTCGGCGCAGGCCGTGGTGATCAACAGCGGCAACGCCAACTGCTCCAACGGCGAGCGCGGGTTGCGCGACGCCCGGCACATGACGGAGCTTGCGGCGGCCAAGTTCGGGCTGGACCCCGTGAACGTGCTCGTCTCGTCGACCGGCATCATCGGACGGCCCCTGCCGATGGACAAGGTGCAATCGGGCATCGAGCGCATCGAAGTCAGTCGCACAGGAGGACCGCTCTTTGCGACGGGCATCATGACGACCGACACCCGCCCCAAAAGCGTCGCGGTCGAGTTCGAGGTACAGGGGAAGACGGTTCACCTGGGCGGCTCGACGAAGGGCGTCGGCATGATCTACCCGAACATGGCGACGATGCTCTGCTACCTCACGACGGATGTCGCGCTGGAGCCGGCCTTCCTGCGGACGGCGATGTTCAGCGCGGTGAACGACTCGTTCAACATGGTCTGCGTGGACGGTGACATGTCGACCAACGACTCGGCGTTCCTCTTCAGCAGCGGGCAGGCGGGGAACACGCCGCTAGCGGACGGCGTGCCTGGCGCGGATCGCTTCGTCGCCGCGCTCCGCTACGTGACCCGCTACCTCGGCCGCGAGATGGCACGCGATGGCGAGGGCGCGACGCGCCTGATGACGGTCAACGTGAAGGGCGCGCCCACGGTTGAGGATGCGCGCAAGGCGGCCCGCGCCGTGACGGCCTCGCCACTGTGGCAGTGCGCGATCGCCGGGGCCGATCCCAATTGGGGGCGCATCATCGCCGCGCTCGGGGCGAGCGGTGCGAACCTCGACCACAACACGCTGGAGGTCGCACTTGGCTCCGTGGTGCTGGTGCGCGACGGCACGCCCGCGGAGTACGATCAGGCGGCGGCAAAGCAGGCTGTTTCTGGCAATGAAGTCACCGTGAACGTAGACTTGCACCAGGGCACGGCTGAGGCGACGGCGTGGGGATGCGACCTCACGCATGGGTACATCGACGAGAACACGACCTACACCCGATAGGAGAGAGCTGGCATGACGACCACAACACCGACCAGCACACAGGCGACATCGGCATCCACGGAGCAGCGCGACTGGGTAGCGCTCGAGCACAAGTACTACCAGCGCACCTTCACGCGCGAGCTCGTGATGGAGCGCGGCGAGGGCGTCCGGGTGTGGGACAGCAACGGCAAGGTGTACCTCGACCTCGTGGCGGGCATCGCGACCAACGTCCTTGGTCACGCGCACCCCAACGTCGTCAACGCGATCATCGATCAGGCGCAGCAGCTGATCCACGTCTCGAACCTCTACATCAACAAACGTCAGGTCGAGCTGGCCGAGCAGCTCTATGAGGTCAGCGGCGGCATGCGCTCGTTCTTCTCGAACAGCGGCGCCGAGGCCAATGAGGGCGCGATCAAGCTCGCCCGCAAGTTCGGCCGCGTCAACAAGAACGGCGCGTTCCACATTATCAGCATGGAGCGCTCGTTCCATGGGCGCACGCTCGCCACTACCGCGCTGACGGGCCAGAAGAAATACCAGGACACGTGGCGGCCGCTGCCTGAGGGCTTCTCGCAGGTGCCGTTCAACGACCTCGATGCCGTCAAAGCGGCGACCACCGATCTGACCTGCGCCGTGCTGGTGGAGGCTGTGCAAGGCGAGGGCGGCATCTATCCCGCATCGCCAGAGTACATGCAGGGTCTGCGTGCGTGGTGCGACGAGCACGACATGGTGCTGATCTGCGACGAGGTGCAGGCGGGCATGGGTCGCACGGGCAAGTTCTTTAGCTGGGAACATACGGGCATCCGTCCCGACATCGTGACGATGGCCAAGGGCCTTGCTGGCGGCGTGCCGATCGGCGCGATGCTCGCCGCGCCGCGTGCCGACATCTTCGAGCCGGGAGATCATGGCACGACCTTTGGTGGGAATCCCATCGCGTGCGCCGCGGGTGTCGCGACACTCAAGACGATTCGCGGTGAGCACTTACTCGACCATGTGACCGAGACGGGCGCCTATCTCGGAGCCAAGCTCGACGAGCTCGCCGCGAAGCATAGCATCGTCACGGGCACGCGCGGTCTCGGCCTGATGCGCGCGTTCGATCTCGCCGAGCCGCGCGCGCAAGAAGTCATGGACCGCGCTCTGCAGCAGGGTGTGCTGATCACCAACGCGGGGCCCTCGACCATCCGCTTCGTTCCACCACTGATCGTGACGAAGGCGGACGTGGACGAGGCCGTGACGAAGGTCGATGCCGCACTCGCCGCGCTCTAGCGCGGTCAGATAAAGTGAAACACCGGGGGAGCACGCGTGTGCATGAACGCGGCGTGCTCCTCAGGTCTGTACTGAATGAGACAGACGCGCAGTAGGATGCGCGAGGGAGAAGGCCAGATGGCAGACGATACGCGCGACGGCGCTTCCGCCAAGAATGGCAGAAGCGCGGAAAATGGGGCAGCGCGTCCAAGCGCGTCTCTGGCCCAGGCCTATATGAAACAGGGCAATGATGCCGCCGCGCGCGGCGACTTTGAGGCCGCCGAGCAGTTCTTCGAGCAGGGCGTCGCGGCCGACCCGTCCGACGCGCGGGCACGCTACAACCTCGCGCTCGCCCGCCAGAACCTGGGCGACCCCGAAGGCGCCATCGCGGCATACATGCGCGCGATTCGCATCGACCCATCGCTCATCGAGGCGTACATCAACCTCGGCAACCTCTATAGTGAGTTGGGCCTCGAAGAGGAAGCGCTGGAGGTCTTCCAGCGCGCGCTCGACCTGGACGCCGGGAACGACGAGCTGTTCATCAACCTGGGTGACGCGTATCGCACGCTCGGCTTCTTCGACGATGCGATTCTCGCCTACCGGCAGGCGCAGATTCTCAATCCGGAGAACGCCCTCGCCGCCGACAACCTGCGCGACGTGCGCGAGCGACAGCGAGAGCAGGCGGAGCACGTCGCCGACCTCGAACGCCGCGTGGATGACGACCCGCGCGACCTCACGCGTTACGCCGACCTCGCGGATGCCTATCTCGAAGCCCACCGCGACCAGGACGCGCTCAATCTGGTCAACCAAATGATCGCGCTGGAGCCGGACAACCCCACCACCTACGAGACGCAGGCGATCGTCTACGAATCGCTCGACCAGCCGGACGAAGCGGCGGAGGCGTGGCAACATGTCGTCTCGCTCGCGCCGGACGACCCGGAGGCGTGGGAACATCTTGGCACGTGGCGCGAGGAGCAAGGCCGCCTCGACGAGGCCGTCGACGCCTATCAGCATGCCGTCGCGCTCAGCCCGGATACGCCGAGCCTGCGCTTCAGCCTTGCCGAGTTGCTGCGCGAGGCCGAGCGCTACGACGAATCCGCCTCCACCTTCCGTAGCCTCATCGCCGATCTCACTCGGGACTCCAACGAGGCCGACGAGGATACCCTCTCCGAGTCGTACGCGGGGCTGGTGGATACGCTCAAGCTGGCGGGCAGATACGAGGACGCGCTCGCCGTCGCCAACGAGTTCAGCGACCGCTTCCCAGATTTTCCTGGCGCCTTGTACGAGCAGGGGTCTGTCAACGCCGCGCTCGGGCGGATGGACGAGGCAATCGCGTCATATGAGCGTGCCCTCGCCGGTGATCCGCTGAACGCCGACATCACCAGCGATCTCGCCGAAGCCTATCTCTCGGCCGGCAGACCCGACGACGCCGTCGAGATGGCGGAATCGGCGGTCTCGCTCGATCCGGAGTTCACTGCTGGCTACGAGACCCTCGCCCGTGCGCTCGCAGCCGCGGGCAGGCAGGCCGAAGCCGAGGACGCCTTACGTCAGGCCGCCGAGCTACGTGCCGCCGAAGAGACAGCGGATGAAGGCGACGAAGAGCCATAGGCGACCGTCCGTATGCCTGTATCGGTGCGCGTCCGGGCGATGATCTGCCCGGACGCGGCCACATTCCTGCATGTAGCCGCGTCTGACACGAGCGACATGTCGTCGCAGGCGTGCCGGGGCTAGAGTGTCGTGCGCCCGCGCACCGTCCGTTGTGTATCGACTGGAGGAGGACGGAGGGGCCGGATGTTCTGCATGTCGTGCGGAGCCGAAGCGGGGTTCGGCGCTCCCACCTGTAGCGTCTGCGGCGCAAGTCTGGGCGGGACGCCAGAGCCCCAGGCCGAACGTCGTCTGCCAGACCACCCATCTCGTCGTGAATCGCTCGCCATTGCCGTCACCGTGCCCTCACAACCAAGTGTCGGCTATGGCGACCTTGAAACGCTCGGGCTTCCTCGCGAGCCCGCGGAGCGGGCGCTCCTGGGCGGGCTCTGCCTGCTCGTGCTCACCCTTTTTCTTCCGTGGGCAAGTGTCGCGGGAGTCGGGGTCTCGCCGTTCGGGCTGGGCATGCCGGCGGTCTTGCTGATCGTCATCGTGGCAGTGGCGGCACTTCCAGTGCTGCGACCGTCATTCCGCCGCTATGCCGCGCTTGCGCACGCGCCCGTCGCGGTAGGGGCCTTCTTCGTGGGCACTGGCGTGTGCGTCTGGGCGGTCGCGGGCCTCTTCGCGGCGTCTGGCAGTCAGCTCGCCATCTGGGTTTCATCGGCTCCGCTGCTCGGTCCTGGCGACACGCTCTCCACTCGCGGCCCGCAGGCACTCTTCACGCCTGGTTCCGGCATGTACGTCGCGATTGTGGCGGGTTGCATCGTGCTGTTCGCCGCGACAACCGCACACACTCCGGCCGCCCCGCACTCTGCGGGTGGCCTCTCTAGCCCCGAGACGCGCTTGCCCTCACCCTCTCGCGAAGAAGGCACCGAGCGTGTCACAGCGGAGGCGCAACCTTCCGGCGACCGGCACGTTAACGCCCGCCAGCCAGTCATCTCCGTGCCCAGCCCCAGCGCGCATGGTACGACGCACGCCTCTACATCTCCCGTCATGCCCACGCCGAGTTCGCAAGCCTCGGCCACGCCTCTGGAGCGCGGCGAGCTCCCGCGCCACCGTCAGCCACAGACGCGCATACGGTAATCGATGAGCCCGCCGCCACCGAAGCGTGGTGGGCAGCGCGGCGCTCCATAGCGAATCGTCCGCCCAGCGAGTACAATGCTGACGAAAGCTTGGGGCTGGGGTACACACGCGCACCAGGCGCGGTGACGACGCGGTGCGCAAGCTCGCCGCAAGGGATACGTAGAATGGCTGCGGACCGTGAACCGGCACAGAGATCTGACGCGAACAGCGGCCCGGCTGACGCACAGAGCACTGGACGCGCGCTCGACCTCACAACCGAGGAGCGGCGGCGCAGCATCCTGGCGCTTGTGCGAGCGCGTGAATTCGTCCGCGTCACAGAAATCAGCGCGCTCTTCGGCGTCTCGGAGGTCACCGTCCGCACAGATCTAGAGGTGCTAGCGGACCGGGGGCAGCTCAGGCGTGTCCGCGGTGGCGCCATGTCGCGGCTGCTTCCTCCACCAGAGCGGTCCTTCGCCGAGGGGCTCACCACGCACTCCGCGGAGAAGGCGCTCATCGCGCGTGTGGCGGCCGAGCATGTGCATTCCGGCGAGACCATCCTTCTCGACGTCGGCACGACGACAACCGCAGTCGCAGAGGCATTGCTTGCGCGGCATACGCTGCAAAACGTCGTCGTCATGACCAACTCGCTCAACATCGCGCTCGACCTCGAAGCCGCCATCCCCCGCTTCACGGTCGTCGTGCTAGGCGGCACCTTGCGCCCGATGGCCCACTCGCTCGTCGACCCCTTGGGCGAGATGACACTCGAACGCATCCACGCGCACACCGTATTTCTCGGGTGCAACGGCGTGGATGGCGAACACGGCATCACGAACACCAATCTGGCAGAGGTCAACACAAAACGCCGTCTGCTTCGCGCCGCGCGACGGCGGATCGTCGTCGCGGACGGCTCGAAGCTCGGCGTCGTCGCTTTGGCGCACATCTGCGATATTCAGGATATCGACCTGATCATCACCGACACCTCCGCGAACCCACAGATCGTCGGCGCGCTACGCGAACACAACGTCGATGTCGTGCTTGCCGGCTGAGGACGCTGCGCTTCAAACGCCTCGCGAGCAACAAGCATCGCAAGATGATAGACGTCGGCCCGTCTTGTGCTGTTAGCAAGCGACAGAACAGGAGGGGGGAGCAGCGGAGCCCGCCCTCCAGGACGCTACAAGCGACCGCACAGCACAGGCAGACACCGGATATCACGACGTAAGACGAGCGCCGTCCATCACGTATACACATAAAGACGACGGTAGGACGCGCTGTCTCGCTTTCGATCACCTTTCGATCGGAGGGTCATCGTCGAGCTTCCGTCGGGGAACAGGAGGCTCAACGCCTTGGGCCGACACTTGACATGTCGACAAACAGCAAGGCATTATCCTAGCAACATCCGTGGCGGTCGTCAGGTTTGCGAGATGCTTTCGGAATCTTTCGTTTCTGCTTGCTATCTCGCGCGGGGGCGGTGAGTGCCCCATGTCCAAAGGAGAACGACATGGACCCAGCACGGCGTGAGGTCGTGGACGAGATGATTGTGAAGATGCGCGCCGGAAGAATGTCCCGCCGGGCATTTCTGGAGCGCGCCGCCGTCATCGGACTGAGCACAACCTTTGCGGGCACGCTGCTCGAAGCGTGCGGCGGTGGCGGCAGCAGCAGCAATGGCCCTGCCGTAATTAGCTGGACAAGCGAGAACGACCCCACAGGGACCTACGCCGATCTCGTCAACAAGTTCAACTCGAGCCAGAAGAACGTCCAGGTCAACTTCACGAATGGGCCGCAGGATACCGGCCAGTTGCGCACCAAGTTCACCACTATGCTCCGTGCGCGCGGCAGCGACGTTGACGTGATGTCGATGGATATCATCTGGCCGCCCGAGTTCGGCGCGCAGGGCTGGACCGTCCCCATTCAGGACAAGTGGTCATCGAGCGACCGCGCGAAGTACCTGCAGGGGCCGATCAAGGGCTGCACCTACAACGGCAAGATTTGGGCCGCTCCCTTCCGCACGGACGTCGGCCTGATCTACTACCGCACCGACGTCATCTCAACGCCGCCAGAGACCTTTACCCAGATGGCCAGCATGGCCCAAACCGCACAGTCCGGCGGCAAGACGCAATACGGCTATGTCTGGCAGGGCGCGCAGTACGAAGGCCTGGTCTGCGACTTCGCCGAGGTAACCCACGGGTACGGCGGCGACGTGCTCGACCCGAACAACCCCACCAAGGTGACGGCGACGAGCGCGCCGGTCGTGCAGGGGCTGACGGAAATGGTGAGCTGGGTGGGCGCCATCTCGCCCTCAGCCGTAACCACCTATAAAGAGGAAGACGCCCGCGGCACCTGGCAGAACGGCAGCGCGGCCTTCATGCGCAACTGGCCGTATGCCTTTGCGCTGGGCAATGACCCGACCAGTTCCAAGATCGCCAACAAATTTGACGTGCATCCCATGCTGCACTCGGACGCTTCGAGTCCGGGTCATTCAGCGCTCGGCGGCTGGAACTTGGGCATCAATGCGTTCTCGAAGAACCCCGATGCCGCCTGGCAGTTCGTCCAGTACATGCTCCAGCCAGCAGCGCAGACCGAAACCGCGACGAAAGCCTCGCTGACCGTCACGCTGCAAAGCGTGTATGACGACCCCAACGTGCTTGCGAAGCAGCCGTTCTTCGCCAAGCTCAAGCCGGTGCTCACGACGGCTCTTCCCCGGCCTGTGACGCCGAAGTACCCGGATGTCACCCTGGCCATCCAGCAGTACGTGCATGCGGCGCTGCTCAAGCAGATGAGCCCTGCAGACGCGATGGCCGCCTTGCAGAGCAAGTTGCAGAGCATCGTCGCCTAACGCGGGAAACCGCAGGGAGTTAGTGGCACAGTGCGTGGCGCACGTCGGCATTGCTGGCGTGCGCCACCACCACTCTCAGCGGAAAGGACATGGCTCATGGCAACGCAGGCAGTGAAGCAGCGAACCGCCAGTATGGGGGGAATACGCGCACGATTCGACGTGGGCAGTGGGCTTCTGCCGTATGGACTCGTCGCGCCTGTGCTGATCCTGATCGCTATCGTCGCGGTCTATCCCATCATCGACGCGATACGCCTGAGTCTGCTGGATAATCCCCTCCTCGCAACCTCTAGCTTCGTTGGGCTAAAGAACTATGTCACCGTCCTGGGAGACCCCCAGTTCCGCGGCTCGATTGGCGCGACGCTCGTGTTTACCATCGTCAGCGTGGCGCTCGAGACGATCTTCGGCCTGGCCATAGCGCTGCTCATCAACAAGACATTTCCGGGGCGCGGCATCGTGCGCGCGGCCATCCTCATTCCGTGGGCGTTCCCAACCATCGTCTCGGGCCGCATCTGGCAGTTGATGTACAACGACCAGACCGGCATCGTCACCAGCATCCTGCAAGGGGTCCATGTTCTGAAGCCCGGATCGAGCATCCTGCAGACGTCGAACGGCATCCTCGCGGCGACGATTCTGACAGACGTGTGGAAGACGACACCGTTCATGGCGCTGCTCATTCTCGCGGGGCTGCAGGTCATCCCGAGCGAGCTGTATGAAGCGGCGAGCGTCGACGGCAGCTCAAAGATCCAGCAATTCTGGACGATCACCCTGCCGCTGATCAAGAACGCGCTGCTCATCGCGTTGCTCTTCCGTGTGCTCGACGCGATTCGCGTCTTCGATCTGTTCTACATTCTGGCAGGCAACCAGCTTCAGACGATGGCGTCGTACTCGTATAACAAGATGTTCGCCGGGACGACGTTCGACTTCACCACTGGCATCGCGGCGGCGGTGGTTCTGGCGATATTCGCCACGATCATCAGCATCATCTTCATCTTCTTTATGGGTGGCATCACCTCACAAGAGTAGGCGAAGATCCCGATCCGCCGAAGGAGCGCACACAATGGCAGCTGAAACTCGTGTCGAGACCGCCCAATCCGCGGCGCAGGCAGGGGCGCTACCCGCACAGAAGCGCGAGTGGAACTGGGGTACGTTTGGGCGGTACGTGGGCGTCGCAGTCGTACTGTTCTTCGCCGTCGCCCCCTTCTACTGGACCGTCTCGACCTCGCTGAAGAACGGCCTCGAATTGTATTCGTCGCCGCCGACGCTCTATCCGCACAACCCCACACTCGCGAACTACCACACCGACGTGGCGAACACGCCGTACTTCACCCGCGACCTGCTCAACAGTGCGATTGTCGCGGCCTGCACGACGGTGCTCTGCATTCTCATCGGCATACTGTGCGCCTATGCCATCGCGCGCCTCAAGTTCCGCGGGAAGGGGCTCGTGCTGGCGATCGTGTTGAGTGTCATGGTTTTCCCGGTGATCGTGCTCGTCGGTCCGCTGTTCGTCATCTTCACGGGCACGCACCTCTACAACACCTATGCCGCGCTGATCATCCCTGACCTCGTGCTTACACTGCCGCTGACGGTGTGGTTCCTGACGTCGTTCTTCCGCGACCTGCCCCCTGACCTCGAAGAGGCCGCGCTGGTGGATGGCGACACACGACTCGGCGCGCTGCGGCACGTGATTTTCCCACTGGCCGCGCCAGGTGTCTTCACGACCGCGATTCTGGCGTTCATCTACACCTGGAACGACTTCCTCTTCGGCCTCACGCTGACGAGCGACCCGAACGGCGCCCAGCCGGTGACCGTCGCGATCACGCTCTTCGGCGGCGAGCACTCGATTCCCTGGGGCGAGATCGCAGGCGCGGCGGTAATCGTCACGATTCCGCTGGTGATTCTCGTGTTGCTCTTCCAGCGGCGCATCGTCTCTGGTCTGACCGCAGGCGCCGTGAAGGGTTAGCCGTCGAGCAAAACGTACACGCGCATACAGCGTCTCTTAGCCGGAAAGGTGGCGCATGACAACGCCGGGTCCGCTGCGCTCGATCTGTTTTCTCTCGCCGCATAGTGACCCACTCGGCCGCATCGGCGACCCCGATACGGGCGGGCAGTGTATCTACGAGCGTGAGCTCGCGCGGGCGCTCACCGACCTCTCGCCGGAGATCACGGTAGACGTGTACACGCGCTGGTACGAGCCGAAGTCGCGGGTGGAGCACATTTCCGAGCGGGCGACGGTGATCCGCATTCCCTGTGGTGGGGACGCGTTCATTCGCAAAGAGGACCTTGGTCCGATTCTTCCGGAGTTCGTCGCCGGTGTGCGCGATGTCATTGCCGCGAACCAGCGGGCCTACGATGTCGTGCATGGTCACTACTGGGATGGTGGAGCTGCCGCACGTCAACTGCTCGCGGACAGCTCCACTCCGTTCTTCTTCACCAGCCACTCGCTCGGCAAAATCAAGCAGCGCGACCTGCCCGATGAGGCGACCTACCACTACGACGTGCGGATACCGGCGGAGACCGAGGCCATGACGCGCGCCGACGAGGTGATCGCGTTGAGCAAGGTAGAGCTCGGCTACCTGACCGACCTCTACGGCATCGATCCCGCGAAGGTCGCCATCGTGCCCGGTGGCGTGGATGTCTCATTCTTCTCGCCCAAGGGTGACACGCGTGCGCTGCGCGGTGCGCTCGGCATCCCTGGCGATGAAGACTTCGTCGTACTCGCGCTCGGGCGGCTCGATCCACGCAAAGGTTTCCCGTATTTGTTAGCAGCCGCCCCCGAGGTCGTGCGTCGGGTCGAGGCGGCAGGCAAGTCGGTGCGGTTCTTTATCAGCGCCGGCGGCAAGGAGCCCCTCTCGGACGAGGAGCAAGCCGAGCAGCAGCGCATCGTCGAGGCGATCGCTGCTGGGGGCGTCGCAGACCGCATCACACTCGTCGCGAAGCTCGACCTGAGCCGGGTGCCAGAATACTACAGCGCGTCGGATGTCTTCGTCGTTCCCTCGCCGTACGAGCCGTTCGGACTCGTCATCATCGAGGCGATGGCGTGCGGCGCGCCCGTCATCGCAACCGACCAAGGCGGGCCGGTGGATATCATCGACGAAGGCGAAGACGGCTGTCTCGTCCATCCCCGAGAGACGGCGTTGCTGGCGGAGCGCATCACACGGGTGCTGCTCGACGAGCGGCTGCGCGAGAGCATGCGTCGGCGCGCCCGCGAGAAAGCCGTCTCCACCTACTCCTGGAACGCGATCGCCCGCCAGGTCTATGACCGCTACACGAGTGTTGCCCAGCGCGGAGGAGAGCGAGATGCAGCCCCCTGCGTCACCGCTTGACGTGCTCTGCGTCGGCGAGACGTTGATCGATCTGATCGCGACGCACCCGACCTCCTCGCTGACTGCGGTCGAATCGTATGAACGCCACCTCGGCGGCTCGCCCACGAATGTCGCGGTGCAGGTGGCTCGCCTCGGCGGGCGGGCGGCGGTGGCATCGAAAGTTGGCGGCGGTCCGCTCGGCCAGCACTGCTCCGACACGCTCGCCGCCGAGGGCGTCGAGACGACGTATCTTCTCTCCGACGTCTCGGTGCAGACGACGCTCGTCCTCGTCTCGCGGACGGCGGGCACACCCGAGTTCGAGGTCTTCCGTGGCGGTGATGCGTGCCTCCGGCCGAGTGACGTCCCGGCGGCGGCGATCAGGCGAGCGCGCGCAGTGCATACCAGCGCCTTCGCACTATCGCGTGAGCCAAGTCGCTCCACCATCCAGCAGGCGCTCGCGGACGCGGCGGAGCATGGCGTGCTCGTCGCGCTCGATCCCAATTACCACCCCGCGCTCTGGGACTCGCGCGACGAGGCGCTAGACGTGCTCGCCGGCATCTACCCACTCGTGACGCTCACCAAGCCGTCGCTCGACGACGCCGCGCGGCTCTTCGGTCCGGGCGAGAGCACCGACGTCTACCTCGACCGCTTCCACGACCTCGGCGCGCGTACTGTTATCCTCACGCTCGGCGCGGCAGGCGTTTGGCACTCGACCAACGCCGAGCGCACGTTCGTTCCCGCCCAGCGTTACCCTGTCGAAAACGCCACCGGGGCGGGCGACGCCTTCTGCGCAGGACTCTTGCTCGCCTGGCTCGACGGCTGCGCGCCGCTCGATGCCCTCGGCTTCGCGGCGGACTGCGCGCGCTGGAAGCTGACCGGCGCGCACACTCGACTCACAGCCGAGCAACGCCGGGCCGCGTATCGAGTTGGCTCCCCATCGGTATCCAGCGAGTAGACCTTGGCGGCGGTCGTCAGAATTAGGACTACAATACTGACTGAGAGAGACGACACCGGCACATGAGCCGAAACCGCGGCTGAGCCGTCGCGTCATCCTTTGGCGCATCGTCGGAAATGGAGGGCATTATCATGGCATCGCCCCTGCGTGAGCAGCAGAAGCCGCTGAAGGCCCGCTATCGCGAGGAGCCCACGAGCGCGCGCATCACCCTTTCCGCGCGCGGCAACCAGACCGATACCCCACTCGCCTGTAACGTAGACCTCGGACGCGCGCTCTACGCAGCCCAAGCGCATGCGGGCGTTGGAGGCGCGGGCACGGCCGCATGCTCCGGCGATCTGCTGCTGGGCGCGCTGGCCGCCTGCGCGCAGCTGACGGCCCAAATGGTAGCGGCCGCGATGGGCATCGAGACGGAGCGCATCGAAGTGACTGTCGAAGGCGATCTCGACTTTCGTGGCACTCTCGGCCTTGACCCGACTGTGCCGGTCGGCTTCAGCGCCATTCGCACCCGCTTCGATGTCGTCGCGCCGCAGGCCAGCGCCGAACAGCTCGCGTCTTTGCGTGAGAAAGCGGAGCGCTACTGCGTCGTCCTCTCGACGCTGCGCCACGCTCCGCCCATCGAGACCACCTGGGCCTGACCACGCTCCTCATGCGGCCGCACCGGTCATCCCGCAAGGGATTGAGGCAACACGTCTTGGCGCGCGGATGGCAGCGACGCGTCCGGTTGCGTGAGCCGGGTCACGAGATCGAGCAGAGTGTTCAGGTCAAAGGGCTTGGCGAGCAGCGCATCGGCAGGCGCTGGGCACGGCTCGGCGGAGGTCAGCCCAGCCGTCATGACCACGAGACGCGCACCATTCAGCAGGTGAGGCTCTCCCACGAGCGCCGCGCAGATATCCCAGCCGCTCACGTATGGCATCATCAGGTCGAGCAGCATCAGCGACGGCTGCGGCAGCACACCCAGCGCCGCGAGCACGCCACAGCCATTGCTGAGCGTCACCACTTCATGTCCGTCCAGTTCAAGGGCCACGCGCAACAGTTCTCGAATCGCCCGGTCGTCGTCAACCACCAGTACATGCGCCATGAGAACCCGCTCCCTCTCTGCCCGTCGCTGTCGGCAGCTCCGGCATGCGCCGTCATTACGACACCCTTCGCTCCCTTAAGTATAGAACATTTATTCTAGTTTTCTACGTCGAACACGCGGCTGCTGTCCGGAGTTGGGGAGTTCTGGCCGGCGCTATGATGCGGAAACGCCCGCCGGAGTCGGGCACGACGGCTGGCGGCAGTGAGATGAGCGAGCGAACGTGTTCTATGCGGTATGAGTATTGCCTGCCTGCTCGGGCACATGGCCGCCGGAGGTGCGTGAGTTCGGGTGGGGCGAGAGCGCTTGCGTCACCTCGCTCGACGCCTGTGCGCCGGCCCGCTCGGTCTCGTCTGGCAGTGCGGCATCGAGTGCGACGGGGACGTCATCGTGCAGTGGAGGTTCAGGTTCAGCGCCGGGAGCGGCCTCACAGGCGAGCGTAAAGATGCCGATCTGCAACACGTCACCCGCCTGCAATGGGTGAGGCGTGAACAGCCGCTGACCATTGAGGAACGTGCCGTTGCTGCTGCCGACGTCTGTCACAAAATAGCCGCTTGACTGCCGTAAAATCTGAGCGTGCAGCCGTGAGACCGAGGGGTCCGTCAGGCGCACCTCGCATTCGACGTCCCGTCCAAGACGCGTCACTGGAGACCCGAGCTCGTAGCGGGTCCCCGCCGCGTCGCCGGTGAGCACGGCCAGGAACAGCAAGCGCACCGCTGGTCCCACGCCCTCTGGGCGCTGCATACCAGGCATTTTCTCTGTCTCGCGTAGCGCCTGAGCCTCCGCGAGCGCCTCTGGCGTCACCAGCATCTCGAAACGAAAGCGTTGTGCGCCCAACTCGATCGTATCGCCACTCGCCAGCGGAACGATGCCTCGCACCGCCTGTCGATTCACGAAGGTGCCGTTCATACTGCCCAGGTCCACGAGCTGCACGCGCCCGCGATCCCAGCGGATCTCGGCGTGGTGGCGCGAGGTGCGACCGTCGTCGATGACGATGTCGTTGGTGGCCTCACGGCCGAGCAGCGTCAGATTGCGGGTAAGCGGCAACGGGCGCCGTTCTGCGCCGAAGGAGTCCGGCGGCAGTACGTATTCGAGCTGCCCCCAGGCGCGTCCCGGTCCGAGCGGCTCGATCTTGCGCGCGGGATCGTCGAGGTCAGGGGAGAGTGGTGTCGACGTGGTCGGCCGTCGCTGGGGCACGTCCGCGTCTGGCGCCGGAGCGGTGGCCACTGGCGCGGCGAAGAGGCCGTAGCCAACAAGCGTGCCGAGCGGCACGCACCATCCGGCGAGCGCCGTCCACAAGAGGAAGAGCAGCGTCTCACGCGCCGAGACCGTGGGGCCATACAGATTGAACCGGTTCTGCTCCCACCAGATCGGCACGAGCATGAAGGCGCTGGAAAACAACGCGACCAGCATGGCCCGCGCAAGTTGTCGCGGTGTCCCCCGCCGACGCCTCAGCGCATAGAGCGCCAGCGCGATAGCGGCGACCATCGAACAGATCAGTCCGCCGTAGCTGCCGAACGCGAGCCAGAGCGGAAAGTCGAGGGCATGCATATCGGTCGCCTTCCTCCTCCGTGCTTACTCGATGGGTTCGATGCCCATCGAGCGCTCAGTGGCTACGTCGACGATGTGCACGATATGAGATGCGGCTTGTGCCCTGGCGTACTCGGCGTCGCCATGTACGTTGGCCTGCGTGCCGCGAACACCGCCGTTCAGGTCCGACGTCTCCCAATATTCTAGACTCGCGGACGGGTCGGGACCGACGGCTACCCCGAGAAACACGTGCCCTGGAATCAGGACGATGTAGGGGCGCATGCCCAGCCGCTCGACCGCCGAGGCCAGAATCGCGGTCGTCTCAACACACATCCCAGTGGGATTGGGCTGCGAGAGCACGTCTTGCGGCAAGCGCACGAGCTGGTCGCGATCGAAGGGGACGTTCTCTTCGGCGTAATGCATGTGGTAGTCGAACTGCAGCGTATCGAACAACGCGTTAACTTGCAGGCGCACGTCGTCGCTCGACCCTTGTCCGCGAGCATACCCGTTGAGCCCGCTGAGGCCCGCGTAGTCGGCGGGGTGATTCTCGATCCATGTCGCCGTGCGCCCGACGAGATCGTCGATGACGGGTGCCTGCGGTGTGACCCACCCGGCGAGGTACCCGGTCAGATCGCCTGACGCCGGGTCACTCCAGTGCATCCACTGCCGAGAATCCAGACGGGTGGGCGCGTTGGTATCGCAGAGCACGGTTTGCGCGCGACGGACCTGCAGATGAATCTGAGCGTCGCGCTCACGCGGGCCAACCAGCGCGTCGAGGGAGTGTGCGTTAAGCAGGGGCGGCTTGAATGCCTGTGAGGCAAAGCTCGTGCTGGCGTCCACCTGAATCTGCTGATCTTGCGTGAAGCCAGGAATGCCGACGCGAATGTCGAGCGGTGTGACGGTGTCTGCCCGGTAGCGCAGGGTGAGGAGACTTGGCTGATTAACGTAGAGTCCGGTGTAAATCGTGGCGGGGGGCGACCACGTGATGAGCGCATCGCATGAGGAGCGATAGCCCGCGTACGCGACCCGGTACTGCCCGAAGAGCCGCATCCCGAACGCAGCATACCCAAGCGCGCTACCGACCAGTAGCGCCAGCGCGATGCCGAGCTTGAGATACTTCTCCCGCATAGTCGCGAAACGCTTCCACCCAACTGTCCGGACGAATGCCTCCGGCGGCCGCGCGGTGCGCGGGACGCGGCGATACCTCCTTACCGTAACATTCGGCGCGCGCGGCCGCAACGCTCCCGGACTTATGTGCTGGGAGGCCGGGTCCGCGCGCATCGCCGCGAACTTCGTGGCAGGCCGTTAGCCGTTGTTGGAGATGGTCGCGCTCGCGGGCACCGTTGCGGCGGTGTTCTCGCCATGATGCCCGGGGATGTGAGCGGCGACGCCATGCTCCACACTGCGCGCCTCACTCGCCACACCACCTACCGCGCCGCTGACGACGCTGCCAACGCCCCGGCCAAACGACTCCACGTCGTTGACGGATGCGCGGCCAAAGCGCTCGGCGTCGGTCACCGCCGCGTGGCCGAAGCGGGCGGCTTCTTCCTCGGCCTTGCGGGCGAGCACTTCCGCCTCGCGCACGGCCTGCGCCGCGACGCGCTCCGACTCTTCAATGATTAGCTCGATCGCCTTAATCATGGCGCGCAGAATCTCTTCCATGAAGACGGTGATCGCCGCGGCGTAGCCGAACGCGATAGCGAGGGCGGCAGCCGCCAGGTGTGTCGGCCCGCTCGGGAAGGAGTGCGTCAGGAATGCCCCGATGGCCTCCGTCGCCACCGCGACGACCAGCGCCACGACCAGGCCCGTCACGGCGACGGCCCGCAGCGCACGCCGGAAGGCATGCAGAATGTGCTTCGCGGCCGTGCCGAGAAGACCGACCATACGCGATTCCATGAACCCGCTCCTCTTCCGTCAACCACGCGGAGAATACCTGCGGCTGGCATCATGTACAGATGGCAGCCTGTAATTGCGCCTTAGTGTCTCAGAGAACGCCTCATCTGGCAAGTGTCCGGCGGTGTCACTGGGACGAGAGTACCAGCCCGGCACAATTGTTCTCTGTCATTCTCTACGAAAGGAAGGGCTGGGCGTTGCGGACTGTGGGATGTTTGAGCACGTGGTTATGACGCCATTGCGCATCCCTGACCGTCCCGGCGTATGGATGGAGCAGCACAAGCGCTGCAGCACAGCCCTCGTACGCACGTTCGTAGGTACTCCTTGGAATGTTAGGGGTAGCGCCTCCTACGGGCGTGCTCCAGCAGGTAGTCTCAGTCGGACGTCGAACTGACGAGAAAGACGATGGTGACACATCTGCACGGAGACGGAGTGCTTCGGCAACCTCCGCGACCCGCTCACGAGACTCGCCGTAGCGGAGGTGAAGGCCCGCCTATCTAGCGCAATCAGCACTATCGCGTCGTTCCCCAAGGGGTATACTTCGGGAATCGGGAATCCGCACTGGGCACAGTAGAGACACACCTACCGAGCAGCACGGAGAGGGATGTCCCCGATGAGCGATACAGCACAGCGCCCGACCAGCGCCGAAGACCGCGAGGGGTGGAAGAACTACTGGGCGAAGACGCAGCCGCAGGAATGGTTCGAGCGATGGGGATTCTGGCGCACCGAGCCCGAGATTGACGCGGAGCGGCAGTGCTTTTTGGCCGCACGGCGGGCGGTACAACCCGACATCGAGACCGGCATCTACCCGTTCCGTGATCACTGTGGCTCCATCAAGCTGACTCGGGCAGACATAGAGTGGTTGCTGGCCACACACGTGCATGCAGAAGATGGTGCAGTTGGGCCCATTGTGTGGGACGAGGAGCAGAGGAAGCCCCCGGAACAACGGCGGTGGGGTCTGGACGTTCGGGGAGCAGACCTGACTGATGTGAATCTCGAGGGTCTGCCGCTTGCGCGCCTCCGCGCGGGGCTCACGATCCCCGAGGGGACCAGCACCACACGGAGGAAGCGCCGCTTAGCCGTGCCGACGTTACGCAACAGTGACCTGTTCGGGGCGCATCTGGAAGGGGCGCACCTGAGCCGGGTGTATTTGGAGGGCGCTGACCTTCAGGGCGCACATCTGGCACAGGCTGACCTGTTCGGGGCGCATCTGGAGGGGGCGCTGCTGAGCCAGGCACATTTGGAGGGGGCGTTATTGGCGCGCGCCTTCTTTGATGCCAGCGGCTATTTCTTGCACACCAGCTTGGCCAACACCCAAGACGGTGCAGTCTCGGTGGCTGATGTGCGCTGGAATGGCGTCAGTCTCGCGACGGTGGAATGGACCGAGCTGCGCATACTCGGCGACGAGCACAAGGCACGGCAGAGCAGGACCTCGCTAGGCAAACCGAAGGACCCTCCCAGGCGGCGCGAGGAGTATGCGACGGCGGTCCGCGCCAATCGCCAGTTCGCGACCGCGCTTCGCGAACAAGGCTTGAACGAGTATGCGGACCGCTTCGCCTATCGCGCCCAGCTCTGCCAGCGCCAGGTCTTTCGTCGCCAGGGGGTCAAGCACTGGCCGTCCTATCTCGGGTCCCTCCTTCTGTGGGCGCTGTCTGGCTACGGCTACCGCCTGTGGCGCATCTTCGTGGCATATGCGCTCGCCGTGGCGACATTCGCCGCCATCTACTTCCTGGTGGGCGTCCCTGACGACCCGGCGCGGACGATGTCGGACCATGCCAGGAACGCCCTACTAGTGAGCCTTACAGCCATTCATGGCCGCGTCTTCTTCGCGCAGATGGGCTTCTCCCCTCAGGGATGGATTGCGGCCATCGAGTCGGTGGTGGGCATCGTCATCGAGGGGATCTTTGTCGCCATGCTCATCCAACGCTGGTTCCAGCGGTAGCAGACATACTCTCCGGCACCTCGCATCGCCTGTCGCAGCGGCTCTCTGCCCGCTGCGACAGGCTGAGTAGTCGATCGTGACGTCGCACACGTCGCACTACATCAGCCCATGCCTCCAAGAACGCCTCGTGTACCTGCAGACACCTGACCGGCTCCGCCTACCCCGCGGTGGTCGATATCACTGGTTGATTGATCTCCCAGTAATTGCCCTCGGGATCGGCAAAATACGCTGTACGGAGCCCCCACGGCTGGTCGGCTGGCGGCCTGAGCAGTCTGACCCCCTTCGCCTTGAGGTCCGCGTACAGAACGTCGACGTCGTCCACGCTGGCGGCCAGCAGCACATGAGAGCCACCTGCGCTCGGCAACTCGAGTGGTTCCTCACTCATCATGCGCGCGGCGCTCGAGGCATCGTGCACGAACAGGTATAGGTCACCCACCTTGAAGGTGACATGGTCGGGCTCGCTCTCGGTCAGAGGCAGCCCGAGCGTGTCGCGGTAGAACACCGTACATGCTGCCAGGTCACGTACGAGCAACTCCGCCGCGATGATCTTCTGAAACACGGAAACATCCCTTCCATCAGCCTCTTCGCTGGACTTCGCCCATCCGCACTGTGGCAATGAGGCGTACACCAGGGCCCAGTTTGGCACGATGCGACTGTAGGAGCCACTGTGACCGGCGCGCTTGAACTGTCTCGAGGCAATGTTTCAAACGTCCCGCGATCCACGATAATCTACCATATGCCATACGGTCGGGTCATATCGCTTCATGAGCGTCCAAACGCATTGCGGCGTGGTGACCCACTTCCCGGCCAGATAGACCGAGCGTTGCCCAACACGCTTGGAGGGGCGAGACGTGGATGGTGCGCTCAATATGCGCGGTATCGTGACGCACGACAGGAAAAAACAAAACGCCCGCTCCCACAACACTGGGGGAACGGACGCGAGCCGGGTGCGCGGTGGTACCTACCGCCAGAGAACGTATCCGGCGCCGTCAACCCTCCGTGGCAGCCACATCGAGATGCCGTACTCCTGAAGCTGCGCCCGAAGGCTGCTCATACGTGTTTCCACCGCGGATGACGAGATACCCAGCAGCGTCGCCAGGGAATCCATGGACAGAATCTGACCGGCTCGCTCGAGCAGCAGGGCCAGCAGTTCACGCTGCTCGCGCCGAAGATGAAGTGTCTCGCCCTTCCACTCGATCGTGCCAGTCATACGGTCGAGCGCGTATGCGCCGCGGCGCACGATTCGCTGGCGGGGACGCCGCACAAGCTGCACCTCAACGTCGGACTCCACTGCCACGTCGGGCGTCACTGCGTCGAAGATTGGATTATACGCCACTGGTGTTCCCTCCCCCTTGCTGAAAGCGTCGCGCACTGTTCTCACACTGTCGGCATCGCGAGGTGAGGCGCGTGCTTCCGACTGGATTCCGATACGTCCGCGCACCGGAATCTCTAGCCGTTGCCAGTATATGGGGGCGACCTAAGCCAAGTGTAAGCGGTACCTGAGATGAATATAAGAGATCGCTTCACTTGCAGCGGCCGGTAGGACCACGCACAGGTTCTGTGAGCGCCTGCTGTGACTGAGGGAATAATACAGCAAGCGTGCCGAATCGCCGTTCTCTTGTGTCCGTTGCGCGGGGGAATCTTGGCTAGCCGTCTCGCTCGTCCGGTTCCTCTGTCGCCTCATCGCGCGGGGCGGACGTGCCCGGCAAGGTGATTGCCGGAGACACGCCAGAGAGCACCTGGCTCAACCGCTGCCAAACGCCTCCGGCGGGTCGCGCATCGTCTGACGGGGACTGTACCGATGGGACCTCAGCTGTCGCTGAGTCTGGCTCTCCAACCGCTCCGGCAGCGGAGGGCTGCTCGGGGGAGGCGACACTCTCACCCATAACCACCACCTGATCGTCTGCCAGCTCGTCGAGCGTTTGGTCTGTGTCGCCAGCACCCGCATCTGGCTCGATGGGTGTGTCATCGGCCGCGTCGGCGAGCGGCACCGTACGTACCGGCACCATTCGTGGCAAGGATGGCAAAGATGGCGGCGCTGGCAGTGACGGCTCCGTCGTCGATTCCGTCTCCGTCGCCCACTGGATGCGCGGAAGCTGGTCGGCACGCACTGGTTGCGGCCATTGTTGCTGCATAGGCAGCGGCGGAATCGGCGGATCGAGCACCGCACGCAGGGTGTTGTCATCCTCACCGTCGCTCGTGTCCGCGCCCGGCTCTGACTCCTCCGCGACGAGCATGTGCTCTTCATCCGAGTGCGGCGCTGGCTCCGCGCTGACATGTCTGGACGCGCGTATCGAGGAGCCTAGCGCGGCCGCCGCAGCGGCTACCGGGACACTCACGGCGACGCGCGAAAGGGCCTCGACGGGGTCATCACGGCGGCCAAACCAATGCCCCAGACCAGCACGGAGATCGCTGATCTCGCGCTCCGCCGCGATCGCTGCCGAGCGCGTTCCCGCCGCCACATCGCCTTCGAGTACGGCCACCGACTCGATCATCCCCACCACCAGCTCGTCGAGAAAGACCGTCATCGCGGCGCCGTACGCGATGGCCAGCGCGAACGCGCACGCGACGAGATGAGCGGTGCTCGGGGGCGGAAACGAGTGGGTCACCACCATCGAGAGGATTTCGACGGCAAGGAATGCCACGACGCTGATGACCGCCGCCGTCTTCAACACGCGCCGCCAGCACAGCAGCAGAACGCCCACGGCATGCTTCAGGAACTTTCCGGCGATGTGCATCACCTCGTAGCTCACGTGCCCACCCCTCGCCACAGCTCAACCGAAGCGCCCTCAATTGCGCCCTATTGTACCATGACCGGCTTTTCCCGCCGAGACGCTCCCCCATTTCGGCGACCAGCAAGCGGCACTCCAGCGTCTAAGCGAAGGCCCCTTCCGTAACTATCAGAAAGGGCGAGGGTACGCCTCGACGCTCACCTCTCTGTCGACCGCAGAGACTGGCAGCCTTCCTCGGACGTCGCCTCAGGAAGCCAGGCGTCTGTTCCGGCACTTTCTGATATGGGGCACGCGCGGACGCCACTCAAGCGCCGCAGTGGCCACCCGAGCGAGGCGCGATCCTCCCAGGCGCCCCAGACGAGCACGAAGCCCTGAGAAACCATGAGGGCGGTCAGCAGGTAGAAGAACGTTTCCTCGATGGGCACTGGGCCAAGCGAGATGCCAACGATCTCCGCGCGCATCGAACGCCCCGATGCGCGCGGAGATCGTGACCGCGTCGGCGAGCGTGAAGTAGACCGTGAGGCCGAGCACGACCCAGGGCCAAACGTGGCGGGCGCGCCACAAGTAGCGAGCGCCCACGATCCACTGGAACGCCACCACTGGCAGTGCCCAGACCCAATAGGAATGGAAGATATGGCCGGTGCGTCATCGCTCCAAGCGCCTCTCCGGGCTGCCGTTCACCTCCGGCGAGCGGAGACTTACCCGCCGCCACAAGAAGATGCCGTACAGCAGGGTGACCGCGAGCAACGCTTCGAGCAGGCAGAATGCATACTCCTCCGGTGGCACGCTCCACCAGCGGATGCCCAGCGTCTGATGTATCGACCAGTCCCAGAGCCGCGATACGTAGGCGGCGTGGACCCGTGGCACCATATAGAGCGGCGAAATGAGCAGCATCGCGCCATAAGCCGGAAATCGCCGGTCGAGCAGACGCCGTCGCAGCAGACCGGCAAGCACAGCCAGCGGAACGACGAGAAAGAGCGCCAGAAACGCTACATACGTCATCGCACTCCGCCCCCGCATCGACGACCGGGGCAATCACACGCCTGCCGCCTCGCTCAGGAACGGGACTGGCGTCGACGAAGCGCACGCGAGGGTCGCGCGCCAAGGGCAGTCGAGTCCTCTACTGACGCGGTGTGAGACGAGGCCTCCTCTGGTTCGACGTGCCAATGTCACATACCCTCGGGATTGACCGAACTTTATGTCGCACTACTACCATTCACACAAGAATATACAACTCCTCGTTCAGGCGGCTGTTACTCAATCAGGAATCAATACGCCTGAATCGTCTACGTTCTTGACCGCTACGTTGATTGTTGATAGAATTGCTGTATCATGGTGTGTCACACCATTCGTTGCCATAAGATGGAGACTTCGCCCCTCGTGAAGCGTGGACCGTACGACGGCACCATCAAGTCCTCGCTACAATTTGCCGCTAATCCGGCGCAAATTCCGGAGATCCCACCGATCGAGTCCGACCACCTACCAACAAGCGACCAGATTGGAAACAGACAAGCATGGGGAGTCAATTAGTAGTAGACCTTTGCGCGCTGTGGGACGAGGCCGTAGAGGCAGAAAGGCGTGACGGGTAAACATGGAATCTCAGCGTGCCATAACCGAAACACCAGCGGTGCGCCTGGGCCAGCGACTCCGTCGCGCCAGACTCGCACGAAATCTAACACAGAGCGAGGTCGCCCAGAAGCAGTTCTCAGTCTCATATATCAGCGCCGTGGAACGGGGCCAGATCAGACCAAGCTTAGGGGCGTTAGAAAAGCTCGCGGACCGGCTTCAAATCCCGCTTTCTGACCTGCTCCGCGAAGATGAATCGCCTGCGCCAGCCGCGTACTCGATGGACCGTGCGGATATCAACGCGGCCCACGCCGAGATCGACGACCGCTTGCGCGAGGCACAAGTCCTCGCTTATCAGAATCGCGGCGACGAGGCGGTTGAGGTGCTCACGGCGCTCACCACCAGGTCACTCACGCCTCAAGAGCAAGTGCTTGTCCACTGGCGGCTCGGCGCGCTGCTGGTTGAGTTGGGACGCGCCGATGAGGCCCGCCATGAAGTGCAGGAGGCGCTCACGCTCGCCGATCAACTGGGCGACGTGGAGTTACGTGAGCGGCTGCGCTCCCAGCTCGGCGACGTCTACGCGCTCGCGCAACGGCACCAGCTCGCGCTCGAACAGTACCAGTCGAGTCTCGATGCGATTGAGTCAGGCGCCATTCAAGATCCGTCCTTTCACCTGATGGTGCTGGGCAACATTGGCTCACAATATCGTGAGCTGGGCAACATCCCCGCCGCGATCGACGCCCTCGAACGCGCCGCCACGCTCGCCGGCGACGTGCTGAACCCGGAACGTCTCGGCGAGGCGCTGTGGGCGCTTAGCCAGACCTACCGGCAGCAGGGCGACGCCCGGCGCGCGTCCACCTATGCCCTTCGCAGCTTGAACGCATACGAGGATGCCGCGCGGCGTCGCCTCGCCGCTCGGGTCTATACCCGTCTCGGCCGCGCTCTCTCGCAATCGAACCGGGTGGACGAAGCGCTGGTGCATCTGGAGCAGGCGCTCGCGATGGCCGAAGAGCAGCAAGACGCGCTCGGAACAGCCGAGGCGCTGCGCAGTCTCGCCGCGGTGTACCTGCAGCAGGGCAGGGTCGACGACGCGGCAGCCACCGCGGCGCGTGCGGTCGAGATAGCCGAGGCGACCGGTGATCAGGTGCATATTGGGGAGTCACTTGTCACGCAGGCTCACGTGCAAGCCGCGCGCGGTGACGCCGAAGCGGCAGGCAACTTGTTCGACCAAGCGATCACCGCGCTCCAAGGCGCGGACAGTCCCCAGAACCTTGCCGATGCCTATGCACAGTATTCCGCGTTTCTGGAAAGCCGGGGCGAGGGGTCGCGCGCGCTCGACCTGCTAAAGCAGGCCTGGCAACTGCGTGAACGTGGCGGAGCCGCGTTTTAGCGCTTTCCGCCTTTCAGACGGCACATGCGATCAGGTCGGGCGACCAAATACCTGCACGGGGAATGGTCGCCCGATTCTTCTGTCGCGAGGCCACTACCAGCCTCCTGAAAACGGCGCGACTGGCGCACGTCTACAGAGGTGAAGGTCGTTTCGAGCATCCACTTTCCCGATATTTACAGCGCCTCTATACTGGAAGGCGTTGTCTCGACTGGGAGGGTGTGAGGCATGGAGCGGACGTGTGTTATGTCTCCCACATGGCCTGCACGCCGCTACGCCGCGGCCCGGACGTAGAACGAGAGACACGCCTTCGGTTGCGGAGAGCGTCTTGTAGGGGGCTCCCTGGCAGGGGAACACGATCAAGGAGCGTTTGTCATGCGGCTGGATGAGGCACGACCGAAGCGCGTCGTGGAGGGACCGCCCGCGATTCGGCAAGCTTCGTCCGCGCGCCAGAGAGGACCGGCACTGCGGCGAGCGAGCACCTTCTCGGCGGCGCAGCTCGCCAGATTGCGTCTGCGGCGGAGCCGCGCGCTGCTGTTGGCCGTCGTCGGGCTGGGCATTCTTGTCGCCGTCGTGTTGATCTGCACGGTGCCGCTCTTCAACTCGCTTGTCGGCAACGTGCAGTTGCAGACCCAGCTCCGCACCGCTGACCCGCTCGCCCGCAACATCGAGGTTCGTGTGCAGAGCGACCACTTCCGCCCCTCTGCGCAGACAACCATCGGCAGTGAAGTACCCTCGCTGGCGCAGCGGTTCATCCAGGGCTTCACAGACCCCACGCCAACAGACTATCTCTCCTCCGATACTACCGCGCTTATCCAGGCGGGCAACGCGACGTATGATCCGGCGAATCAGGGCGCGCCGGACGCGCGTTTCTATGCGTTCGACATGTCGTCGCTCGCGCGGCACGCCCACCTGCTCTCGGGGACTGTGCCCACCACGTCCGGCGACACCCTGATCACGGCTGAGACTGCCAAGGAGCAGCATCTTGCAGTCAACGACACGCTGACTGTGGCGCAGTTTGGCGACCATACCCTGCAAACGCAGCTGCGAGTTACCGGCATCTGGACACCCACCGACGCCAACGATGCGTACTGGAATGGTCTCTCGTTCGAGGCGCATTCATCCGCCTCCTCGCCCGCGATTTATCCGCTGGTGGTGACGCGCGATACCTTCGCGGCCAACGGACAGGTGATGACCGGTCTCAGTGTCACAGAGCATTGGGTGTATTTCACCGCGCCCTCACGCCTGACCATCAACGGCATCCCGGACGCGCTCGACCGCCTCACACGCTTTCAGGCGAAGGTGAGCGGCAATCTGCAGACTGATCCGGGCGTGGTGAAGGCGGATGTCGCGACCGACCTCATTTCGATTCTCAACGGTGCCGCGCGCCAACAGCAACTGCTCTCGCTGCCGCTCTACATTATCGTGGCACAGGTGATCGGGCTGGCGCTGCTGTTCGTCACCGTAATGTCTGGTCTGCTCGTCGAGGGTCAGAGCCAGGATATCGCCACGCTCAAGAGCCGAGGTGTGAGCGCCGTGCAGATTCTCGGCGCGTTCGCCACACAGGGGGCGCTGCTCGGCATCGTCGCCGTGCTCGCGGGTCCGTTCCTCGCCGCGTTCCTCGGGCTGACGCTCGCCCGCACGATACTGCCTGCCTCCGCATTGAACATCGCGGGTGTCACGCCTGCCGCGCTCTCGCGCATCGTCAACCCGAGTGTCGCGGTGCTGCCCGCGCTCGTCGGAGCGGCGCTGGGCGTGCTCGTCGTCGCGGGCTCCGCATGGCAGGCAGCACAACTCGACGTGCTCACCTTCCGTAGAGAGCAGGCCCGCCCATCGCGACAGCCGCTCTGGCGACGACTCTATCTGGACGTCGCACTGGCACTGCTGTGCATCATCGGCTACGTGGAACTTGGCCAGTTCGGAACCTCCAGCACGCGCCTGCAGGTCACCGCCGCCGATAACAATCCGCTGCTGCTCGTGACGCCCGCGCTCCTGCTGCTGGCTGGCGCGCTGCTGGTGCTGCGGCTCATTCCGCTGGGTGCCTCGCTGGGCGAGCGACTGGCCGCGCGGCGACCGGGCGCGGCGCTACTGCTCGCCTTCGCGCAGGTGCGGCGTAACCCTGGACGCTACTCGCGCCTCACTCTGCTGCTGGTGCTGGCCGTCGGCCTGGGCCTCTTCACCCTCACATTCGACGCGTCGCTCGCGCAGAATATCAATGACCGCGAGACCTACGCCATCGGCACTGATGTGCGTGTCAGCGAGCTAGCGAAGCCGGGCCTCGATGGCTCGCGCCAGCTCGCCGACCGCTACCAGCGCCTGCCCGGCGTTACACATGTGAGCCCGGCGGTGCGCACACAGGGCTCGACGACATTCGACGTCGGCACGGCGAGCGTGGACGTGCTTGCCATCGATCCGTCAACCTTCCAGTCGGTGGCGGGTCCTGTCTCGTGGCAGAACTCGTATGCCAGCCAGCCGCTATCCACGCTTCTCGGTCAGATGCGCAGCGCCGAGCAGGGAGCATCAGCGGGCGCGCTCGGCAAACCCGTCCAGGTGATCGTCAGCCGGACGTTCGCGGATCGTCTGCATGTCCGCGTCGGCGACAGTTTCACAGTGCAGCTTGCCGACGTCGCGTCCGGCCCGACGAGCATGCGGGTTGGCACCATCATCGATGAGTTCCCGACGCTTTACCCGACGCACGCCGACGCCGGCTTTCTCGTCCTGGACTACAATGACTACAATGGTCTGCTCGTAAACGCGCTCGGCGACCCGAATGTGGCTGGGGCCAACGAGTTCTGGCTGCGGACGAACGGCAACACGGCGCAAGTCAACACGACGCTCGACCAGTTGACGCACGACACGACGCTCAACGCCACTACCACCCTGTCGCTGCGGACCGCCATCGCGCAAGCGAACGCGAATCCCGTCAGTGCGGGCATGCGCGGCCTGCTGCTGGTTGGAGCTGCGACCGCCGCCGCCCTCGCGGTGCTGGCGAGTCTCGTTCAGTCGGTGATCGCGGCCCGCCAGCGCACGACCCAGTTCGCCATACTGCGCACACTGGGCATGGGCAACGAGCAGCTCTCTGGCCTGCTGCTGGGCGAGCAGTTGATCGTCTACGCGTTCGGCCTCGTGGGCGGAACGGTGCTAGGGTTGATCTTGACGACGGCGACATTGCCGTTCCTGCAATTCAGCGACACGACGGTCGATGCTAGCCGGTTCGGTGTTCCAGCGTACCGGCTGGTATTGCAGCCACTCACCATCGCCGAGTTTTATGCCATCCTGTTCGTCTCGCTGGGTCTGGCGCTGCTCATCGCCGCCCGCTATGCGGCGCGTGTCGGCCTGGGCAAGGCGCTGCGACTCGGAGAAGACTAGAGATTGCCGCCCACCCGCCTCGCGCTCACACGGGGCGATATAGGAGAGTGCCGCATGTCGGAGCTGCTCGTCGAGTGCCACAACCTTGTGAAGATCTATAAGGCCGCCGACCTGGAAGTCGTCGCGCTGCAGGGACTCGATCTGCGCGTGCCACGCGGCGAGATGCTCGCCCTCGTCGGTCCCTCCGGTGCTGGCAAGAGCACGCTGCTCAACATCCTAGGCGGGCTGGACGATCCGAGCGCTGGGCGCTGCGAGGTGGCTGGCGTGGACCTCACACGCATGACGGCACACGATCGCCTGCTCTACCGGCGGCGCATCGTCGGCCATGTCTGGCAGCAGACGAGCCGCAACCTCCTCAGCGACCTGACACTACTCGAAAACGTGCTTATGCCGATGGTGCTGGCGGGCTATCCGCAGCGCAAACGGAAACGCCGCGCACAGGAGCTGCTGGAGTTGGTGGGCCTTGGCGACCGCATGCGCCACAAGCCCGAGAAGCTCTCGGGAGGCGAGCAGCAACGCGGCGCCCTGGCCGTCGCGCTGGCGAACGAGCCGCCCTTGCTGCTGGCCGACGAGCCGACCGGCGAGCTCGACAGCGCCACTGCCCGCGACGTGCTGTCGCTGCTGCGGCGGCTGAACGCCGAGCTGGGCCTGACCACCATCGTCGTGACCCACGACACGCACGTCGCCGAAGCGATGGACCGCTCCATCGCCATTCGCGACGGCCGCACGAGCACGGAGGTCGTCAACGACGAGGCGGCGGAGGAGACCGTCATCATCGATCTCGTCGGCCGTTTGCAGATACCCAAGGCACTGCTAGAGTCGATCGACTTCGGCGGGCGCGCGCGCGTGCATCTCGCCGCGGGACACCTGGAGCTCTGGCCAGCGGGCTCGGCGCCCGTCACGAACGGTGCCAGCCCTGCGACCGACGCCGCGCATTAACGGGATCGCCCCCTCCTCTCGGGCATGCTTGACACGAATCCGCTCAAGTCTAGCATAAGCTGTTCGGCTGAAGCACGCGTTCACTTGCCTGCATCGTTACCCAGAAATGCGAGGGCGCATGGCACATTCATATGCCGAGACGTATGCCGTGCTCTGCCAGAGCGCAGTCGAAACGCTTCAGACACGCTTGGGTCGTGAGGTATCGCAAGTGGAGCGGCGCTCCATCTGGAACATTGGCTCACTCATGATGCTCGAAGGTGTGGAGCAGACCTTTCGGGAAGGGTCGCTCACCGACGTTGCGCATGAATTGCGCGCCATGCCAGAGTGGACAGACAAGCGGTTCCAGGAGGCGCTGAGCAGTATATTGGCGCGTTTCCCAACATGGCTGGGGCGCGCGGCAACTGAGGGAGAGAAGTCAGCCCTTGGACGAATGGAGCATATCGGCGCTCTGGCTCGCTTTGAGGAGCGCCTGATGACTATTTCGCCTGAGCTGCGCGAAACCGTCGTACGAGACATGTTATTCCCGTCGCTCTAGGCAAATAGACGGTAGGGCGAACTAGCGCGATACTAGCCCGAATTCGGTAGACCCTACACCCCCGCCGCCGAATGTCGCGCGCATCAGATTGCAGCAAGCGGAGTATGCCGGAGAAGGATTCACCCGCGCGACCTGGCATGCGTCTTGAGGATGAGAGCGCGACGCCAAGTGAACAGAGAGGAGGACACGTGGAGATCAAGGACATACATGCCGCGCTGCTCCAGGCGGGACTCGACGAGACGACTGCCGAAGTGCTCCAGTCGCTCGTTCGCCCCTCGATTCGCGTGATATCGAAGCCTGCTGCCGCGACACCCTTCGCGGTCGGAGCATCGCACCTGGGCGGGCAGCCCGATCTCGCGCCCGGCGCGGTCTGGCCCGAGAAGAACGGCGCCCCACTCGCGTTTCTAGCGCAGTTCCGCCTCGAAGATGTCGCGTCCTCCGATACCTCCGGCCAACTGCCGAAGTCGGGCCTGCTTTCGTTCTTCTACGACGCCAAGCAGGAAACCTATGGCGCGGACCCCGCCGACCAGGGTGGATGGGCCGTACTCTACACGCCAGCAGACACGAGGCTGACTTCCACAGCGATTCCCGATGCCGTGCCCCAGGACGCGCGGTACAAGGCGTGCGGCGTCTCGTTCGCGCCCGAGCTGACGCTGCCGCAAGATCCCACGATCGACCTTCCGCTGCTCACATGGACGCCCGACATGCAGAAGCAGTACGAAGCCGCGCTTGATGCGCTAGCGAGCCAGACGGATGGGAGCGCCCCGCGCAACCGGCTGCTGGGCTTCCCCGATACGCTCCAGGATGACATGCGCGAGGAGGCACAACTCGCCTCGCACGGTATCAAGACCGACAGCCCGACGATCGACCCGCGCGCGCAGTCGCTCAGGGAGGGCATGCTCAACTGGGTGCTACTGTTCCAGCTCGACTCGGACCCGAACGCGGGCATGCGCTGGGCCGATGCTGGAATGCTCTATTTCTGGATCGAGCGCGACGCGCTACAAAGCCAGCAGTTCGACAGGACGTGGGTTGTGCTGCAATCCGACTGATCGCCAGCGGTCGGGCATACGTGCCTCTGCTATACTAGCTGTCGCCTCTCCAGTCGCGTATCCACGGGACTGAATGCACCGTGCGATTGGGCGATGCAGGCGAGAAGCCAGTCATTTCTGATATCAGCATCCAGGAGACGATATGCGACGACTCCTCGCTATGTGTGCTGTCCTCCTCACCTTCGCACTCGCCGGGTGCGGCACCATCACGACCGCGACGAGCACCACCAGCACGAGCACAGGCCAACACCAGTTCGGTGTGCAGACCAAGACGTCTGGCTGTCAGGCGAACGGCCCGCTGCAAGACAGCGCCTGCACACCCGGCGCAATCATCGACACAGCCACGACCGACCAAATCTGCAAATCGGGCTACGCGAGCTCCGTGCGCAACGTGCCTACCAGCGAGAAGAATCAGGTCTACGCCGAGTACGGCATCGCGTCACACGTCGCGGGCCAGTATGAGGTTGATCACCTCGTCAGCCTGGAGCTCGGCGGCTCAAACGACATCGCCAACCTCTGGCCCGAAGCCGCGAGCCCAACGCCTGGATTCCACGAGAAGGACAAGGTCGAGAATTACCTGCACGATCAGGTCTGCTCCGGCGCAGTCTCTCTGCACGACGCGCAAATCGAGATAGCGACCAACTGGCTGCAAATCTACAACTCCATGCCCGCGAGCAAGAAATGAGCGCCCGCTAAAGCCGTCAACTATGCAACGAATGTGGCGATGCACGGACCTCGGGTAAGACGCACATCTTCCATGTTTCACGCACACCTTTTCATTCGGTGTATACTAGGCGCACGAAACATCTCCATCTCTCAGCAAAGGAGACGCAGCCCATGGAAATCTTGCGTGAAGCGGCCCCATTTCTCGCTGGCTTGATTGTGCCTGTCATCGCCGCGGTAGTGCTTCGCGTGCTGCCCGCGCGCCAGTTCACCCTGCTCACGGTGCTCGTGCTCTCGTTCGTCGTCGGCGCCAGCGCGAGTTTCCTCAATGGCGAGCTCGGCGCGAGCCTGCCAGATAGCCTCATGGCGCTTATCATCGACACGTCGCTGGTCTACACGGGGTCGCAGATCGCCTACCACGCCTTCTGGAAGTCCGTGCTCCCGGCGCGCGAGCAAGTCAAGAGCCGGGCTGCGGTGCGGGAAGCACACAAGTAGACGCTCCGCTTCACTCATGCAAACGGGCGGCGCACCCCAGAAGGTGTGCCGCCTGTCTTTGTGTCGCGAGTCCCTATCAGGAAGTCAACCTACCACTCGTCGCCCGTGCCGTCGACGTTGAGCGGCGTCAGCACACGGGTCGAGCGGTCGAGCGCGGGGGCGGGTGCCGCGGGCTGATCCGTCGTCTTGGGAGCGGGTTTGGGCACGCTCGGACCATCCTTCAGCGTGGGAGACGCCTGCTTCGGCGCGATGCGCGCGTCGCCTGCCGCCAAGTCGAGCAGATCGACCCGCTCCAGCGCAGCGCCGCTGAGCTTGGCGCCGTTCAGGCGGATGCCGCGCACGATAGCCGCGTCGAGGCATGCGCCGCGCAGATCGGCGCCCACCATGACGGCACCGCTCAAATCCGCGCCCGTCATGTCGGCGACGCGGCAGTCGGCTCCGCTCAGATCGAGCCGCCGTGCACGCACGTCCACCAGATGCGCCTCGAGGAAGCGCGCGCCTGCCGCATCCGCCCCAGTCAGGTTCGCGTGCGTCAGCGTGGCGCTGCTGAGGTCCGCGCCGGTAAGGTCCGCACCCTTGAGGTTGGCACGGGTCAGATTCGCGCCCATCAACTGCGCGCCACGCAGATCCGCGCCACTCAGGTCGGCTCCGGACAGGTCCGCGCCCGCGAGGTCGGCCCCACGCAGCTCGGCATCGGCGCCTCGCACTCCCGGCAGGGACCAGTGTCGAAAGTCGCGCTGCCCGTTGCCATATTCCACGAACAGCTTGGTGAGAGTCGCCTCAGCTTTGCCTGACATGCGCGTCCTTCCTTCTCAAACGGGCGGTAGTCTCTGGGTATCGTAAGCGAGACACAGTCTACCGTCTCGATGCCCGTTTGTCACGAAGTACGCACGGAAGTATCATGAAGTACTACGCCTGATTATGGGCTGTCGATGTGGAGGCAATACAGGAATGCCCGCCATGTCGTTCGCGTTGGTATCCCGCGACACGGCAGGCATGCGAGAGTGAGCACCTCAATTGCCTCGCCAGGCGTGTCCAGCCGCGTGAGGGCACATGGAAGTCTCACTCACGCGGGCCATGCGAGCGCGAACGGCAGGGCAGTTCCGGCTCGCGCTCACAGTACGGCCATTCTACGCCGTCTGGATGTTGGCGGCGTCGCTCAGGCCAAGCTCGCAGATCGACTGCTGGCGCATCAGGTACTTCTGAATCTTGCCAGTCACCGTCATGGGGAAGCCGTCGACGAACTTCCAGTAGCGTGGGATCTTGAACGTCGCGATCTGCCCACGACAGAAGGCAATCATCTCCTCGTCGGTCGCACTCTCGCCGTCTTTGAGCCGCACCCACGCCATCAGCTCCTCGCCGTACTTGGCGTCGGGCACGCCGATGACCTGCACATCGCTGACCATGGGATGCGTGTAGAGGAACTCTTCCACCTCACGAGGATAAATGTTCTCGCCGCCGCGGATCACCATGTCTTTGAGCCGCCCGACGATGTTGACGTAGCCCTCGCTATCCATCGTCGCGAGGTCGCCGGTGTGCATCCAGCGTGCGGCGTCGATAGCGTCGCGCGTCGCTTCGGGATTGTTCCAGTAGCCAAGCATCACCGAGTATCCGCGGGTCAGCAGCTCGCCCGGCGTGCCTCGCGGTACCACCTGCCCGGTCGAGGCGTCGATGAGCTTCACCTCAACGTGCGGGTGAATCTGCCCGACGGTGCCCACGCGCTTTTCGAGCGGATCGTCGGTATGCGTCTGGAAGGAGACGGGGCTGGTCTCGGTCATGCCGTAAGCGATCTCGACCTCGGTCATGTGCATCTTGTCGATGACCTGCCGCATCACCTGCACCGGACACGGCGAGCCTGCCATCAACCCCGTACGCAGCGACGAGAGGTCGTAGTCGCCGAACCCAGGGTATCCAAGCTCGGCGATGAACATGGTCGGCACGCCGTAGAGCGAGGTGCAGCGCTCAGCCTGAATTGCATCCAGCACGGGCTGTGGCTCGAACGCCTCGCTGGGATAGATCAACGCCGCTCCATGCGTGACCGCCCCGAGATTGGCCATCACGCAGCCGAAGCAGTGATACAGCGGAACGGGTACGCAGATGCGGTCCTGCTCGGTCAGGTGCTGCAGACGGGCCACGAAGTAGCCGTTGTTCAGGATGTTGTGATGGCTCAACGTCGCGCCCTTGGGATTGCCGGTCGTCCCGCTCGTATACTGGATGTTTGCCGGATCGTCGAACTCCTGCTGCGCCTGCCGCTCCGCCAGCGCCTCGGGTGACGTCTCCGCCGCGCGGTCGAGCACCTGCGCCCAGTTCCACATTCCCGGCGACACCTCGTCGCCGAGCTCCACCAGCAGCGCGGCGTCAGCGGCGGCGC
>CAYRVF010000016.1:0-52934 GCA_964427535.1 uncultured Ktedonobacterales bacterium
GAGTTCAGCGGCAAGGACCTCAGCTACTATGACGACCAGGAAAAGCGCCGCTACGTGCCTTTCGTCATCGAGACGTCCGTCGGCGCCGACCGCTCGACGCTCGCCTTCCTCGCCGACGCCTATGACGTCGAGGATTTGGGCGAAGGCGACAGCCGCGTGGTGCTGCGTTTCTCCAAGAAGCTCGCTCCAGTGAAAGCCGCCGTCATGCCGCTCTCGAAGAAGGAGCCGCTGGTGCAGCTCGCACACGAGGTCCACGACGGCATCCGCTCGATCGGCCTGACACAGTACGACGACACCGGCGGCAACATCGGCAAGCGCTACCGCCGCCAGGACGAGATCGGCACGCCCTACTGCATCACTGTGGACTTCGACAGCCTCGAAGACCGGCAGGTGACCATCCGCGAGCGTGACAGCATGGAACAGCGGCGCGTACCCATCGCCGAGCTGCGCGACATTCTCCTGCACGATCTCGCCTAACCTACTGAGATGCCACCGAACCGCATTTCCGCACTCCCGCGAGACGGGGCTCGCGGGAGTGCGGTTCTCGGTTTCCGCCACTCGCGTATGATGCGATAAGATACGGGCGTGACGCGCCGCGACAGCGCGGGGCAGACATGCCTATGCCAGGAAGGGACCTCGACGATGAGCTACGAAGAAGCGCTCGGCATCTGGGCTGAGGCAGCGCAAGACCTGGCCAGCGCGAGTCTCGCTCTCGCCGCGGGCACCTACTACAATGCCGCCGACCTCGCCAATCAGGTAGCGGAGAAGGCGCTTCAGTCGGTCTACGTGCTGCGCCACGACGCGCGCGGGACGTATCCACACGATCTGCGGGCGCTTGGCGAGCAGGTGAACGCGCCCGAGCCGATCCTTCAGGATCTCGACGCCATCACGCCGTACCACCCCGCCCACTTCGCCACGATCGAGACCGACCCGGCGGCAGCCGACGACGCGGTCGGCCCGGAGGCCGCGGCCGACGTTGTCCAGCGGGCACGGCGGGTACTCCAGTGGGCGCGTCAGCTCGTCCTCTCCGGCGACGCCGGATAATCTATAGCAGGTCACTCTTGCATGGGCTGTCTCTTCCCCCGGAGCAGGCACCCGCGTGTATCACGCCATACGGGAGAGCGAAACGCTGCTGGAACAAGCCAGCCAGCATCTGAATCGAGAGGAGCGCCCAGCTTGGACGACCTGAGGATTGTCTCGCTGCTGCCAAGCGCGACTGAGATGCTCTGCGCGCTTGGCCTAGTCGACTCTATCGTCGGCGTCACACATGAGTGCGACTATCCTCCGGTGGTGCGCACCAAGCCGGTCGTCACGCGCAGCATGCTGGCGCCTGGTCTCTCCAGCGCGGAGATCGATTCCGCCGTGAGCCAGCAGCACAGTGTCGACGCGCACGCGCTCTACACCCTCGACCGAGACCTGCTCGCCGACCTCGCTCCCGATATCGTGGTGACGCAGCGCCTCTGCGACGTCTGCGCGGTCGACTACGATGAGGTCAAAGACACGCTCGCGACGCTGCCTCGGCAGCCCGAGCTCGTGACGACGGAGCCGAGCAGCCTGGAAGACGTCCTGCGCGACATCGAGCGGCTGGGCGCGATAACGCACGCGGAAGGCGAGGCGCGGCTCCTCGTCCACAGCCTGCGCGCACGCATCGAGCGCGTACGGGCGACGGTCGCGCGCGCGGCGTCGGGGCCACGAGTGACCTTCCTCGAATGGCTCGATCCGCTCTTCCGTGGCGGGCATTGGAACCCGGAGCTGGTCCATCTGGCGGGCGGTGAAGACGCGCTGGGCAACGACGGCACACCATCCACCCGCCTGGACTGGAGTGAGGTGCTCGACTACCAGCCCGAGGTGCTCGTCATTGCCTGCTGCGGCTACTCGGCCGAGCGTGCTCGTCAGGACCTGCCCACGCTGGAGACACGGCCCGGCTACGCATCGCTGCCAGCCGTGCGCGCCGGACGAATCGCCGTGTTGGACGGCTCAGCCTACTTCAGCCGCCCCGGCCCGCGTCTGGTCGACAGCCTGGAGATCCTCGCGAAACACATCCACCCTGAGCTGTTCGCCGAGCACGACTAACGAGCGAGGGGCCATCGGACCGGTAGCCTCCTCGTCCAGTCCGGCGCCAGTCTCGCTGTACCCTCAGCAAATCCTACGCACGATTGCACCGGCATCCCCTCTGCCGCCATAATCTGTCTGGCATATGCATGTACATGCTTTGCACGCCGCATGGTCTGTGCTTGCGCAGTTCTGGGTCGCCACCGTCAGGCAAGGTGTCTACTTCCCTCATCCGAGGGCGCAGAAGGAGGTCGTCGATGATCCTTGTCACAGGTGCGGGTGGCTTCGCCGGAAGCCGCATCATGACCCGTCTCGTGGACGAAGGGCAGAACCCTCGAGGACTGGTCCGCGACGCGACACGCGCGCGCCAACGCCTGCCGGCGAGTGGCTACGAGCTCGTGGCAGGCGACACGACCAAACCAGAGACGCTCGCCGCCGCTGTCGAAGGCGTCGATACAATCATCCACACGGCGTTCATCACGGCGGACCGCAAGCAGGGACCCGGCGTCAACTACTACGAGACCAACGTGCGCGGCACCAATAACCTGCTCGATGCGGCAAAGCGCGCGGGCGTCCGCCGCATCGTCGAGCTTGGCGGACTCGGCACCAAGCCTGCCAAGCCGGGGTCGTACATGCAGGGACGCTGGGCAGCGGACGAGGCCATTAAGTCGAGCGGGCTGGCGTGGTCCATCCTCGGCCCATCGATCCAGTTTGGCAGCGGCTCGGCCTTCTTCACTGGGCTGGCCGATCTCGTGAAGAGCGCGCCGGCCGTGCCAATGGTGGGCAACGGCAAGCGCCTCTTCCAGCCGATCTGGGTCGACGACGTCGCGCGCGCGATTGTGCTGATGGCGACACTGCCCCAGCGGTACGACGGCCGCGTGATCGAGATCGGCGGGCCGCAAATCTTTTCCTACGCGCAGATTCTTGACCTCATCATGCAGACGCTCGGGACCCGCAAGCCAAAGGTGCCGGGACCAACGCCGCTGGTGGCAATTGGCGCGGCGGTGATGGAGGCCGTGCTGCCGAAGCCGCCCATCACGGTTGCGGCGGTCGGCCTCTTTAGCTTCGATAACGTCGCCCAGCTCGACGGCGTCGAGCGCGAGTTCGGCTTTCAGCCGCGCGCCCTTCCACCCTACCTGAATGAGCATGGGATTGACTGATTGCCACTCAACCGCTACAGTAGGTGAGTTAGAGCGAGGCGAGCGTCTACCTGGCGCTGACCTCCACCTACTGTAGGAACCCTGGTAGCGGCCACACGAGGTCGTGCCCGGTGCATGCGGGGCAGCCGCCCTGTGTCGCGACGGAGGGACGGTCATGGCTGCACAGACCTGCCTACGCTGCGGCAGGGAATGTGACGAACACGCGACCGTGTGCTTTGGCTGCGGCGCACCGCTCGGCGAGACGAAGACGCCTACACAGCCGGTGCCCGTTCCCAAGCTGCCACTGGCCGAGACCAACACCGGCGACGAACACGCGAGGGCGGATGCATCGGTCGCCACAGCGGTCGCGTCGCAACAGCCCGCCCCGAAGCGCCGCCGTCGTCGCGCCCTGCTCGTGGCCATCGTGGCATTGGTGCTGCTCGCCGCGGGCACCGGAAGCTACATCGTCATCAACGCGACCCTGGCGACCGTCACGGGGCAGAGTGTCGCCAGCATGGCTACCTACCGCGATCCAAGCGGGCGCTTCACGTTCCGGCATCCCGCCCTCTGGCAGACGACGCGGCTCGCCGACGGCGTGCAACTCACCGACAGCGATGGAGCCAGCACTGTCCGCGTGACGCTCGCGCCTGCCGGTGCCCTGACGACGGCCATCGCCCGGGCCGATTTGCTTGCGACGAGCGAAGAACTCGCAACCCTCCCAGACACCACCGTCGCGGGCGCGGTATGGCAACGCCGTGGAGGACAGGTCACCGGGTCAGACGGCGCGGTGCGTCAGGTGACGGTGCTCGTCACAGTCCACGACGGCACGGTATACACCATTGAGATGCGCGGCCCCGTCGCCAGTTTCAGCGCGACCGATAACCTCGTGTTCCAGCCGCTGCTCGCTTCATTCGCCTTCGCGTGATACAGCGCGTGTTCTTCCGCTGGCTATCGAGCGCGCGATTCCCCCGGCGAGACAACCCGCGACTGGCATGGCCCGTAGACTGCTGTGGGGGCAGCGCGCAGACTCGGCCCACACACGCGGTAAGCGCCCCCAAGACTGTTGGTTTGCATGAGCGAGGAGAAGCAACGCGATGTCGTACCAATACCAGCGGGATGAAGGCGGCATAGGATGTCTGGCGGCGACGGTGCTGGCCTTCGTGATCATCTTCATTCCGGTCGTGGGTCACATCATCCTGACGTTCATGATTCTCGCGGACGATCTCAGTGCCGGCGAGAAAGTGCTGTGGCTGGTCGTCGTCTGGGTGTTCTGGTTCATCGGCCCATTCCTGTACCTGCTGCTCGGCCAGCGCCGCAACCGGCTGTTCAGCGCGCGGGCTTACTAGTCATTCTCGCCCGTATCGCACGCGGCGTCGGTCGGGGGCGTGGTCGTGCTGCTACGTGAATGACCACGCCTTTCCCACGCCGCCGTCTCTGCTAAGATTTCTCGCCAGCGCGTATCAGGGGTGTCGAGCGTGTGATACTCGGAAGGCGAGGGCAGTCCGATATGAGCCAGCAATTCAACGGAATCGCACGGCCGCCAAACGTTTCTACGTCGCACCGACGTTTCGCCCGCAACTACGAGCGCATATCGCGTGAAGGAAGTGAGAGCCGCTTTCTGCTGCCATTGCGCGCGGAGGTGACGGCGGCCACGCACGGACGAGTGCTGGAGGTCGGCGCAGGCAATGGGCTCAACTTCGCGCTCTATTCGCCCGAGAGCGTTGAGCGCGTCGACGCCGTCGAGCCGGATAGCGCTATGCTTGCCTATGCCCGGCCGCGCGCCGACGCCGCCCGCGTCCCCGTCAGCCTCTTCCAAGCGGGCGTCGAGCGCCTCCCCTTCGCGGACGAAAGCTTCGATAGCGCTATCGCCACGCTCGTGTTCTGCTCGGTCGGCGATCCACTACGCGGGCTGCGCGAGGTGCGGCGCGTGCTCAGGCCCGGCGGCGTGCTGCTGATGGTCGAGCACGTGCGCGGACATGGCGCCGTCGCGCTCCTCCAGAACATCGTCACGCCGGTCTCGCGCTGGATGGCGGGCAATTGCCACTGGAATCGCGAGACCGGCCGCACAGTCCGACAGGCCGGGTTCACCATCGAGCGCCAGCGCGAGATCAAGTGGTCGTTGATGCCATTTGTCGTGCTGCATGCGCTGAAATAGCCGCGCAGCTCGCTTCTAGGAGCGTGTCACGCGTTCCCGCGACGATCGGTCTGGATACCCTCGCCGATCACGCCCAGGGTCGGTCACATCAGTTCGTGGTGTGTTCCCGAGGGTGGCTGGCCCCAGACGGCATGCACCACCTGGGGTGTGCGACGCAGCACGTCATGCATCACCCCGTTGAGCTGACGGCGAAACGTCAGCGTGGGACCGATCCGGACGCCCAGATACGGCAGATCGGCGAGCGCGCGGTGCGACCAGATGTCGAGCTCATTCGACGCTGTCAGCACGCTAATGCCACGTTCCTGGGACCACGCCGAGAGCTCCTGCCAGCCGCTCCCGGCGACGTCGCGCAGATATGAGCGGACATCTGACCATCTAGCCGCCAGTCCCGAGACCGAGGCATCGAGTGTGATGGCCGAGCGGATGGGCATGCCCGGCAGCGCAAGAGCCCCATTCCGCAAGCCAGCGAGGTAGCCGAGCACGGTGGCGCCGCCGGCGCTGTGGCCGATGACATGCGCCTCACCTGGCTCGTCGGCGTGCGCGCCGAGGAGCGCCGCGAGCCTAGCAACACCTTCGCGCACGCGGCGCACATGGAAGAAATGCACGTGCGCCTCGAGCCAGCGCCTCCACTCGTCGTCTGGCGGCTGCCGAGTGTCACCTTCGTGCTCATCCGTCTGTTCCGCGAGAACCTCACGCAGACGCTGGAGCCAAATTGCCCAGACCTCGCAAGCGGGCCGCGGCTGCACCCACGGCGCGACAGGCACGCCACACACAAAAATCACATGATCAGCCAGGGTAGGTCGTGAAAACCTCAACGCCACCGGCGACGTGAGCCGGCGATAGCGATACTGCCAGGCGATGTCGCGACGCGCTTCGGACGTGGTGAGCGGAACACTGGCAATCATCCGCTCTCCCCGAGACGCGAGCGCGACTGAGGAATCGGCAGCGTCCCCCTCCCCAACATGCGTTCTTCTGTTCACCCCGCCTCTCCCGCACTTCACACCGTGAGTCTGCTATCCATAGCATACAGTGAAATCGCGACTTTCATGAAACCTTTATAATGGCGGCGTATGCATAGGATGGTGCGGTGTCCGTGAGCCGCACTTAGACGGCCGCGCAACAAATCAGGCTGCGATAAATTGTATCTCGCCAAAGAAGCAAGTACAATTGAGGTGGCTGCACCCTACGCGCGGTGCGGCATATGATGTGCGTGCAGACGTGTAGGCGTCGTCCTATCGAGTGAGATGAGTTGTACATGCGAATACTGGTGCTTGGCGGGGACGGATTCTGTGGATGGCCGACTGCGCTCTACCTCTCGAACAAAGGACACGAGATCACGATTCTCGACAGTCTGATACGGCGGCGTTGGGATGAGGAGTTGGGTGTTGACTCGCTCGTGCCAATTCGCCCCCTCGAAGAGCGCGTTGGTGCCTGGGAGCGACTGTCGGGTAAGCAGATTCACGTCGTCCTGGGTGACCTCACCGACTACGACGTGATCGCCGAGACCATCCGGCGCACCCAGCCTGAGGCTATCGTTCACTATGCCGAGCAGCGCTCCGCGCCGTATTCGATGATCGACCGCGAGCACAGCGTCTTCACGCAGGTCAACAACGTCGTCGGCACGCTCAACGTCCTCTACGCCATGCGCGACCTCGCTCCGAACGCGCACCTCGTCAAGCTCGGCACGATGGGCGAGTATGGTACGCCCAACATCGCCATCGAAGAAGGCTACATCGAGATCGAGCACGAGGGACGCACCGACCGTCTCCCCTATCCGAAGCAGCCGGGGTCGTTCTACCACCTCAGCAAGGTCCACGACAGCCACAACATCCTGTTTGCCTGCCGCATCTGGGGACTGCGCGCCACCGATCTGAACCAGGGCGTGGTCTACAACACCCGCACCGAAGAGACCGTGCTCGACGACGCGCTCGCCAACCGCTTCGACTACGACGAAGTCTTCGGCACCGCGCTCAATCGCTTCTGCGCGGAGGCCGCCAGCGGCCATGTGCTCACCGTCTACGGTGAAGGCGGCCAGACTCGCGGCTTCCTCGACATCCGCGACACCGTGCGCTGCATCGAGCTAGCCTGCGAGAACCCGGCTGCGACGGGCGAGATGCGCGTCTACAACCAGTTTACCGAGCAGTTCTCCGTGCTCGATCTCGCCGAACACGTCTGCCGTGTCGCGCGGGCGATGGGGCTACCCGCGGAGATAGAGCACATTCAGAATCCGCGGGTGGAGAAGGAGCAGCATTTCTACCAGGCCAAACACACCAAGTTGCTCGATCTCGGGCTCGTACCGCATCTGCTCTCGGACGAGACGGTCGCCGGCATGCTCGAAAGTGCCATTCGCTACCGCGATCGTGTCGACCTGAAGCACATGTTGCCGACTGTACGCTGGCGCTCATGATCGCCGCCTGATCCAGTCCCCTCTCATCTGGGATGACGATGGGAGCAGCACGAGGAGAGACCGCGTGCGCATCGCGTTGTTCACGGAAACCTTCCTGCCGCACACGGATGGTGTCGTCACGCGGCTCGTCCATACCATCGAAGAGCTCGTGCGCGCGGGAGACGAGGTGCTGGTGGCAGCGCCCTACGCATCCGGCCTCCCCGCATCGTACGCGGGCGCGCAGATCGTCGGCATGCCCAGCATGACACTTCCCTTTTATCGCGACTTTCGCCTCGGCGTGCCCATCGCCTACTCGGCGGGGAGCGAGGCACTACTCGCCTACCGGCCCGATATCGTCCACGCGGTGAACCCGATTTGCCTGGGCGTCGGCGCCGTGTGGTACGCCCGCAGACAGCGCGCGCAACTCGTGGCCTCGTATCACACGAATGTGCCCGCCTATTCGCGGCGCTATAAGCTCGGCATGGTCGAGCGGCCGCTCTGGCGCTATCTCCGCGTTCTCCATGACCAGGCGTCGATCAACCTGTGTACATCGCGGCCCGTTCGCGCGATGCTACTGGGGCGCGGATTCCAGCGCCTGCACCTATGGGAGCCCGGAGTTGACTCAGAGCTCTTCACCCCCACGCGCCGCAGCGACGCCTGGCGCGACCGCCTGACCGACGGGCATCCCGAGCGCACGCTGCTGCTCTACGTCGGGCGCCTCGCGGCCGAGAAGGGCCTGGAGCAACTCGCGCCCGCCTTGCCTCATCTGCCAGGCTGCCATCTCGCTCTGATAGGCGATGGTCCCGCGGCCCCGCAACTGCGGCAGACGTTCACCGGGCTGCCCGTAACGTTCACTGGCTCCCTCTTCGGCGAGGAGCTGGCAGATGCCTACGCCGCCGCCGACGTGTTCGTTCTGCCGTCGACCACTGAGACGCTCGGCCTGGTCGTCATCGAGGCAATGGCCTCGGGCGTGCCCGTGGTGGGAGCACGATGCGGCGGCATTCCCGATCTCATCGAGCACGGCGAGACCGGTCTGCTCTACGACCCCGACACGCCAGGCGACCTGCTCGGCCAGCTCCGACCCCTCATCTCCGATGATGCCCTACGTACGCGTCTGGCCCGTGCCGCTCGTACACGCGCGGAGGGATGGAGCTGGGCGGCCACGACCGCTGGCCTGCGCGCCCACTATGGGAGCCTGCTGCCTACTCCGGCCATGTTGCCCGACCGCTCGGTCCATACCAGCAGCTAACGTCACTCGCCCGCGCCGCTCGCGCTCATCTCTGGCGCCTCCGTGGCCTCCGTGGCCTCAACCGCCGCGGCGCGGTGTCGCCTCGGCGTCTCGTCGTGGCGCAGCGCCAGCAGCAGCGCGACACCCGCCGCGACGCCTAGAACCACAGCACCCGCCGCGAACGGCAGCCGGAGCGCCACCGTAGCCAGCCCCGCCCCGACGATCGGGCCGAGGAACCACGACAACTGCGACGGCAGCAGCGAGAAGTTGAGGATCGAGGCGCGGCGCTCCTCCGGCGCCAGCAGCGCTAGCAGCGCGATCACCGTCGTGCCGATGCCTCCCTGGAAGAGGCCAATCCACACAATCGCGCTCTGCATCGCCAACAACGCGGGCGCGAGAGCCTCCGCCGCGATGCCCAGTGCTACCGCGCCAAGACACAGCGGCAACATACGCCAGCGGCCCAAACGGTCGCCGGCGCGCCCCCACAGCGGCGTCGTCACGGCCATTGCGATGCCAGCGGCCGTGAGAGTGGTGCCGATGATGGCGGCGTCACGCGCGCCGTTGCCGTGCGCGAGCTGTTGTAGCACGATGGGTACGAACGGCGTCGAGAGCGAGATGCCGAACATCGCCAGAAAATACAGCAGGAAGAGACGGACGACGACCGGCGACGCGGTGATGTCCGTCAGCGCGGCCCAGAGAAGTTGGCGGACCGTGCCAGACGTTGCGCGAGCCCGCCGCTCCTCGTGGACCACGATGGTCAACACGATTCCCATCAGCGCGGAGAGTCCGGCATCGATCCCGAGCAGCGTACGAATGCCGGGTCCCTGCGCGATGAGCCCGCCGAAGAACGGTCCCACCGACGAGCCGATCGGGAACCCGGCGCTGGCGATGCCGACGGCGATGCCGAGGCGCTGGCGCGGCGTCACGTCGGCAAGCATTGCCAACATCACGCCCGTATTGCCGAAGACGAACCCACCGAGCAGCTTCGCGAGCGCCAGTACGTAGACGTTTGGGCTAAGCGCGGCGACGGCGAAGAGCACGCCCTCGACGTACGCGCTGCGCACGATGATGAGCTTGCGGCTGTATCGGTCGGCCCATACCCCCCAGAAGGGGAGCAGCGGCAAACCGAGCACGAAGCCCAGCGACGATAAGATGCCCGTCCAGGTCGGGACCTCGCTGGAGGCAATGTGTAGTTGCTGCAGAAACAGTGGCGTGAAGGCGTTCAGGTGCCCGAACGCCTGCGACTCAACCACACCGGCCAGCGTGAACACCAGCAATAGCACCCGCCAGTCGTTGAGTGGACCGCGCTCGGATGGTGTCGATGCCGGGGACGCAGTCGCATCTCGGACGGACATGCCGGACTCTCCTAAGGTGAAGGATGAAACGAGGACACACAGCGGCCTACACGCGCGTTCGCGCAGAAAACCACTATAACATACCAACCAGAGCGGCGTTTGCGGCAATGTCCAGCGCATGCAGGCAGAGCGGGGGCAAGGTAGCCTACCTCCGGGTGCCTCCCAGGCACGGCTTCAGCCGCCCGAAAGATCCGCCAACTCCCGGATCATCCCCACCAGAAGGCAAGGGCTACGATGCAATAGAGGCCCACCAGCGCCGCGCCTTCGAGCCACGTGGACTCCCCGTCGTAGACGACCGTCGTGCCAAGCAGTGCGGCCAGGAACAACGCGGCTACCAGCAGTCCCGGCAACACGAGTGTCAGATGCACGCCGCCGATGAAGAAGCTCAGCAGCACCAGCACGGGGAACAAGCCGAGCGCGACTTGCAACGAGCTGTTGAGGATCACGCTGATGGCATAGTCTGGCTTGTTCGCGGCGGCGAGCTGGACGCCCACAACATTCTCGACCGCGTTACCCGCCAGCGCGACGATCACCAGCCCTGTGAAGCCCTGCGATAGGCCGAGCGCGGATATCGCCGGTGAGAGCGCGCTCACGAACCAGTCCGAGACGAACGCCGAACCGATGCCCGCCAGCCCGAGGATGCCTACGGCAAGTCCGAACGGCCAGACGACTTGTTCGACGCCTGTGTTCTCCGTTGGTACGCCTATCGGTCCCCCACTCAATGCAACGGGGATGCTCGCCACGAAGACGATTAGCAGGACCACCGCGCAAAATACGCTCAGTGCATCGACGTGGGGCGCGGCGGGCGTATGCAGCATCTTGGCCAGTGTTGGCATGATCAGCGCCGAGACCGCGAGCAACGTCAGCGCACCCATCAGGCGCGGTGCTGGCGCGCTGAAAGTCTGCGTGCCGTGTCGCAACCCACCGACGAGGAACGCGAGACCCAATACCAGCAGGCTATTGCCGAGAATGGAGCCGACCAGCGCCGCCTGCACCACACTCAGCAGTCCAGCGCGCAAGGCAAAGATGCCGACGAACAGCTCAGGCAGATTGCCGATGGCGGATTGCATCACACCAGTCGCGCCTGGGCCGAGTCGCGAGCCTACCTGCTCAGTCGCCTGGCCGACGAGCGCGGCCAGCACGGCGAGGCTCGCCCCAGACACGACAAACGTCAGCACGGCATTCGCGTGAAGCTCGGTAAGGAGAAGAGCCAGCACAGAGAGGCCAATCGCTAGACTCAGCAACACTTGCCCTGACCGCTGGAGCACGTGCCAGAGTCCCTGCACTCTCGGTTGCGTCGGCTTGCTCACATACTCCTCCGTCTCGACGGTCCGCGATATCCGATGTGGGTGCCAGCGGGGCGGCAGTGCGGCACTCTGCGATAGTCGACCGGCACTCCTCTCGCACGCCAGTCGCACGTCGCGCGCCACTGCGGGAGTGCGGCCGACGCGCTCTCGGCGAGCCTCCGCGCTGCCAGAGCATCCGCTCAGCTCACGTGCCAGGAGCCAGGCCGACCGATGCGTAGGGAGTATACTGAAGAAGGAAGCGAGACGGAACCGGCCTCCCGTGCGAAGACAGGAGTGGGCACGTGACAGATGGGCGTGAGCCGCCAATTGTGGTACGGACCGCGACGGAGAGTGACCGCGAGACAGCGCTGACATTCATTCTCCCCGAGACACCCCGCGGACGCATCAGCCGCACACTCTTGCGGGCCGGACAAGGTGTGCTATGGGTCGCGGTGGAGGGCGATGACACACACGAGCAGCTCGTCGGGCTGTTGCTCGCGACCGCCCAGATCGCGCCCGAGTCGGGCGAGCTGATCGGGTATATTCACGAGCTGCTGGTGCATCCTGCGTACCGGCGACGCGGCGTCGCGATGCGCCTGCTCGACGTCGCCGAGCACTTTTTCCTAGATGAGCGCGGATTCGATCTCGTGACGCTCACCACCTCGCCCGATAACGACGCCGCGCTGCGACTCTATCGCAGTCGCGGCTACAGTGTAAATCAGGTACGCCTTTCGCGGCGGCGCAGCGACCCAGCCGAGTATGAAGCGGAGCCGGAGAAGGAGCCATAGGCATGTCGCAGTCGCTGTCTTTCGATCCGGTCGCCGACCGCTATGACCAGACGCGCGTCCACCCACCGGAGGTAGCGGCGCGCATCGCCGTCGCACTCATCGCGATGGGCCGCATCCCCGACGCTGGGCATGTGCTGGAGATCGGCATCGGCACCGGACGCATCGCGCTGCCGCTCTTGGAGCACGGCATACACGTCACCGGCGTGGACATCTCTCCCCGCATGGTCGAACGACTGGAAGAGAAGTACGCATCTGCCTGCACAAAAGAGCCGCGCGTTGTCTGGGGCAGGCTAAACGTCGAGCTTGCCGATATGACTGCCCTGCCCTTTGCGTCGAAGACATTTGATGCGGTCGTCGCGGTGCATGTGCTCCATCTCGTCTCCGACTGGCGCCGCGCCCTCGACGAGGCCCTACGAGTCGTGAGGCCCGGCCGGGCCCTCCTACTCGGACAGGATCTCGCCGCAACGAGCGCGGTCGGCATCCGTGTGCAAGACCAGTGGCTGCAAATCATTCGGCGCCTGGGGCACGAGCCAGCGCGCGTCGGTGCGGCGACACAGGCAGCCGTCTTCGCCGAAATCCGCCAGCGCGGGCTGCCACTCGTGCAGCGCGATGTCGTCTCGTGGGAAGTACGCACGACGCCACGTGCCGCCATCCTGGACATCGCCGAGCGCGAATGGTCGCGCACGTGGGCGGTGCCCGAGCCACTGCTCACGGAGTCCGTGCGCCAGCTCACCGCGTGGGTCGAGCTCGAGTACCCTGCGCAGATGGATGTTCCCCAACCGGCCACATATAGCTTCCGTCTGGCATGCGTCAGGTCGCCTTCGGCATAGCGCGTTCCCCCCAATGAGGGCCTACGCGGTTGGTTCCGAGCGCAACTGCACGGCGCGGTAGTCGGCAACAGTAAGATTCCGCAACTCGTCGATGTGCGCGAGCGTGATGTCGGGTGCGGGGTTGTACGTCTGCTCGCCCGTGGCGTAATGGCCTTGCTTGACCCAGACCGTGACGAACAGGTGTGGCATGCGCTCCTTGGTTGCCGCGAGAATGCGCGCCTTGTCGTCGACCATGACGTACAGCGAGGCGGGCCAGCGCGCCATTACCTCGTCGAGATGCTCTTCCTTATGCACGTAAATCGCGACCCGTCCCTCGACCGCAGATTCCAGCCCACTCTCTCGAATCTTCTTCGGTTGATACACATTGTCGCCGTCCGAGAGCACGACCGGTGTGCCGATACTGTCGAGATATCGCAGCGTCGTCAGCGTCGCTGGGAACAGGCGTGTGCTAAACGGATAGTCCATCACCAGCGAGCGCGCCTGCTCCAACACTGGCTCGCTCGGCGCAAAGGGTCGGAACCGCTCGAACGTGAGCGGGAGATCGACCGTCCCCGTCTCCTCGCGCACCTCTTCGTAGATCGCCCAGAACCGATCGGAGAGCGTGGGTCCCAACAAAGCGAGCAACTGCGCCGACATATCGGCCTTGATCGCGTCGTTATCGAGGAGGGTGTTGTCGCAATCCAGAAGAAAGACGACGGAGCCGTCGCCAGCGTTCTGGCGCGCAAAATCTGCCACAGCATATTCTCCCTGCCGTAGGCCTCCTCCGGGATTCGCGAGGAGACGGACGTCTATCGAGGTGTGTATCTTGTTTCACTGCCTCTATTCTACGCAGAGAAGACGCCGCATAGCATCCTCTGCTTCACGCGGCGTCTTCCGGATCGATGGGCGCTCAACGAGAGTGATATGGCGGCTGGCTCGCGGAAAACGGCGAGTAGGGGGGCGCCGACAGAGGCTCATACGAGCGCATCCCGTCGTCCTGGCCGAGTTGGAACGGCGCCAGACCGGCGCGCATTTCCTGCGCGATGACGATCATGTGCCGGGCGAGCGCTGCGACTTCCTGGCCGTACGCGGCACCCAGGCGGGCAAAGCTCTGCGCGTGCGCCTGGGACAGCGGCGCCCCGATCGGCCCACTTCCCTGTGCGCGTGCGGCACCCTCCGCTGGTAGCGTTCGAGCGGTCTCGCTCGCGCGGTCGAGCGATTGCGTGAGCACCGTCAGCCCATCTATGGTCTCACGGTCGATATTCTGCGCGGAGTTCGCCAGCCGCACGAGCACACCGCTGAGGTGTTGAGTCTCCTGCTCGCGCAATGCTGTGAGCTGCTGCTGCTGCGCTGGCGCGAGCGGGTCAGCGGTGGTCAAGGCCAACTGGCGCACACGCTGCGCCGAGAGATACGCTTGCTCCGCCAAATCGACGACAACCCGCGCCCGAGCCGCTGCCCCCTCGCTCATCAGGACACGCGCCTGGTCCCGCGCCGAGTCGAGGGCACCGAGCAGGCGTGACGGTTCCGCCGGGGCTCGATCGAATGACAGACCGGGTACGCTCGGCCAATACGCCGGCGAGCTTGCGTATGACGATACGCTTGTCTGCGATGGGTTTGACGAAGCTCGCACGAGCTGCTGGAGTGAGAGCAAAAAGGCATCCGTCCGCTCTATCTGCTGGCGTGAGAGCACGTCGAGCTGTTCAGTCGCAGTCTGCGCGCGCAACATGAAGCGCCGGAAGCGGCCAATCGTGAAGTTGAACGCGTTGCCCAGCATGCCAATCGGGTCGCTGCTCGCGTTCGCGTTCACCCGGAGGTCACCCGCGCTCGCGATGCGGATGTCAGAGAACAGACGCTCGGCAGCGTTCTGGAGCGCGTCGCGCTGGCGTCGTGTCTCTTGCAACAGGCCAACGATCGTGTCGAGCATGCCGTTTACCGACGCCGACACTCCACCGATTTCGTCCTTGCCCACAACCTCCGCGCGCGCTCCGATCTGACCAGCCTCGACCTCCTGCGTGACCCTTCTCAGGTGCTTCAACCGGCGGACGATGGTATCGGAGATGAACACGCCAACTCCGCCAACGCTTAAGAACGCGAGCACCGCGGCCAGCACCGTGATGTACAGCTGATTGGTCTCTTCCACCGCGGCCGCACCCTGCACTGAGGACGCCAGCCGCCCATTGAACTGGATGAGGCTGCGCAGGGCGCTCAACACGTCGGCGTGGGTGGGCTCGGCCTGCGAACGCTCGAGTGCCGCGGCCTCCGCGAAGTTACCCGCGGCGATATCGCGCAACACCTCATCCTGCGCGGTTGAATAGACCTGCCATGTACGCAGGGCACTGCTTGTGAGGGTCCGCTGCTGGCTGATTTGGTTGGCATGCCCGGACTCCTCGATCAACGCTGCTCGGTCAGGATGGCTCGTCAGCAGATCTTGCTGGGAATATCCATCGAGAATCGACGAGAACTGCGTTTCGAGCGATTGTACTGCCTTCTGGTCCGTCGCCAGGTCTTCTTGTGAGGGAGAACTTGTCTGTGTCAGCGCGAGCGCGGCGTGCAACTCGGAGTCCATCAACTGCAGGAAACTGTCGCCTGTCGTGAGCGAGGTATTGGTCTGCAAGAGGTTCTGATAGAACGTGGATTCTCGCGTCAGCTCTTGCGCGCGCTGCACTCCCGCGACGCCAGCCGCGAGCGCCGCGATGAGCGCCGCGATCAGAAATCCGAGCGTCAGCCGGCCGGCGATGGGCACGTCCAGGAGCAGGTTGCGCTGCCGTGTGCGCGCCCGTGACGGCGCGATGCGAATGCCCGGTTGTCGCGAATCATCACGGGAGGGCGTTCGCCCCGTTCTGGAATCGGCAGGCACTCCGGCCGCATACCGTCTACTGAAGCTCATGTGCGTACTCCCTCCTGCCCACCGCGACAGCCACGGCCTCGCTCGCGGGCAACGTGCCCGATCCTGGGGCAGTCACACGGGCGAGCTTCATATCTGCGATTGGGATGTAGCTGAGCTTCTGCGCGAGCTGTTGCACCTGCGGCGTCAGCATGAAATCGAGAAAGGCAGAGGGCACCGGCTGATCGTCGCCAAGGGTGTACATATGCTCGTAGCTCCAGAACGGATACTTCCCGTTCTCGATGCTCGCCGCGCTCGCTGGCTGCCCGTCAATGCCGATGGCATGCACGCTCGCATCCAACACGGCGAGCGCGAGGTAGCCAATGGCACCGGGCGTCTTGGCGACGGTATCGCGCACAGTCGTGCTTGAATCGGTCTTCAACAACTGGCCGACCTCGTCACGTCCGCCGAGAACATACTTGCGAAACGTCGCACGCGTGCCCGAGGAGGACGGTCGCACCACGGGCGTAATATTCAGGTTGGGTCCACCAACTTGCGCCCAATTAGTGATCTTGCCGGTGGAAAAGATATCGACGATCTGCGCCTTAGTAAGGCTGGTGATGCCCGTCACCTCCGGGTTGACGATCATGGAGAATGGAACCACACATACGAGGTGGTCCGTGAGCGTGGGATCAGGATAGATCGCCGGGTCAGCGTAGACATCCGAGTCGCCGATATCGGCCTTATGGGACGTGACAGCATCCAATCCATGAAAGCTGCCGCCGCCGGTCACGTCAACATGCACGCCTGAGTGCTGTTGAGCGAACAGCTTGGCTGCCTCGGTCGCGAGGGGTTGCAACGCTGTTGAGCCCGTGACAGAGAACGACCCGTGCAAGGTCGCCGAAGTCGTGGACGATCCGGGCGCACAGGCCGAGACGAGCACGACGCTAACGACCGCAACCACGACCGCCACTGCAGCCACGTGCTGCCTATACACGCCTGCTATCGCGTGCCGACATCGTCGTCGTATACCCGAGGGCACTGGCACGGGAGTCTGCATCTGCACCACAACCGCATCCTCACCTTGTCTCCGTGCCGCGTGTGAGTTCACATGAAGGCGACAGGGACGAATTGGCAAACACCGAAGTGAGCATGCGCCCCGGACATCAAGGTTCGGTAAAAATAGTGTTAATGTCTGATGAAGGACCGTTCGCGGGCGCGGAGGCAGGGAGCGACCACGCGGCGTGATTGCTATGAGTTGTTCCGCGCAAAGTCGCGCTACGTCGCCATCGCCAGGGGATCGCGCCAGAAGAACACGCGCAGGAGCGATGCGGCCATGGCGATACAGACGGCGCTCAACACGAAGCCCGCTGAGAGGCCTACATGGACCTGCAGCCAGCCCGTAATCGTCGGTCCGATCGTGTAGCCGACGCTCCAGGTCACGCTGTAGAAGCCGCTGAGGGTCGCGCGATGCCGGGTCGAGACGCGCTCCATCGCGAACGCCGCATACGTCGGCTCGAAGAACCCACGAAAGATGTTGCGCGCAAACTCGCCCAGCGCCGCGAGCTGGAAGAACGGCGCGAAGCCGATCAGCAGCACCGTCGGTGCGCTCAGGTACTGCATCCGCGTGGCGGTGCGCAACTTCCCCCAGCGGCGCACCAGGCGCGGGGCGCTCAACGCGGTGGCGCCGCCACAGATGCCCGCAACGGTATAGAGCAGACCCAGTGTTCCGGGCTGCAGGTTATAGCGCAGCCGGAAGAAAATCTGCAGCAGCCCGACCGTCGCGCCCTCGCCAGTAGTAAAGAGCGCATCCGGCAGCAACAGCTTGATGAACAGCAGAGTCAGCGCCATGCGGCCAACAGGCTCGAGCGCCTGAATGACGGGGACGGCCGTCGCGGCGGGCGTCTCGGCTATGTCACCCGTGGGTGCCACCGGAGTGTGGGCCTCCGCCAGCACGTCCTTCCGGCTCCGCTCGCGCAGGAAAATCAGCGGCAGCGCGGGAATAAAGACGATGATCGCAGCCGCCAGCACGCCCCAGCGCAGCGGCACCATGCTCGTCGCGGAGACATGCAACTGCGCGGCGACAATTTCTGGCACGGCACCACCGAGCAGCGCGCCCAGCGAGCCCACGCCAAGCAACAGAAAGCTGTTGAGCGCGAGTACTCCAACGCGCTGTTCTTCGGTGCTATTCTCCGTCAGCAGCGGCAGATTCGTGACCCAGTAGGCTGAGGAGAACACTCCATTGAGCAGGCTGGCCACGATCAGCAGCGCGGGACTTGTGCTCAACGCGATAGCGGCCAGCGCGAACGGATTCAGCAGGCCACTCATTACAAGCAGCGGCTTCCGCCCTATGCGGTCGGCAATCAGACCTACTGGCACGGCCGCGGCGAGAGAGCCAATAGCGGGCATCGCGGCGATCAGTCCGATAAAGTCGCTCTGATAGCCCAGGCTGAAGACATAGAGATTGATCGACAGTGCGCCAATGCTGAGCTGGAATCCCTTGCCGAGCGTGAACAGCAGCAACAGATAGACATTGCGGTCATACTGAAAGAACGCCCGCGGCCACCGCGCCGTCCAAACGCGCCGCATCCGCGAGACGCGAGCCATAGCGGGCACCTCCACAACGCATCGCCCTTGAGCGCACCTTCCCGGCGAAGGAGCACGCCGGCCCATTGTACGATACAGAGCATACATACACCCAATCGTGTACGATGAGCACCATACAATAACCATAACGGAGCGCGCGCCCGCCAGGCATCGTCCGTAAGGACAGGCTCCCTCCCCCGGCAGCCGCCGAGAGCGAGAGAATGGACGCGTGCGCACTACGCGTGCCTCGCGAACTCTGGCTCCCCTCTCTCACCGTCAGGTCGGGGAGGGGTCGGGGGAGGGGGCCTGGGGTCGCGTTAGCGCACGAAGAAGCCCATCTCCCTGAGGGGAGTCGATGGAGGAGACGGCTCGACGCCCGTCGGAGCCGCGGGCAGCGTGAATGTGAAGGTGGAACCCTCACCGGGAACACCGCTACTCTCAACCCAGATGCGGCCGCCCATCGCCTCGACTTGCAGCCGGCACATATACAGTCCCACACCAGTGCCGCGTACCGGTCCCGCGATATCGCGCGGCAGGCGAACGAAGCGGTTGAACAGCTTGGACGCGTCACGTGGCGGAATGCCGTTCCCGTAATCGCGCACACTCACCTGAATCATGGCGCCTGCTGGCTCCTGTGCCTGCCGCTGCCCAAACCCGCTGGTCTCTGGTGAGTCGCTGGCGAGGAGCGCGCCGAAAATCTCCAGTGGAGAGCCAGGCATCGAATACTTAAGGGCGTTGGAAATAAGATTGGTGAGCACCTGTCGGAGACGTAACTCGTCGGCGAGCGCCACCAGTGATGGCTCGATCGACACGCGCACATCTCGCGCGGTCTGGGCAAAGCCACCCACACCCGGCTCACCAATCTCACGCGGGTCATACGTTTCGAGCACGGTGGTGACGAGTGTCGCGATGCGCACGGGCGAGCGATCCAGCTCGATGGGACCGCGCTCCATCCGGCTGGTATCCAGCACGCTCGTGAGCAACTGGAGCACGCCGTCACCCGAGCGCAGCGCCCGCCCAAGGAGCTGGTCGCGCTGTTCCGGTGTGGCCCGCTCGCCGAGCGACCGCAGCAGCTCGATGTTCCCGTAGAGCGCCATGATCGGCGTCCGCAGCTCGTGGTTGGCGTCGACGATGAACTGGTCTTTCAACGCGGTCAGCTCACGCTCGCGATCCAGCGCACGCGCTGTGGTGCGCGCGTCGGCGAGCGCGCTGCTGGCCGAGATCCAGGTGAGCGCCGCCGTCAGCGTTAGCAGCGCACAGAGGAATCCGGCGATAAGAAACCGCACGCTCTCGCCCGCCGAGGTTGTGGTGCGTAGCGAGGGCGCGAGGGGCATGACATGCACCGTCACGACGACTAGGGCGATGCACGCGCCCAGCATCGGCGCAAGCGCGGCCCGAGGCAGCACCAGCCCAGCCAAGATGATGAAAAGGGTGAGCATCGAGAGCATCAACACGACCCGCTCGTCCAGCCCATCCGGGTTGTCAAGCACATTGTTCACGGTCAGCACCATCGCTCCGGTGACATACATCGCACCTGCGAGAATGGTGCGGCGCCGGTGATTCACCAGCAACGTGAGCAGTCCCAGAGCGATAGTGAGGTCCAGCGTGAGCAGCACCGTACTCGGCGCGTGCCCGAAATATGCCCACGGAAGGGCGACGACAAGCTGTAGGGCCGTGAGAGTGAACACGAGCAGTCGCAGCAACGCATGCTTCCGCTCGCGCTCGTTCTCCTCAAATGACGTGTGTACTATCGCGTCGGGGTCTGTCGCGAACGGCGTGCTAAAGATCGACCGCACGTAGCTCAGCGTCGCTCGAATCGAGCGCCACACGCGAGCATTACCCGATCGATTCACAGCCACCGCCACCGCCCCCTATCCGCCGCCCACCAGCAGATCACACGCCACCCGCCCATATCACCGCCCGGTCGTCAGGAATGAAGGACGCGGCGAAAGCGCAACACCATCTGCACGTGCCGCACGAACACTCCCGGCTCGACTGGCTTAATCAGTACATCGTCGGCCCCCGCCTGCAGGGCAGCGATTTTCCCTTGGATGGTATTGCGCCAGGTCACAACCATAAGCAGCACGTGTCGGGTCTGGGGATGTGCATGGACGGCTTCGACGAATCGGGTGCCATCCATGTCGGGCAACTCCAGCTCAGTGACGATCAGATCGGGCGTATGCTCGCGGAGCAGCCCGGCAGCCTCGCGCGCGCTCGACACGACCGTGACGACACAGGCGCGGCCCAGCGCGGCGGCAAGCGTCGCGGTCGTCTGGGCATCTGGGTCCACGAAGAGGACACTCAGCGCCGCTGGCTGCTCGTGATGTATACGCGCAAGACCGGTATCCGCCATCGGTGTCTGTGCAGAGTCTGGGAAGTGGTCCATGCCCTCTTCACCTCTCAACCTCGTCGAGCAGCAGAGAAGACTGACGCGTCGCACGCTGCTCGGCGGTCAGGTCGAGCGCGCGGTCAACCGCGGCGAGCAGCTCGGTGATCTTGACTGGCTTGAACAGGTAGGTGTCAGCACCAGAGAGCATACCGGCGAGAGCGTCACGGTCCCGCGCCAGCGCGCTCAGGAGGATGATCGGCGTGTGTGCCGTCTCGGGATCGCCGCGCAGCGCCCGCACCAACTGATAGCCGTTCAGGCCGGGCATGCGCACATCCACAACCATACAATCCGGCCGCACTTCGTAGAAGCGCTCAAGGCCCCGCGCGCCATCAGAGGCGACCTCAACGTCGTGCCCTCCAAGCAGTGAGAGTCCGTCGCGAAGAAGCTCGAGCAGCGTGGGCTCGTCATCGATCACCAAAATGCGTCGCCGCTGAGGGGGATTCTGTTCCATCGTGTCCAGGCTCCGTCTTTCGCGTAGAAGACGGGCGCGCCAAACTTCTAGCGCCGCCAGCGCGTTCTCCCACGCGTTCTATTCCGCCCGGTTGCTGCACCAATATTGACCGATGGGTAAGCAACCCAACTGTACCATAGGATGCGAGCGTCGGGAACCAACCTTAGAAAACTCTCATAATCCGCGCGTCATGGAGTGTCAGGGCGTTTCATCTCCTGTCGCGGAGCCTCCCAGACTCGGCGGAGAGACGGCGAGAAGTGGTATACTAGATGATAGTGTGCCTGGCGGCTGTCGTCTGTGAGCCGTCTCACTTCTCCGCCGCGCAATTCAGACTCTGTTGGACACTGATTGACCGACTATTGAGCTCTCAAGGATTTCAAGATCGCATGCAAACCATGAATGCAACGTCCGCGACCGCAAGCCAGCGGATTCGAGAAGACATACGCAACGTCGCGATCATCGCGCACGTCGACCACGGCAAAACCACGCTTGTGGATGGGCTGCTCAAGCAGAGCAAGGTCTTCCGCGAGCATCAGCAGGTCGGCGAGCTTATCATGGACTCCAATGAGCTGGAGCGCGAGCGCGGCATCACGATTCTCGCCAAGAACACCGCCATTCACTATCGCGGCGTCAAAATCAACATCATCGACACTCCCGGCCACGCCGATTTCGGTGGTGAGGTCGAGCGCGTGCTCAACATGGCCGATGGTTGTCTGTTGCTCGTCGACGCCGTCGAGGGGCCAATGCCACAGACGCGCTTCGTACTCAAGAAGGCCCTGGACCTGGGCCTGCGTCCGATTGTCGTGGTGAACAAGATCGACCGCCGCGACGCACGCGTGGAGCAGGTGCTGAGCTGGACGCAAGACCTCTTCCTGGAGCTTGCTACTAGAGACGACCAGCTCGACTTCCCCGTGCTCTATGCCATCGCGCGCGATGGCATCGCCAGGTTCGACCCGAACGACACAAACAACGATCTCGTTCCGCTCTTTGAGACGATTCTCAACAACGTGCCGGCCCCCGTCGTCGACGAGGAAGGCCCGTTCCAGATGCTCGTCACGTCGCTCGACTACGATGACTATAAGGGCAAATACGCCATCGGTCGCATCACACGCGGGCGCGTTCGGCCAGGTCTCTCCGTCATGAAGATCGACCGCGAGGGCAATCAGGTGCGCGGCCGCGTCGGGCTCGTCTTCACCTATCAGGATCTGGGCCGCCTCGAAGTGCCGGAGGCCAGTGCGGGCGACATCGTCGCACTCACGGGTATCGGCGACGCAAATATCAGCGAGACACTTGCTGATGCCGAGCAGCCTGAGGCGCTTCCGGCCATCGCCATCGAAGAGCCAACGCTCAAGATGACGTTCGGCGTCAACACCAGCCCCTTCGCCGGTCGCGAGGGCAAGTATTCCACGTCGCGCCAACTCCGTGCGCGGCTCTACCGTGAGCTTGAGACGAACGTGAGCCTGCGAGTGGAAGACGGGTCGAGCGCCGACGAGTTCGTCGTCTCGGGCCGGGGAGAGTTGCACCTGGCGGTGCTCATCGAGACGATGCGCCGCGAGGGCTACGAGCTGCAGGTCTCGCGGCCCGAGGTCATCACGCGCGAGACCAACGGGAAGGTCGTCGAGCCGGTCGAGCGATTGGTCATCGATACCCGCGAGGAGTTCGTGGGCGCCGTCAGCGAGGCGGTCGCGGTCCGCAAGGCCAAGCTCGCCGACATGGTCTACGACGGCCAGGGCAACGTGCGGCTGGAGTACGACATCCCGACGCGCGGCCTGATCGGCTTCCGCAATGCCTTCCTGACACTAACAAAGGGCAACGGCGCGATGTCGAGCTTGCTGCTTGGCTACGAGCCGTGGCAAGGTCCCATTGGCACGCAGCGCAATGGCGCGCTCATCGCCTCGGAGGGCGGCGTCGCCATGACATACGGCCTGAACAACGCTCAGCAGCGCGGACAGACGTTCATCGAGCCGGGCACGCCGGTCTACGAGGGCATGATCGTCGGCCTCAACGCGCGGCCGGATGACCTGGCCGTCAACATCTGCAAGGAGAAGAAAGCCACCAACGTGCGGTCCTCCACCTCGGACATCGCCGTGCGACTGACACCCGCCGTGAAGCTGAGCCTTGAACAGTCGCTCGACTTCATCAACAACGACGAGCTTGTCGAGGTGACGCCGCAGAACCTTCGCCTGCGCAAGCGCCTGCTGACGCAGCACGAGCGCTCCCGCGCGCGCGAGGCGGAGCAGACGGGCGCCCGCTAGTCAGTGCTCGCCGCCGCGCCATCTGACCTGAGGGCGCGCGGTGATGTCCCACGACAAGCACATACCCCAGACGTCCATCGTCAGCATTTGCGTCTCCACGACCCCTTTCGCGCACGCGGAGGGGGTCTACGACTCTTCAGAAGAGCAGACAGAGTGAGGCATACACTGGTATGAACAGCGGCATCATCCTGGGCCTCACGGCAGCCCTGTGCTGGGGCACGGCGGACTTCCTGGCGCGCGGAGCCGCACGTGCGGTGGGCACCTTCGTGGCGCTACTCTACTTGCAGGTCGTCGCGGTGGTCGGCCTGCTGGCGCTTGGCCTGCCGCTGGGTCTGCTTTCGATGCCGCACGCCTCGCCGGGTATCGTCCTCGTTGCCGCAGTGACGAATCTCGCGATACTCGGCGGAGCGGCGCTGCTGTATCGGGCATTCGCCATCGGTACGCTCGCGCTTACCTCGCCCATCGCCGCCAGCTTCGGCGCCATCACAGCGCTTCTGGCTATCCTCACTGGCGAGCGGCCAAACGCTCCGCAGCTCGTCGGCATCGTGCTGACGCTCGGGGGCGTTATCCTGGCGAGCGCCGTCTCGAGCACACCTGAGCCCGTTGCTTCGTCCGACTACCTGGACGCAAAGACGCGCCAGCGGAGGCTTGCGCCGGGCCTCGTGGAAGCGCTCGGCGCGATGGTCGTCTTCGGCGTCGCGTATTGGGCGCTGCATTTCTCCGTCGCCAGGCTCGGTGGCATCCCGACGGTCTTCATCGGCAAGGTCAGCGACATGGTGGTGCTGTGGGCCCTTGCCCTCGCCGTCACCGTGCTTACGCTCCGGCGACGAGCGTGCCCCGACACGGGCCTCGCGCGCTGGGCGCTGCGCCGCCCGCCCAACGGATTCTGGGCATTCCTGGTGCCGATGGCCATCCTCGACACCGGCGCTAACGTCGCCTATAACGTGGGCATTTCCGGTTCACTGGTCTCTGTCGTCTCGGTGCTCTCGTCCCTCTTCAGCGCCGTCACGGTGGTGCTGGCGTGGATCTTCCTCGGCGAGCGGCTCGCCCGCTGGCAGTGGGTAGGCGTCGGCAGCATCTTTGTCGGCATCGCCCTCGTCAGCATGTGATGGCGGGCGGAAATGGGCTTCGCCTCCGAGGCGCACAACTGACTACGATGCGCCCGTCGGTTGCCGCTCATTGCGCTTTCTGCGGCCGTCATCGCTCAGCCCTGCGCGGTCGGAGTCGTCTGGGGTGGCCGCCTGACTCTGCGGGGTGCGCGGGGCAACTTCACCGCCGCCAGGGTGCAGGGCAGTCTCGGTGGCGGCGCGAAGGGTCTCCACGGGCGAAGGGTGCCTCCTCCCGAACACGGGCGGCGACTCCAGCGCGGGCTGGTTCCGTTCGAGATAGGCCCTGAGATCGGGCGCCTGAATGCGTGCGCCTCCGAGCACGAAGACGAGCGTGATCAGCGCCATCGCGACCGCGATTATGATGAGCACTACCCAGAAGACAACATGCGCCCCCAGCGTCAGGTTGGACGGCGTCGTGCCATAGATCGTAGTGAAATACTCAAATGCGGGCACGAACGCGTAGGCGCCCGCCAGCCGCAACAGCTCGACCAGCGCGAATGCCCGTCCGATGATCTGGGGGTTGACGCTCAGGCCCGCCATAAAAAGGCCCGGTGAGACGGTCAATCCAGCGCCCAACCCCATCAATCCTGTAGCACAGTAGTACATGCCAAGCGTGTCAGTCGCGGGTGTCGTCGTCAGAAGAAACGCCGCCACGAGCAGCGAGACAAGCCCCAGCGGGGGCAGCAGCAGCAAATACCGCGAGCTGAAGAAATAGCCGAAGAGTATCGACCCGAGAATAGCCGCCACCAGGCCAGGGACAAACACCAGCCCCGTCTCCAGTGGCGACAGATGGTGACCCTGGAGCAGCTCCACCAGGATCACATTGGTCAGCGCAGTGAACGCCAGTCCGCCGACGATCCCCGCAAGAATGCCCATCACGGGATAGGTGGTGGCGATTGGCCTCACGGGCATCAGCGCGTTTTCATTCCGATACTGGTAGACGATCAGCACGACGATGCTCAGCAATCCAATTGCCGTAGGGACCCACGCGACGGGCGAGCGCCATCCACCGTGCTGAATCGCACCGACACCATAAAAAGTAAGCCCAGCCGCGAGCACGGACAGCACGACCGCGGGAACATCGAGCGGAAATTTGGGATTGTAGCCGGGATCGCGCTGCACCACGAGATACGCCAGCACGAAAGCTCCGAGACCGAATAGCGCGGCGCCGCCAAACAGCCAGCGCCAGGTATCCGTCTGCGCCACGTAGCCGCCAATAATCGGTCCGGCGACCGCCGCGCCAAAGAAGCCGATGCCGACGAACGTCGCCGTGGTCCGCAGCCGCTCGACCGGGAAGTTCCGGATGAGTGGCGGCAACGCCGAGACCAGCAGCATGCCAGTCGCGATGCCCTGCAAGATGCGCCCAGCGACGACGAAGGCGGGAGTCGGCGCGACCAGACCCAATACCGATCCAATGATGAACATCGCCAGATAGATCATGTTGAGCTTGTAGGTCGGGTAGTGCAGCGCCAGATACGACGCGACCACCGCTCCCAACGCCCACCCGGCGTTGCTGAAGGTTTCTCCTAATCCGAGCACTTGCGGAGTCGTATGGAGATCGCGCACGACCGCGAATCGTGCCAGCGACATCGCGGTGCTCAGCACCAGGTCTGGCACGAGCGCCAGCAGCACGAATGTAACGGTAAACCAATATCGTCCTTGAAGAGGCGCTTTCGGCTGATCTGCTGCCATGCGAGTCCCGCTTCCCGAGTCAGTAGGAGTTATGCGCCGCCGCGCCAGAGGGGAACGCTCCGCGGAATGCGACAGTGGAAACGACACGGCACGTTGCATACCACCTCTGTTCATGCTCGACGCGCACGAGAGCCGGGCGCGGAGGTCACTCACGGACGCGCTGGTTGCTCGTGATAGACTGGCTGCAAAGAGAGCAATGACGTGCGCCTTCCAGGCATACACAGAAGTGAGGCGAGCCGACGATGGACGAAGTGATCCTGCATGGCGGACTGCTGGTAGCAAAGATGCTCAAGCGCGAAGGCATCGAGGTCGTCTTCACACTCAGTGGCGGGCACATCGCGGCAATTTATGACGGCTGCGTGCGCGAGGGTATTCGCGTAGTCGACACCCGCCACGAGCAGGTCGCGGTCCACGCCGCCGAAGGGTACGCCAAAGTGACGCGCACCCCGGGCGTCGCCCTGCTGACCGCTGGTCCTGGCGTGACCGACGGCGTCACCGGCATCGCCAATGCGTTTCTCGGCGAGTCACCGGTGCTCGTCTTCGGCGGTGCCGCCCCCATCGAGCACTGGGAAGAAGGTGCCCTGCAAGAGCTGCCGATGGTCGAGGTGCTGGGTCCGATCACCAAGTGGGCAAAGACCGTCGTCCAGACGCGCCGCCTGGCGGATTACACGGCGATGGGGCTGCGCAAGGCGACCACCGGCCGGCGTGGTCCCGTCTTCCTCGAATGCCCGATGGACGTGCTCAACGGCTTCGTGCAGGCGCAGGATGTGCAACTCCCCGCGCCCGACTACCGCTATGAGGGACGCCAGCCGGGCGACCCCACCCAGGTGGAGAAGGCGGCGGCGCTACTGCGGACCTCCGAGCGCCCGGTGATCTTCGCCGGAAGCGCCGTCTGGTGGGACGACGCGGCGGCTCCGCTGCGCGCGCTGGCCGAAAGGCTGCAAGCGCCGGTCTTCCTCAATGGCGGCGGACGCGGCAGCCTGCCGCCCGATCATCCGCTGTTCTTCACCGCCGCGCGACGGACGGCGTTGCAGGGCGCGGACCTGCTGCTGCTCGTCGGCACAAAGCTCGACTTCCGACTGAACTACGGCAAGCCACCGCTCATCCCCGCTGATGCGAAAATCGTCTGGGTCGATCCGCTAGCGGAAGACATCGGCGTGAACCGCAGCCCAGATGTCGGCATCGCGGGCAACGCCGCCCTGGTGCTCGATCAGCTCGCCTCCGCTCTCGGTGGGCGGCTCAACCACGACGGCTGGCTCCGCGTAGTGCGCGACGCCGAGTCGAAGGCGCGCGAGGCGGAGGAAGCGCTCATGCGGTCAGACGCGACGCCGATTCATCCGCTGCGTCTCTGCCGCGAGCTGCGCGACGCGCTCGACCGCGACGCCTACGTCATCGGCGATGGCGGCGACATCGTAAGCTACGGCGCGCGTGTCATCAACGCCTGGGAGCCGGGGCACTGGCTCGACGCCGGGCCGATGGGCACGCTAGGTGCAGGGACCGGCTATGCCATCGCGACGAAGGTAGCGCGCCCCGACAAGCAGGTGGCCGTGTTGTTCGGCGACGGAGCCTTCGGCCTGAACGGGATGGACTTCGAGACGCTCGCGCGCCACAATCTGCCCGTTGTCGGCGTCATCGGCAACGATGGGCAGTGGGCGCAGATCAAGCATCCGCAGAAGGCCATGCTCGGTCATGCCACCGCAGCCGACCTCGCGACCGGCATCCGCTACGACAAGATGGTCGAGGCTCTCGGCGGCTACGGCGAGCTCGTCACCGAACCGGACCAGATTCGCCCTGCCATCGAGCGCGCGTTCGCCTCGGGCAAGGCCGCATGCGTCAACGTGCTCACCGACCCGAACGTCGTCTACAGCCGATCCACCCAGGCGGCGGTGTGAGACCTCTCCCCCTCCCCTGAGAGGGGAGGGGCAGTGCGGCAGGCGAGCTGGCCTCCTGAGCGGCCGTCGCTCGGCTCTTCACGTGCCGGCGACTGCGCTGGCATGGTCGTTTTTAGGGGCGAGGCATGCCTCGCCCGCCCCGTTCTCCTGCTGCCAATTTTCCATCTCGGTATAGTGTTACGACTATATGCAAACTGATGTGCCACGCTGACGTGGAGCGACTTTCACAATGGGACGATCAACTCAATGACAGACCTCGCGCACAAGCTCGGCATCGCGCCTGGCATGACGTTGTGCCTGCTCGACGTCGAGCCTGATGTGGTCCGCGTGATACACGCATGCTGCGCACCGGACGTCACCCTGCTCGACAAGCTGCCGGAGGGGGAGCGCGTCGACATCATCGTCGTCGAGCCTGACCAGATAGACGGGCTGGTAGAGCGGTTCGAGGGGCTTGCTCATTGCATTTTCCCAAATGGCAGCATCTGGGTCGTCACGCCCAAGAAGGCGGCAGCGAAAAAGCGCGGCACGTTGCTAACGTGGGAGGCGGTGCAGGCCGCCGCGCTCCAGACCGATCTCGTGGACAACAAGAACGCCGCGCTCACCGATGAGGTCTATGGCACCCGGTTCGTCATCCGCCGCGACGCGCGCCCCCGCTATCAGGCCCCCTAACGCGACCGCATATCGCGGTACGATCTGGCGGGATGTTTCCGCTTCTGTCCTCACATTGAGGAATGAGACGATATCCCCGTCTGTGCGGCGCATGCGCACGCGAGAGACTATACTACAGCGACACGTCCGGACAATGTGCGTTTGGTGGCGAAGGGCAGGCAAGCTCTGTATGCGAATTACTCAAGTCGTGCTGGACAACATTAAAAGCTACAAGCATGTAGCCATTCCGCTGAAGCACGGCACGACCGCGATACGGGGCTCAAACGGGGCGGGCAAATCCACGCTGGTCGAGGCTATCGGCTTCGCGCTCTTCGACGCTATCTACTACAAGCAGGCACAGTTTGTCCGCGAGGGCGAGAAGACCGGTCAGGTCACCGTCTCGTTTATCTCGGCCCTCGACGACCGCGAGTACGATGTCGTGCGCCGCTGCGGCAATAGCTCCGACTGGTACGTCTTCGATCCAGAGCTGCACGACCGCGTGGTCGAGCAACGTGCCGACGTGCTGGCCTTTTTGCGGCAACACCTGCGTATCGAAGGCGAGGTCGCGTTGAGCGATCTGTTCTCCGATGCCATCGGCGTCACACAGGGAACCTTCACCGCCGATTTTCTGGAGACGCCCGGCCAGCGCAAGAAGAAGTTCGATGCGCTGCTGCAGGTCGAGGAGTACGCCACAGCGGCCTCGAAGCTGAATGACACGCAGAAATACCTCGTCGAGCAGAAGCACCAGCAAGAATTGCGCATAAGTGCCTTGGAATATGAGACCGGTCAACTGGACGGCTGGCGTGAGGAGCTCGCCACATCGCAGGCCGCCATGCGTCAGGCGGCACGTGAGCTCGATGCAATCGCGCGCGAGGCCGACGATGTCGCCAGGCGCCGCAACGAGCTGCGCGATCTTGAGGGTGAGGTCACCCGGCTCGCGGGCGTGTTGCGCGCCGCTGAAGCCACTCAGCAGGGCGCCGAGATGCGCTGGCACGAAGCGCGGCGACGGCTGGATGATTCCCGCGCGGCGGTGCGCACCTGTGAGGCCACTCGCGGCGACTTCCAGGCGTATCAGCGTGCCGAGGCGGGGCTGGCGGCGGCGCGAGAGCGGCAGCGTGAGCGAGACCGCTTCCTCCAGCAGCAAGCGTCGGTCAACACACAAGTTGAGGGCGCGAAACGCGACCATGCGCACACGCAGAAGCGGCTCGCCACTGTCACGGAGGCGGAACGCAAGGCGCTCGCCCTCGCCCCGGACGTCGCGCGCCAGGCTGAGCTGGAGCAACAACGCACCCAGGCGCAGGCGCGTGTGCAGGAGCTGCGGAGCGCCGAGAAGTCGAAATCGCGGGTCGAGGCTGATATCGTGCAGGTCGGTGAGAACATCGCCAAGCTTCAGGCCGATGTCGCCGAGCTTGACGCGCTGCGGCCCGAAGCGGCGCACCTCTCCGACCGGCGCGCGCGTCTGGAGGAACTGCAGGCGGCAGCCACCATGCGAGCGGAGCGCGAGAAGCGCCTCAAGGCGATCGGCCTCGAGACCTCGCGTGTACGCCAGCAGCGCGAGCGCGCGGCGTCCGAGCTGACGCGGGCGCAGGAGAATCTGCGGAAGCTCGATGCGCTAGAGGAGAAAGTCGCCGCGCAGGCAGACCTTGAGCGGGAACACGGCGCGCTCGAACGTCAGGTCCTGCACCTGGAAGCAACGCTCCAATCGCATCGGCAGTCACGCCAGCAGTCAGGGCAGGGACAGTGTCCTTTTCTCGCGGAGCCGTGTCTCAACATTCAACGGCGCGGCGTGAACAGCCTCGCCACCTACTTCGACCAGCTCATCGAGCGCGATGAGGCGGCGCTCGCACCGGTCCAACAACGGCTGGTTGATGCCACGGGACAACTGAACCGTTTTCGCGAGATGACGCAGTTACTGGCACAGCGGTCACAATATGAGGCGTGGCACAACCGTGAAGCCGATTCCCTCTCCACTGCCGATGAGCAACTCGCACAGCTCGCCGACGAACGGGCAGCCATCGAACAAGCCCTGGCGGACGCGCCCGATGCGCAGACGCTGCGAGAGGCGCGTGACCTGTATGCGGCGAGTGATGCCGCGGAGAAGCGTCTGACGGCATACCCCATGCTGCGGGCGCAGCTCGACACCGCGCGCCAGCGGCACACGGCCCTCGTCGCCGAGCTGGAGGCGGTGGAGGCGCAGGTGCGGGCGCTTTCCTCCTCGCCGACGATGCTCGACGAAGCGGTTGCGGCGCTCGCCGCGCTTGGTGACCCGCGAACCGCACAGCAGGCCGCTCTCCAGATTGCCGAGGAGCGGGCGTCACTGGAGCAGCGTCTAGGCGAATCGGAGGAGGCGCTGCGGAGCGCTCTGACCCATCAGGCGGCGCTCGACGAGGCCCTCCGCCCGTTCGCGACGCTCGATGCCGAGATCGCCGCGCTCGACGCTGAACAGACCCGCGCGCGTCCCGGCGCTCAGGCTTATCTACGCTCCGAGCAGCAGGCAGCAATGCTGCCCCAGGTCGAGGCTGCCGAAGACGCCCTGCGCATCGAGGCCACGTCGGCGGCAGACGCATGCGCGCGCGCGCGCGACGCACACACCGCCGCAGCCGCGCGCTTCGACGCCGGAGAGCTCGCCCGATTAAACGCGCGTGCCGAGGAGCTGAGCACGCAGCGCGGACAGAAGGCGCAAGTACTGGCCCATCTGCGCGACATGATCGAGGAGCTGGAGGCAAACATCACCCGCTGCACCGCGCTGCTCGACGACCTGCGCGCAGCCCGCGATGAGTACCAGACGCTGACCGAGCTGGAAGTGATGCTCAAGCAGTTCCGCGACACGATCAAGGAAGCCGGGCCGAACATCATGCGCGCCCTACTGCATCAGATCTCGCTCGAAGCCAACCGTGTGTTTGGCGAGATTCTTGGCGACCGCTCCGCGCAGCTGCTCTGGCAGGACGACTACGAGATCGTGCTCCGGCGCGACGGTCGCGATCGCAGCTTCGCCCAGCTCAGTGGCGGCGAGCAGATGAGCGCCGCCCTGGCCGTGCGTCTGGCGCTCCTGCGCAACCTCTCCGGGCTGGATATCGCCTTCTTCGACGAGCCGACGACGAATATGGATGGCGAGCGGCGCGGCAATCTCGCCGAACAGATTCGCCGCGTGCGGGGATTCGACCAGATACTCGTCATCAGCCATGATGACACGTTCGAGCAGGGCCTCGACGACGTCATCCACCTGGAGAAGCGCAACGGCGAGACTGTGCTCGTCGAAGACGAATCGCTCGTCCTGGCCTGAGCGAACGCATCTGTCGGCGGTCAGAGCCTTGCAGTACGAGGCGACGGCAGTGTGACTCTGGGCCTCCATCAGTCGTTGCTCGTTGTGGAAGAAGCGGAACACCGAGTTTTCGCCCCTACCCTACGAGAGTCCGGGATGTGAGCGGACTGTCGTGAAGCGAGATATGATGGCGATTGCGTCGTCCGCTATAATCGACCTACAATGTATGCCTGCTGAGGCAGCATGCACGCTGAGAGGATATGCCACGGATGGATGGTCAGCAGCGAACTCCGCGCCCCCACCCAACCAGTTCAGATCGGAGCTCCTGGCAGGGCGCTGAAAACGAGCGCGATGAGTACGTGCCACCGTTTGTGAGCGCGCCGCTGCCATCACCGACGAGCCCACCCCGGCCGCAGGTCCCCCCTGGGTATGGGCAAATCGCCGACGAGAGTGACCTCGACGACAGCACCCCCACGGTGTCGAATCGCTACACGAGCGGCCAGTGGCAGACGCAGCAGACGGTTCCCGGCGTCTATGGCGGCTATGCGCCGTCTACCTATACAGGCACTCTCTCGCAGCCGCTTCTGCCGTATGCAGCTCACGGGGGCGGCTATGGTCCCGTGTACTCCTATGGAGATGCTACGCGCCGCCAGCCGATCCTCGCCCGCGCCTTCTCGGGCGGGCTGACGGTCGGTGTTGCAGTTGGCGCGCTCGCCCCCATCCTCGTGATCTACCTCATCGGCGTGCTCGCCGTCCGCGACTGGGCGGATAGCGCCCGCGCCGCAGGCTTCGTCGGCGCTGTTCTCGCGATTGTCGTACTCGGCGTCTATATCGCACGCGTCGTCTCAGGTAGACGCGCGGTCAGCACCGCCGTGCTTACGCTGGCACTCATTGTCGCACTGCTGTTGCCGCTCGCCGCCGGCACAGGACTGGCCGAACCTGTCCATCGCGCCCAGGCGAGCACATCCGAGAGCGCTGGAGCCTGGGCGGACGCCGTTCGCGAATATGGACGCGCTGGCGAAAAGGCGCCAAATGCGCCCGACATTGCACGGGCGTACGATGAGGCGGGCGAACATCTGTTGAGCAGTGGACAGTACGATCAGGCGGCACCACAGTTCGCGACGGTGCTCAACCAGTATTACCAGAGCGGTGCGGCCGTCCTACGTGCGCGCGGCGATCTTGTACGCACATATACCCAGTGGCTGGCGGCGAAACCGTCCTCGTTCCCGTTCTCGGGGGCCACGGTGCTGCTCGATAGCTACCTCACGCGCCCCCAGTGCGACGCAGCCTGCTCGGCACAGTTCAGCGCGCTTGATTCGCAGATCTACTTCCAGTACGGCACACAGCTCGCCACCACCCACCAGTATCAGGAAGCCGCCAAGCAGTTCGAGGTGGTCACCACCCGTTTCCCAAAGAGCGCGGTCGCCACGCAGGCGCACGCTGGAGCCGCCCAGGCCTACTATGCCTATGGCAAAGAGCAAATCACGGCGGCTGCGGGTGGCACATGCTCCGCCGCAGTCACGACGTACAAGATGCTGGTCGACAAGTACGCCGACACCCAGCAAGGGAAACAGGCTGCTAGCGACCTCGCGGCACCCCAGTCAGTCTCTGGACAGATCTCCGGCGTACCGACCAACCCGGCTCCAGTCGCGGTGCTCTCGACGAAGGCCGACCCGAATAACTACTTCTTCTCATCGGACTACAAGACCAATCTCGACACGAGCAAAGGCACCTTCACTTTCGGCGCGGTGAAGCAGGGTGACTACAATATCGCCTTCATCACCAACAACGCCGATGGCTCGACGCTGTACGTCTACTATCAGGACCAGACGTCGGGGAATCTCTATTCGGTCCATGTGGGGCCTCTGTGTCCCGTGAACCTCACCCTGACGTATAACACCCACTAGCCTCTGCTGAGGCACAGCCTTTCGGAGGTCGCATGGCGCTCTATACACAGAAGATCCTTGCCGAGCTAGAGCGCACACGCGACCTCTTCACGAGCTACCGTGAGCGCTATGGCAACCGGCTCTCGGCATACATCGACGCGTTGGAGCAGCTTTCGCGGCGGTATCCCACCTCGACTGCAATCGACGCCAGACAACGCATACTGAGGGAGTCGCCTGCGTCAGGCGCGGACGTCTCCCTGGGCGCGCAACCCACCGCCGAGTATGACGCGTGGCTGCGTTCCGGAGGCTCTGGCATGCCTATACTGCCGTTCGGCCAAGAGTTCGCCAACCACGAAGAAGCGCGCGAGTGGGCGGAGTGCATTCGCGGCATTACGACACTCGCGGTCGACGGTAGCCAGCTCCTGCCCTGGCGCGATGCGTCGATTCCGGTCGCGCTGGTGCAGGCGGCCATCTTCGAGAATCCGCACCAGCCGCCCGAGCCGTACCTCAAAGATGTCGTCTCCGAGGTGCTCGCCCCTGACGATCTGCTGCTCACCGATCCCGACACCATCGACGTGCGTACGGGCGAGGTCTACGGCACGTCCGAGAAGGCGGTGCACCTGCGGCGATTCGAGCTGGAGACGCGCGTGCTCCGCGAGCGCATGCGCGTCCTGGCGGCCATCCACGGCGTGAAAACGGCAGAGAAGACCCTCGCGTTCTACGACGGCAGCCTGCTGCTCTCATTCGCGCTCAAGATGCCCCCTGCCCAACGTGACCGCTACGTACGCGCCATGCGCGAGCTCCTGGCCACCTCGCGCGAAACGCGCGTTCCTCTGGTGGGCTACATCGACACGAGCTATGCCCGCGACACACTGACGATGCTGCGCGGGCTCGCCGATGAGGCTGCGCGAATGCCAGAACCACACGGAGTCCACGACGCGCTGCTTTGGCACACGCGCATGCGCTGGGGTGACCGCACGCCCGCCTTCATCTCCTGCCGCGACGACCTGTCGCGCGCGGGCTACGCTGACCAGCAGGGCGAGGTCGCCTTCGTCTACTACCAGGCCGCGCTCAACCGTCCGCCGGCGCGTCTGGAGTTTCCGCGCTGGGTGCTCGACGACGGTCTGCTCGACGTGATGATCCAGACCTTGCGGGCCGAGACTATCGCTGGCAATGGCTATCTCTACCCCATCGAGGCCGCCGACGTGGCCGCCGTCATCAGCACCACCGACCGCGCGCAGTTCTACGCGCTCTTCCAGGAGTTCGCGGACCGCGAGGGGCTTCCCCTCAGCTTCTCGCGCAAGGCGTACAGCAAGAGCTACCGGCGCTAAATCGTGAACCGCACGCAACCTTCCCACTTCCCTGCGCGCGCGACGAGATATAATATACTCAGTAACGTATGCCATCTTCTTTCTGACTGACGCTTGTGACTCTCGCCGATGGGTCGTCCATGTTGCCGCTATGAACGCCGCGAGAGGGAAGGATTGAATCTTCGATGAACCGTATGACGTATCGTGGCGGCCAGGCGGGCGGCATGGGAACCGTACCCGGCGGCGCGCTCGGAAGGGCCAAGCTCGCGCTCGCCAGTGGCCGGCCCGACGAGGCCGAGCGCATCGTCCGCAAACTGCTCGACCGCCAGCCCGACAACTCCTCCGCGCGGCTGCTGCTCGCCCAGGCGCTGCTGCAAGAGCGGCAGACCAACGAGGCCGTCACGGAGGTGCGGCGGGTGATACGCCAGCAGCCGAACAATGCCGACGCGTACCTGCTGCTCTCCGCCGCGCTCGTGCAGCAGGGGCAGATGCGGGTGCCAGCTGAGGCCGAGACCGCCGCGCGCAAAGCCGTGCAACTGCAGCCAAAGCAGGCGCGCTCACACATCCAGCTTGCCGAAGTGCTCGCCGCCAAGCGCGACTATCGCGGCGCCCGCGCCGAAGCCGACCAGGCGGTGCAGATGGAGCCGCGCAACGCGACCGCGCACCTCATGCGCGCCCTTGTCCAGCTGAGCGACAAAGACCCTGCGGGCGCTGTGCAGTCGGCGGAGTCGGCGTTGCGGTATGATCGCTCGCTGGCGCAGGCCGAGTTCATCAAGGCCAACGCGCTCAAAGAGGTAAAGCGCTACGATGAGGCGCTCTCCTCGCTCGACAGCGCGGCCCGGCAGAATCCGCTCTTGGGCGGCGCGAACCTGCACACGACGAAGGGCAGCATCTACTTCAAGCAGCGCAAATATCGCCAATCCTACGGTGAGTTCCTGACGGCGCAACGCATGTCGGGTAAACTGGTGGCGATCGCGCCGCTGCTCGCCGCGCTCAACATGGTGTTGAGCGTCTTCGGCTCGAACGCGCCGTACGTGCTGGGCATCATCCTGGCGGTGCTTGTCGTGCTCATCCTGACGGGCATCAGCTTCATTCCCGTCGTGGGCACCTGGATCGTTGGCGTGCTCATCGGCGTCATCATCGCGTTCCTGGCGTTCGCGGCGGTCCGCTTCGGTCGCGGGAGTGTGCTCCCCGCCGATCCATCGGCGCGAGTCTTTACGATCGGCATAGCGGCCGGAGCAGCCGTCATCGGCTTCGTGATCGTGGCCATCATCTGGAACGCGATCGCGCACGGCTTCACCTCCGGCACGCTCGGCCTCGGACTAGCAGTCGCGGCCGTCTTCGCCGCGCTGGCGCTCTACTTTGTGCCCGCGCTGGTCGGCCGGTATTCCCGCTAAGCCAGCAGTTGTCGTCTACCTGCCTCCCCCGCCCTCGCGAGAGGGATGGGGGAGTCTCGTTTTCCACGCGCACCGTTCCACAGCGCGGATACACCTGCCCGTGTGTTCGCGAGCCTACTCCTCCAACGATGCCCACAATCATTGCACGCCTGAATGGCGCGTGCTACACTCAGGCGGAGTTCGACCACCCGCTGGTCGCTGGATAGACGTGCGAGCAACAAGGAGTGTAGAGCGGCATGTGGAGCGCCTATCTCGATAACAATCCCCTTCGTGTCGAGACGACGCGTCTAGCCGGCCTCGCCTCACGGCGCGCGTACTATGGTCCGTTCGCACCGCTCCGCACACGTAGCCTGTCGTCTCCCGCGTTGCCCTCAGGCCAGTGGGTGCGCGTCCGCAACATCCTCGCGGGCATTTCAGAGCGCGATCTGCAGCTCGTCCACCTTGATGCTGACCGCGATATCTCGCTCGCCGCGGCGTCCCGCCCGCGACGCGAGTTTCTGGGCATCGAGGTCGTCGGCGAGGTCGTCGATGTCGGGCCGGAGGTCGAGTTCTTTCGCATTCACGACCGGGTCGTTTACACGCGTGGTGCGTCGTGCGCCACGCTCGCCATCGAGCCGCCATGCAGGCAGTGCGCGGTCGGCAGCGAGAGTCTCTGCGAGAACCGCTACACCGTTTCGGAGCAGCAGCAGATCGGCGGCGGCTGGAGCGACGAAATGGTAGTTCACGAGCGTCAGCTCTTCCTGGTGCCCGACAGCCTCACTGACGAGCAGGCTGTGCTACTGGAGCCAGCGTCGCGCGCCATCCACGCGGTGTTGCGTCACCAACCGCAGCCGGGCAACGACGTGCTCGTCATCGGCGCGGAAACGGCCGGGATGCTGACGATTCAGGCGGCGCACGTGCTCGCGCCCAACGTGACGATCACCGCGCTGCCGTTCGAGTCGTATCAGATCGAGCTGGCGACACGCATGGGAGCCACACGCATCCTCTACCGCGAGGACGGTGGAGCGGGCGCCGCGAAGCTGACCGGCGCACGACGACTGCACGGGCGGCGCGGCGTAGAGCTTTTCGCGGGTGGCGGTTTCGACGTCGTCTACGATACGATTGGCACGGCGGGCTCACTCCAGCGCGCGCTCCGCTGGACCCGCGACGGTGGCGTCGTCGTCCTAACGGGGCAACACCCGCAACGGCTCGCCCTCGATCTGACGCCCCTCTGGCAGAAAGAAGTCACGGTGCTCGGCAGCCTCGCCCACGGCACTGAGATGTGGCCAGGCAGCGGCAACTCTTCCTCGCTGAGCGCCGAAGGCGGCCGTGTTTCCACCTTCACGCTGGCCGCGGCGCTGGTGCGCGAGCACCGTCTCACTCCCGAACGCGTCATCACCCATCGCTTCCCACTGCGCGAGCTGCGGCGCGCGCTCTCTACCTCGCGCCAACCCGTGCTTCATCGAGTCCTCAAGGTGCTGCTCGACATCCAGCCGCTCCCGGCGGGCATCGATCTCTCCGCCTTCGAGAATGCCGAGCAACCTGCCCATCAGGCATGATCGGCTCCGATCGCCCGCCGCGCTGTTCACTTATTGGTCTGACGAGACGTCTGACCACGGGACCGCTGGCGGGGCCGGAGCGACGCGGTCCTGCTCGAAGCTGAAATCGAGCAACGCGCGCATGTCGCCGATGCGAGCGCCCCATGTCGGGTCGCCAAGCACCGCGCCGACGATCAGGTGCCCCTGACGACGCGCCGCGAATACCTGACAGTACCGTGCCGTATCGGTGAAGCCCGGCTTCAGCCCAATCGTGCCAGGATACGGCGAGCGCGCGCCTGAGAGCAGGTCGTCGCCGCTCCACAGGTCGTACTGTTTGTGCGTGGCTGTCTGCGGAATGACGTCGTGCAGCGTCGACGTCACCTGTTCGATGACAGGATAGCGCAGGGCGACCGCGCCCAGCACGGCGAGGTCCCTCGCGGACGTGTGGTTGGCATCATCGAGCCCATCTGGCGAGAAGTAGAAGGTGGAAGTCAGCCCCAACTCCTGCGCGCGCTCGTTCATCATCGCGACGAACGACGCAACATTGCCGCCGATAGCATCGGCAATCGCGACCGCCGCGTCGTTGCCGGATGGCAAGACGAGGCCATAGAGTAGATCACCCAACGATAGCTGCTCGCCAGCGCTCACGCCCATGTAGCTGTTGTCGCTGTTCACCAACGCGGCGGCATCCGCCCCAATCGCGACCTGCTCATTCAGATCGCCATCCTGCACCGCCAGGAGCAGTGTCATGAGCTTCGCCGTGCTCGCCATCTGGCGCTCGTCGTCCGCGTTCTTCTGAAAGAAAACGACGCCCGTTCCCGGATCGAAGACAAACGCTGACTTCGCCTGCACCGCGGGAGGCTGCCCATGAAGTGTGACGGCATTCCGCAGGCGCACACCCGCCGGTTGCCGGAAATACCGCTCGCTTTGCAGGTGTTGGGCGTCTTGCAGCGTGTGAACGGTCCCACCACGAACAACGTGGGCCGATACGAGGTGTGTGCCCCGACTGTCGAACAGCGACCGGGTCACCGCGACCGTGACGAGTACGCAAAGAAGGAGGACCGAGACTGCGATCCCGACACGTGAGCGCGCCCGTGCTCGCGTGTTATCGATGCGAACCAGACGGTACCTTCGAACAGACACCAGTTCCACCTCCCTGACTGTTCCCCGCCGCCTAGAGGTACGTGCCGCTCTCCTGCGGTCCAGATGTGGCGAGTGGTGGGTCGAACACACCAACGTTTCGGCAGGTGACCTGGCCGTCGGCGCGACTGACGTTGCACACTCGTGCGCATGGACGGTTCATTCCGGTGGAGTTGAAGGATACGTGAACGGGGTGCTAGTTCGCGCGGATGGCGAGCGATGTGGCCTCCCTTCTCCTTCAGGGGCCTATGCGCGAGTCAGAGGGGGTTATCCGATGGGATCATGCGTGACCAGTGACGTTGCTGTGCTAGCAGAGAGAGTGCCATAAACCGCCGGACTGCCACGTGTACCGGGGTATGCGCGAGTCAGCCAAGCGCGCCGAGGAACGCCGCATAGAAAAACACGACGATAACGGCGAAGAGCAGGCTATCCATCCGGTCGAGCAGGCCACCATGTCCGGGAACAATCGTGCCGCTGTCTTTCACGCCAGTAACGCGCTTCAAGAACGACTCGGCCAGATCACCAATCGTCGCGGCAATCGAGACCAGCACGCCGAGCACGACGATGTGATACCAGGCGACATGCAGCGGCGTCCGCAGCACGACATCCGCCACCCGTAGCACCACGAACGCGGCGATGACGGAGAAGACCAGCCCGCCAAGGAACCCCTCGCGGGTCTTCGCCGGACTGATGTGCGGCGCGAGTTTCGTCCTGCCCAGAAAATGCCCCGTGATGAACGCGGCGGTGTCGTTCGCCCAGACCATGCAGAACAGCGCCAGCAGCCACCAGAATCCGCGAGAGCCGTAGCCCGCGCCGAAACCACGCACGAGCAGGAAGAACGCCAGCGGCCAGCCGATGTAGAAGGGGATCGCCAGCGTGAGCGCCCAGTCGACGAGGGTGCGCTCGATCGTCGGCCGGGTGATCATGAGCCAGCCAAACGACGCGAAGAGGAGGGCGCTGATGCCCAGGCCGAGCAGCGGCGCGAGGTACTGCGAGGGTAACATCGCCGCGACGAGGAAATCAACGCAGAGGGCAGCGCTGAGGTAGATTTCGGGGCGCCAGCCACGATGGGCGAACATGACGCGCAGCTCCCACATGGCCACGACCAGCGCCACGAGCGTACCCGCGAAGGCGAGCCAACCGCCGAACCACACGAGCAGTATGACGATGGGAATCAGCACGAACGCGGTGAGGGATCGCTGCCGCAGACTGGCCAGCCACCCCACTCCGCCAGACGAGCTCGAGGACGTGGGGCCTGGCTGCGAGGAGGGTGGACTGCCCGACTCACTCACGGAATCTTGTGTATGCATCGTGCGCCTTGAAAGCGGAACATGGGACGCATCCTGTGACATGCCGATGCTCCTGCTTCACGACACGCAACGAGCACGCCTCCAATCTCGGCCACTCATCCCCTGTTATACCATGACTCAGCCGCGTTAGCTCGCGCTTTCCAGCACTGACTCCTGAAGCGACGTGGCACGCACTGGTGCGACTGTCATCGACGTCACTTCGGCTGCGATCTGTGCGTCGGTCTTGCCAAAGCGACGCTTACGCTGGGCGAACGCTTCGAGCGCTGCCACGAAGTCGTCGTGGCCAAAGTCGGGCCAGAGCACCGGCGACGAGTAATACTCGGCGTAGGCCGCCTGCCAGATGAGGTAATTGCTCAGCCGCATCTCACCGCCCGTGCGGATGATGAGATCCGGATCAGGAAGCTCGCGGGTGTAGAGGTGTCCCTGAATTGTCTCTTCGGTGATGTCTTCGACTGGCACGCCCGAGGCGACGATGTCACGCACAGCGTCGACGATCTCGGCACGGCCGCCATAGTTGAAGCAGACATTGAGATCGAGGCGGGTATTGTCTCGCGTGAGGTCGCTCATCCAGCGGATGGCATCCTGAATGTCGGGGGCCAGGTCAGAGAGGCGACCGATATGCCGAAGCCGCACGCCGTTGGCATGCAGACGGTCGACGTCACTGCGGATGGTCTCCCACATGAGCCGCATCAGCGCGTCAACCTCTTCTTTGGGCCGCCCCCAGTTTTCTGTGGAGAACGCATAGACGCTGAGCGTTGGCACGGAATAGTCACGGCACAGCTCGACGACACGGCGGAGGGCATCTACGCCCGCGCGGTGGCCGACAGACCGGGGCAGATGGCGCGAGGTCGCCCACCGTCCGTTGCCATCCATGATGATGGCAATGTGCTGGGGAACCGCGAGTCCGTCCCGAAATGTCAGGCGGCTCAGCTCCGCGCGGCGCTCTGCCTCCCGAGCGCGGGCACCTCCATCGAGAATGCTACTCAACGCAAACAGCAGGCTCTTGATGTTCCCCATAGCCATGAGTTTCCTGATTGTCCTCTCCGTCACCAGACCGGCCTGGCACGAGACAACTGGGCCGTGACGGAGTCTGTGAAGCCTGGCGCTCCTCGCGCTAGACCGAGAGAATTTCCCGCTCCTTCTGCTGCCCTACCTGCTCAACCTCATCGGTATATCTGTCGGTCAGCTTCTGCAAACGGTCCACTCCCCGCTTCAGCTCATCCGCGGAGAGCTCTTTATTCTTCTCTTGGGCACGCAGTGTGTCGTGCCCATCGCGACGCAGATTCCGAACGGCTACCTTTGCTTCGTCGACCTTCTTATGGACGACCTTCACGAGCTCTTTGCGGCGTTCTTCCGTCAGCGGTGGCAAGGTCAAACGGATGACCTGACCGTCGTTGGTCGGGTTCAGACCGAGGTCGCTCTTTTGAATGGCCTTCTCGATATCGCCCAGTGACTTCTTGTCCCAGGGCTGGATGGTCAGCGTGCGCGCGTCAGTCGCATGAATCGCGGCGATTTGCTGCAGCGGCGTCGGGGTGCCGTAGTAATCGACATTTAGCCGTTCGACAAGCGTGGGGGATGCGCGCCCCGTCCGCACGGTCGAGAGCTCTCGCCGCAACGCTTCCACCGACTGCGACATGCGGTGTTCTACGTCTCCGAACACGTCACGTGCCATGATACATGCTCCTTCTTACAGTGTCCACGAGATAGGTACGATGAGTCACCGCCCTACGACACCTCTCGATCGCAGCCATGTGCTGGCGCGACGGCACCCGAGTGCAACGCCTATGCCCACCTGGCGTCGGCGCCCTCGGGCATGTCATGCACCAGCGTTCCTCGCTGGTCGCCACGCACGACGGCGGCGATATTGCCCGGCACATGCATATCCAGAACGACAATCGGCAGGTGGTTGTCTTTGCAGAGCGAGAGGGACGTCGAATCCATCACGGCAAGTCCCATGTTCAGCGCCCGCATGTAGCTGAGTTCCTGAAAGCGCCGCGCATTAGGATATATTTCGGGGTCCGCTTCGTAGACGCCATCTACCTTCGTCGCCTTGAGCAACACCTGGCAGTGCAGCTCTACCGCACGCAACGCGGCCGCCGTGTCGGTCGTGAAATACGGATTGCCCGTGCCCGCCGCCAGAATTACGATCCGTCCCTTCTCCAGGTGGCGGATGGCGCGGCGGCGGATGAACGGCTCGGCGACCGAGGGCATCTCGATGCCAGTCTGCACACGGGTCACCAGTCCCGCGTTCTCCAGCGCATCTTGCAGCGCCAGCGCGTTGATGACGGTCGCGAGCATGCCCATGTAGTCGGCCTGGGCACGATCCATACCAGTCGCCGCGGCGGTCTTTCCGCGCAGGATGTTGCCGCCGCCGATGACAATGGCGATCTCGACGCCGAGGGAATGCACATGTACCAGCTCATCGGCGATGAACTGTAGCACCTCGGCATCGATGCCATAGCCCTGGTCACCCATCAGTGCCTCGCCGCTCAGCTTGAGCAGAACGCGCTGATACATCGTCGCTGGTGCCATATCACTCCCTTTGCGTCTAGACGTCTCGGTATACCGCTCGCAAACCCATCGCGCGCAGGTCGATTACTCGCCGAGCGCGTAGCGTGTGAAGCGCCGCACGACGATGTTCTCGCCGGTCTTGCGAATCACGTCGTCGACCAGCTTGCCAACGGTGATCTTGTCGTCCTTCACCCACGGCTGTTCGAGCAGCACGCGCTCCGAGAACTGCTTCTTCAGCTTGCCCTCGACGATCTGATTGCGCAGATGCTCCGGGCGCTTCTGCACCTCCGGATCGTTCATGAACTGCTCACGGGCCTGCTGCAACGTCTCCTCAGGGATATCCGAGTAGGAGACATACTGCGGGTTCGTGCCGGCGATCTGCAGCGCCAGCTCGTTCGCGAGATTCTTGAAGTCATCGCTACGGGCCACGAAGTCCGTGCTGCAATTCAGCTCGAGCAACACGCCCAGGTTGCCACCGTGGTGGATGTAGGCCTTGATGAGTCCCTCGCGCGTCTCGCGCTCCTGCCCCTTGACCTTCTCCGCGCGCTTTTGGCCCTTCTCTTCGAGAATCCGCACGGCGTCGTCGAACGTCTTTGCCTCGCTCAGGGCGTTCTTGCAGTCCGCAAATCCCGCACCGGTGAGTTCACGCAGCTTCGCCACATCTTTTGTCGTGAATTCCATGAAGAATACTCTCCTCAACCTATCTCAAGATACATCGTCGTCACGAGCCGCCACCCATGCGGCAAGCGTCGATCCGCCTGGACTCCTGCTTCATCGGAGCACACAAACGCGCGGCACGCCGGAACGTGCCGCGCCTGGTTATACCACAGCCTCATGTAAGCGCTCCGTATCGTGGTCGCGTGTACATCTGTACATCCACCGCATGCCACGATAGCGTCGAGCTTACTCTGCCGCCACTGGTGCAACCTGCTCCTGCTCGGTCTGCGCGGGAGCCGCTGGCTGCTCGGCCTGTGGGGCAGCCGCTGGCTGCTCGGCCTCCGCGGCGGGCGCCGCAGCGGCCTCGGCTCCTGGCTCCTGGCCGAACTCCTCGAGTGCCACCGTCGCGACACCAGCGCGCTGCTCGCGTGCCTCGTCGCGGTCCTTCGACTGCGCCGCCTCGTGCTGCCGCCGGCCTTCGAGCGCCGCCTCAGCAACCTTGGAGGCGAGCAGGCGTACCGCGCGAATGGCGTCGTCATTCGCCGGAATCGGATAGTCCATCTCGTCCGGGTCGGTGTTCGTATCCGCAAGCGCGATCACCGGAATCTCCAGCCGCCGCGCCTCCAGCACCGCCGTATGCTCTTTCTTCGTGTCGATCACGAAGATGGCTGCGGGCAGGCGCCGCATGTTGCGGATACCACCGAGCGTGCGCTCCAGCCGGTCCAACTCATCCTGCAGATGCTGGGCTTCCTTCTTCGGCAGACGCTCGAACTCGCCATTCTCCTTGCGCTCTTCGAGGTCCTTCATATACCGGATACGCGACTGAATGGTCTGGAAGTTCGTCAGCATGCCGCCCAGCCAGCGCTGGTTCACGTAGAACTGCCCGCTGCGCTCGGCCTCTTCCCGCACGGCGTCCTGCGCCTGCTTCTTGGTGCCGACGAACAGAATCTGCTCGCCATTCGCCGTCAGCTGCGTGATGTACGCGGCGGCCGCGTTCAGCCGTGTGACCGTCTGCTGCAGATCGAGAATGTGAATGCCATTCCGATCGGCGAAGATGAATGGACGCATCTTCGGGTTCCAGCGCCGAGTCTGGTGTCCGAAGTGAACGCCGGCCTCCAACAATTGTTTCATCGATGCCACATTTGCCACAGTCTTCAAATCCTCCCTTGTGTGCGTTTGCCCTCCGCTCTCCTTTTATCCGCCTGGGAAGCACGGTGCCGTCACCGCGCCAGGGATCCCAACGACGTCAGAGAGCGTGCGAGTTAGCTGTCGGTCGTATCCACGGCGCAAACCGCGGAAACTACCACCTCAGTGTACCATATGTACCCCTCTGTTTCAATTGCGCATGACCGCGCACGGCCGTGGTCTCTGCCGGCGGACACAGCCATGGGACCGCACGCCGCGTAACCTGATTCGCGGAGAGTTACGCGACGTGACACATCAGGTCAGCCAAATGGTACGCCTTTTGCAGACTGGCGAAGAAACGTCGTCGCAGAAGGAGGAGTGCTATGGCGCTTGACAATACCCCGGACGCATCTGAGCCGGCCACTCCGCAGCTCCACATCGAGCGTGGAACGCAAGTGCTGGCTTCTGATGGCGCAAGCATTGGCACCGTACATCAGATCGTTATGGACCGTGATACGGGCGTATTGCGCTCACTCGTCGTGAAAAGCGCTGAGGACGGGCGCGAATATGAGATCGCGACTGACTACGTCGAGCCAAGCAGAGACGCGGGTGCCGTTCGTCTGACTTCCGGCGGCCGCCGTGTGTTCAACAACGCGGACATCGCGAAGCCCTACGTTCCAGAGCAGTATGTGCCTGTAGAGGAAGAAGAGGCCGTCGATCATGACATCGCGGCCCGCGAAACGATCGAGACCAAGCAGCCTGTCGTAACGGACATTGAGCAGGATGCGGCAACCGTCATGCTGCCGCCGCAAGAGCCCGGCACGCAAACACAGGGCGAACAGACCTCGCCGCCAGATCACGCGGCTGCGAGCCCAGCGGCGGCGCCCTCCGGTCAGACTGTGCCGCCCGAGCCAGCGCCCGCGCTCGCATCTATCGTGGCCGACGACATAAGCGGCGAAGGCGTACCCGTCGCGGAAGCCGGACCCGACAGCGGACAGGAGACCACGCTGGACGCCGCGACGACGCCGCTGCCATCGGAAGGTGTTGCGGTCATCGTACCCGCCATGGCGCTGCCACCTATCCTCCTTGTGGAGGGCACGGCTCCAGCGAGCCTGAGTCCTACGCCGGAATCAACGCTCAGCCCGGTGCCCGATGGGGGCCATCCGTTCTCGAAGGCGGACATCAGCGATATCATGGCTTCGATCGCGAGTGCGGGGCAGCCCGGCGCGATTGTTCCCACCAGTACCGAGCTTCCGGCGAGGGGAGAGACATCGCCGTCATCCACCGTGCAGCCCGCGGCGCTCTACAGTCCTGAGGACGAGCCGACGCCTGCACTGCCCCGGCCGTTGCTTATCGGCATCGGCGCCCTCGCGCTGACCGGCGGCATCGTTCTGTTCGTCATTCTGCGCGCGCGGCGCCAACGCCAGCGGACGCTCCTCGACCGCGTCAACGCCAGGGCCGACGACATGACCACGAACGTCATCCTGGGTGCGGGCGCTCTCTCGCGCAATCTGAGCAAGGCGACGAAAAACGTAACATCGACCGCGCAAACGCTCGCCGGAACGGCGGCGACGCGCGCGAGCGAACTGTCACAACGAGGCCAGGCCCTCGCGGCACAGGGCCGAGACCTCGCCACGACACGCGCCGGCGACCTGACTACGCGGAGCGCGGACCTCGCCACCCTCGCTGCTCGCGCGAAAGAACTGGCGGCGGCACGTGCTGGCGATCTCGCGAAGCAGGGCCAGACGCTGACCCAACAGACCAAGGATACGGCGGCGAGCGCCACATCCTCACTGCGCGATGCGGCCGCAAAAGCGCAGCCCAGCCTGGGCAGCCGGTTCGCCTGGTTCCGGCGCGGCGCCCAGGCGGGCAGCGCGGCCCAGTCGCTCGCCGACGCCGCGCTCGCGGCAGCCAACGAACCTGGCAGCCAGGCGATGGAACCCGCGCCCATCGGGAACGGCTACGCTAGCGCTGGCCAGGTGGAGGCTCCAGAAGAAGTGGTAACGGTGGGTCCAGAGCGGATACGGCTGAAACTGCCGTTCGGCCGCTATCGGCTGCAGCCGCTCACAGACGACGGTGATTCAGAGAACGACGACGACTAACCAATCGAAGGATACGAGACGAAGACCGTTTTGATCTCGCTGAACTCCTCGACGGCCTTGTGGCCGAGCTCGCGGTGGCCGTTGCCGCTCTGCTTCGTTCCTCCGAAGGGCAGATGCGGCTCGGCCCCCGTTGTGCCGGCATTGATGTAGACAAGGCCCGCGTTGATATCACGCATCGCCCGGAAGACTGTCCGCGCATTCTCTGTGAAGATCGAGCACGACAGACCGTAGATCGTCGAGTTGGCGACGCGAATCGCCTCGTCGTAGTCCGCCACCGGCAGAATCGTCACGAACGGGCCGAAGACTTCCTCCTGGGCGATGCGCATATCGGCGGTCGCGTCGGTGAAGATCGTCGGCGCGTAGAACGCTCCGCCCGCGAGCTCACCCTCGGTCAGCGGTTCCCCGCCGGTCAGCAGACGCGCGCCTTCCGCCTTGCCGACCTCGGTGTACTCGTGAACGGCGCGCACGCGACCGGTGTTCACCAGCGGCCCCATGTCGGTTTCCGCCAGCAGCCCATCGCCCACGCGCAGCTTCTTCGCCGCCGCCACGAGCTTCTCGCCGAACGCATCAGCGACCTTCTTGTGGACGATGACGCGGCTCGTCGCGGTGCAGCGCTGGCCGGTCGTGCCGAAGCCCGCCCAGGCGACAGCCTTCACGGCTTCATCCAGATTAGCGTCGTCCATCACGATGACGGCGTTCTTCCCGCCAAGCTCCAGTGTGCAGCGGCGCAGGTCACGCCCGCACAGCTCCGCGACGCGCTTGCCGACCTCAGTCGAACCGGTCAGCGAGATCATCGACACCCGTGAGTCGGTTACGAGCGCGTCACCCAGTGTGCCGCCCGGCCCCGTCACCAGATTCAGCACCCCCTTGGGCAAGCCCGCCTCTTCGAGGATCGAGACGAGGTTGACGGCTGAGAGTGGCGTGTCGCTGGCGGGTTTGAGCACGACGGTGTTCCCGGCGAGCAGCGCGGGGAAGGTCTTCCACGCGGGAATCGCCATCGGGAAGTTCCACGGCGTGATAATGCCGACGACCCCGAGCGGCTGGCGTAGTGTCAGGCACACCTTGTCGGGCAGGGCGGATGGCACAGTCTCACCCTCAGCTCGGCGTCCCTCCCCGGCGACGAACTTGCCAAAGTCGATCGCCGTCTGCACGTCGCCGATAGTTTCGCGCAGGGGCTTGCCCATCTCGCGCGTCATCTGCCGCGCGAGCTCTTCCTGGCGCTGTTCGAGCAGGAGCGCCGCCCGCAGGATGATCTCGCCACGCTCCGGTGCGGTCATCGCGCGCCAGACAGGAAACGCATCCTGTGCCGCCCGGATGGCCGCGTCTACGTCTTCCGCAGTGGAGCGCTGGAACAGGCCCACGACCTCGCTCGTCCGTGCGGGATTCGTATTCTTGAACGTCTCGCCCGAGACGGAGGGACGCCACTCGCCGCCGATATAGTTGAGGTAGGTCCGGTGTTCAGAGGTCGCGGAAGCGGCTGCCCCCGTCGATGATGTCGTCGTCGTCATCTTGAACTCTCCTTTGAGCGACACTCCGTCGCGGCCTGATCTGGTGCCTTGTGTTAGGCGCACACCGCCAAAGTATAGCACGCCGAGCACCGCTGACCTAGTCACTCCGCTCACTTGTTCTCTTGCCGCTGCAGTCAGCAGATGTAGCGTATCCCAGCCACCACGACACGCCATATTGTCACGCACCGTCCGCACTCCAGTACAATGGGGAACACGCCACATCCGCGACACTCGGCACTTTCACTCGTGCCGGTCACGCTCGCCTTACTCGAAAGGAGCACTCTCATGGAAAGCCCGCTGCTTACTGCCGCCGAACACTACGTCACCGCCTTCCTCGACGACCTGCGGACGCTGGTCGATATCGACTCGGGCTCCTATACCGTCGAGGGCATAGAAGAAGTGGCGGCGTTCCTGCGGCCACGGTTCCAGGAGCTGGGCTGCGAGGTGGAGCTGCACCAGGGAGAGACGCTCGGGCCGAACCTCGTCGCGCGCCGTCGTGGCAGCGGACATGGGTGTGTCCTTCTGGTCGGCCACATGGACACGGTCTTCCCTGATGGCGAGGCCAAGCGGCGTCCGTTCGCCATTCGTGAGGGGCGTGCGCACGGGCCGGGCGTCTTCGACATGAAGAGCGGGCTGCTCGTCGCCCAGTACGCCCTGCGTCTGCTCAACGACGCCGGAGAGTCGCCGTACGAGGAGCTGATCTGCGTCTTCAACGCCGACGAAGAAATCGGCTCGCCCGAGAGCACGCCGTTGATCGAGGAGCTGGCGCGCCAGGCGGATATCGCGCTGGTCTTCGAGCCAACCTCGCGCATGTCGCGTGTCACCTCGTCGCGAAAAGGTGTGGGTAACTTCACGCTGGAGGTCACCGGCCTCTCGGCGCACGCGGGCGTCGAGCCGAAGCGCGGCCGCAACGCGATTCTGGAGCTGGCCCATCGTATCATCGCGCTCCAGGCGCTCAACGGCACCATCGACGGTGTGACGCTGAACGTCGGCGTCGTCCAGGGCGGCGAGCGGCCCAACGTGGTGCCCGACAAGGCCTCCGTCCGCATCGACATCCGCGCTGCCGACGAACAGGGCGTGCGCCGCATCGAGACGGCACTGCGCCAGATCGCCGATGCTGAGCCGGTGGTTCCCGATACGACAACTCGGCTGACAGGCGGCATGAATCACATGCCCTTCACACAGAGCGAGGCCAGCTCACGCCTGCTGGAGCGGGCGAATGAAGTTGCGCACACGCTCGGCTTCGAGCTTCATGGCGAGCCGACGGGGGGCGCATCGGACGGCAACACGACCGCCGCCCTCGGCCTGCCCACGCTCGACGGCATGGGACTCGTCGGCGCGCTCTCGCACAACCCCGGCGAGTACGTGGAGATCGACTCCATCGCCCCGCGGGTCGCGCTGCTCGCCGGCCTACTCCGCGAGCTGAACGAGCGGCCGGTGTAGGGAGCACCTAACCCCCTACCCCCTTCCCTCGAGGGAAGGGGTCGTGAGACAGGCTGAGAGGTGTAAGGGCATCGTCCGAGCGATGTCGGGCCGGAAAGCTCTTTGTATGGGCGAGGTATGCCCCGCCCGCTTCCTCGCCACTCGCAAATATCCCTGACCAACGGCTCCAACTATGTGGGCCAGACACGACATAGCCCCCTTCCCGACATGGGGAAGGGGGCTATTTGGACGGCGGTGGCTGTCTCGTCGCGCGGGAGGGCCTAGACGTAGCGCTTCTGGCGCGGACCGACGAAGATCGTGTGCGGGCTCATGTAGGCCAACACCATCAGGCCGATCCAAGCGATGAACCAGACCACGCCGAGCACAAAGCCCAGCAGGCCGAAGCCAAGGCCAAACAGCCAGCCGATCAAGATGATGTGCCCGAGCAGGCCACCAATCGCGTGAACGAGCCACGTGACGATGCTCAGTGTGCCGAACACGAGGATTGACTGCTTGGCATGCCGCCGCACGTTCGGGTTGCGCTCCACCAGCAGAAAGATCAGCCCTGTGACCCAGCCGAAGAGATACGTCAGCACGCGCTCCCAGCGCTCGGGGATACCCAGCGTCGTGTGACTCTCAATCTGGCGCTGGTTATAGTTGTACATGCTCATACCCTCCCAAAATTGGTGCCTTCAAGTGATCGACGCCGTCCGCCGCCATATTCTGAAGCGTCAGCGCGTCTGGCATTTCCGCCCTCGCACACCTGAATACGGACCGTATGCGGCGCGAGTTGTACGCCGGTGAGGCCAGTTCTGTCGCAAACCTGTCGCGCCAAGAGGATGTGCTATCATTGAGTAACGATGCGGGCAGGCGCAGCAGTGTCCGGCCAGGAGAGACGCCCGCGCGGCACCGATTACGTCCTCGGCACACGACCGATCGAGTGAGAACAGCATGAGGGAGCCAACGATGGAGGGTCTGGTCGGACGCGAGGTGCTCTCACAGCGCGTACGGGCAATCAAGCCGTCAGGCATTCGCCGATTCTTCGATATCGCCGCCACGATGCCCGATGTCATCTCGCTCGGCGTCGGCGAGCCAGATTTCGTGACCCCCGACCACATCCGCCAGGCAGGCATCGCCTCCATCGAAGCAGGCATGACGCAGTACACTTCCAACTGGGGCATCCTCACGCTGCGCGAGGCTATCGCCGAGATGATCGAGCGCCGCTACGGCGTCCGATACGACCCCAGGGATGAGGTGCTGGTGACGGTCGGCGTGAGCGAGGCCATCGACGCGACGCTGCGAGCGATCCTCGATCCCGGCGATGAGGTGATCGTGCCCGACCCCGGCTACGTCGCCTACGAGGCCGACGTGACCCTCGCTGGCGGGAAGGTCGTTCCAGTGCCCACGTGCGTGGAGGACAGCTTCGAGGTGAAGGCCGCCGCCATCGCCACCGCCGTCACGCCGCGCAGCAAGGTCATCCTGCTGGGCAACCCAAACAATCCGACTGGGGCCGTGATCGCTCGCCCTGAGCTGGAGAAGATCGCCCAGATCGCACAGCGTGATGACCTCTACGTCGTGACCGACGAGGTGTATAGCAGGCTGGTCTACGGCGTCGAGCACACCTCCATCGCGTCGCTGCCAGGCATGAAGGACCGCACGATCCTCGTCGATGGCTTCTCGAAGGCGTACGCGATGACTGGCTGGCGCGTTGGGTACATCTGCGCGCCGCGCCACATCCTCGAAGGCGTGGTGAAGGTCCATCAGTACGCCATCATGTGCGCGGCCACCATGAGCCAGGCCGCCGCACTCGAAGCAGTGCGCAACGGCGAGGACGACGTGCGCGCGATGGTCGCCAGCTACGACAGTCGCCGCGCGCTGTTCGTCTCGGGCCTCAACGCGATCGGCCTCGCGTGTTACGAGCCGCACGGTGCCTTCTACGCCTTCCCCTCGATCGCCTCCACCGGCATGACGTCGGACGAGTTCGCCGAGCGCCTGCTCGAAGAGGAGCATGTCGCCGTCGTACCGGGCAGCGCTTTTGGCGACGCGGGCGAGGGATTCATCCGCTGCACGTACTGTACCGCCCGCGAGAAGCTCGAAGACGCACTCGTGCGTATGGGCCGGTTCGTGCGAAAGTATGCATAAAGATCGTCTTCATCGCCGCGTCGACAGGAGGAGTGGGCCACATCGCCACTCCGTATCCCGCGGTGCTGGAGCTAGAAGTTCAGCCACATTCCGGGGGCAGAGATGACCGCCGTTACCCAATCTACAACTCCCGCCACTGACTACGAGGTCGTCATCGGCCTCGAGGTCCACGCGCAATTGCTCACGAAGAGCAAGATGTTCTGCCGCGACTCCGCCGATTACGCCAACGCGGCGCCGAACACGCACAACTGCCCCATCTGCATGGGCTTTCCGGGCGTGTTGCCGGTCATCAACGAAAAGGCGGTCGAATATACGATCATGACCGCGCTCGCGCTCAACTGCGAGATTCCGGAGTTTTCCAAGTTCGACCGCAAGAACTACTTCTATCCCGACCTGCCGAAAGGCTATCAAATCTCGCAATATGATATGCCGCTCAGCCGCAATGGCTATGTCACGATCCTGATGAATGGGCAAGAGCGCCGCATCGGCGTCACCCGCGTCCACCTGGAGGAAGACACCGGCCGGCTGATCCATCGCAACGAGGGCGGCGACTCATTTACGCTGGTCGATCTCAACCGAGCGGGCGTGCCGCTGATGGAGA
>CAYRVF010000017.1:0-51739 GCA_964427535.1 uncultured Ktedonobacterales bacterium
TCTTCCGCTACTGCGCCGACGAGGTGCCGCGCTGGAACACCATCTCGATCAGTGGCTACCACATCCGTGAGGCGGGCGCGACAGCCGCGCAAGAGATCGGCTTCACCCTCTCGAACGGCATCGCCTACGTGCGCGCGGCCGTGGATGCGGGTCTCGACGTGGACCGCTTCGCCGGGCAGCTCTCGTTCTTCTTCAACGGGCACAACAATTTCTTCGAGGAGGTCGCCAAGTTCCGCGCGGCGCGGCGCATGTGGTCGCGGATCATGCGCGAGCGGTTCGGCGCGAAGGACGAGCGCTCGTGCATGCTGCGGTTCCACACGCAGACGGCGGGCTCGACGCTGACGGCCCAGCAGCCCGACAACAACATCGTGCGCACCGCGTATCAGGCGATGGCGGCCGTGCTCGGCGGCACGCAGTCGTTGCACACCAACGGCAAAGATGAGGCGCTCTCGTTGCCGACCGAGGATGCGGTTCGCGTCGCGCTGCGGACACAGCAGATTCTGGCGTATGAGACGGGCGTCGCCGACACCATCGATCCGCTCGCCGGTTCGTACTACGTCGAGGCGCTGACGAACGAGCTGGAGGCCCGCGCGCAGGAGTACATCGACAAGATCGACGCGTTCGGCGGCAGCGTACGGGCGATTGAACACGGCTACATTCAGCGTGAGATCGAGGAGTCGGCCTACCGCGACCAGCAGGCGGTCGAGGAGAACCGGCGCATCATCGTCGGCGTCAACCGCTTCCAGATCGACGAGGAGCAGTCCATCCCGATACTGCGGGTAGACCCCGAGGTGGGCCGCAGGCAGGCCGCGAAGCTCTCTGCGCTACGCGACCGGCGCGACAACGCCGCCGTCACCGCCGCGCTCGCCGGGCTGGAGGACGCCGCGCGGGGCACCGTCAACCTGTTGCCGCGCATCCTTACCGCCGTCGAGGCCTACGCGACGCTGGGTGAGATCAGCGACACCCTACGCCGGGTCTTCGGCGAGCAGCAGTCTGAGCGCACGGTGTAAGGGGCAGAACCTCACCCCCCAACCCCCCTTCCCTTGAGGGAAAGGGCAGCTACATGGGCGTTCGTGTCGGATGTGCGAGGGGCTCGCTGTCGAGCGGTGTGGGTGCTTCACTCCCGGCCCCTCTCCCCGCGGGGAGAGGGGAGAGCGCGGGGTGAGCACGGTTGCCCGCAGGCAACGAACGCAACACCCCCTTCCCCTCGCAACGGGAAGGGGGTCGGTGGGAGGCTCCTGGCATGTCTCGTGCGGGCCGCCGCTCTCCGGCGCAGAGGGCACGCCCGTTGGCATGATGCCAGGGCCGGTAATGGCGTGGACGGATATGCGGCGGAAGGAGGCCCGAGACGCGTATGCTCGGTTTCGACATTGCGCACGAGATTTCGGCTGAGCGTCCTCCGGAGATGACCTCTTCGGCTCCGACACCTGAGGGGGGCGGTGTCGACGTCCGTCCGCCGGGTGTCCGCGCGCTTGTCGTGGGCGCATTCGGTGTCTGGCTGGCGACGCGGCTGGCCTACGCGCTGTTCACCTACTTTGGCGTGCTGTTCCGGGCGAATCTACCGGTCGCGTCCAGCCCGACCGGAATCGGACCGCATACGCTGCTCGCTGCCTGGCAGCGCTGGGATGCCATGTGGTATCTCGGCATCGCCGCTCACGGGTATACCTCGGCGCAGGCGACGGCGTTCTTCCCGCTCTATCCGCTGCTCGTCAAGGGCGTCTCGCTGATCGTGGGGCCGCACTGGCTGCTGGCTGGCTTGGGAGCAAGCAGCCTGGCCTCGCTCGCTGCGTTCATCGGCATCGCGCTGCTCGCGGCATCCGAGCTAGACGGAGCGGATGCCGCCTGGCGCACGCTGCGGGTCACGCTCGCGTATCCGCTGGCGTTCTTTCTCACCGCTCCCTACTCCGACAGCACGTTTCTGGCGTGTGCGGCGTTTGCGCTCTATGCCGCGCGGCGCGGTTCGTGGCGCTGGGCCGGAGCGTGTGCGGCGCTGGCGGGCCTGGCGCGTCCGACTGGTGTGGTGCTCGCGCTGCCCCTGCTCTATGAGTACAGCCGGCAACACGATCTCTGGCGGCGCATTGGTGAGCGGCGGATGAGCCGCGCGGAGGTGAGGTCGCTGGGAGCTGCGCTGCTTGTGGCGAGCTCGGCGGTCTGGGGTATCGCGCTCTACAGCCTGTATCTCTGGCGCCGCTTCGGCGATCCGCTGCTCTTCGCGCATGCCGAGCACCGTTTCTGGCGGCACGCCACCTGGAACTCCTCTTCGGTGACGGCGGCCGTACACCAGGCGCACGCTGCCGCGTTCTCGCCGTGGACCTATGAGTTCGCTCGGGGGTTGGTCGATCAGGCGCCGGTCGTGCTGTTTCTGCTGCTGACGCTGCTCGCGTTGCGTCGCATGCCGGTCGCGTTCACGCTTTACATGGTCTGCGTGCTCACGCTGGCCGTCGCCTCGCCGCGTCCCGGCCGGATTGGCCTCGTGGTCTCGGCTGGGCGCTACCTTCTCGCGTCGATTCCGATTTTTCTGCTGCTCGCGGCGTGGACGAAGCGTCATCCCTGGCTCGATCACCTGCTGATGTGCGGCGGATTTCTGCTTCAGGCGGTCTTCGCGCTGTACTTTCTCGCCGGAGGGTGGATGGTATAGCTAGACCATAAAACAGCAGAGGCGGGGGCGCGACCTCCTTCAGGGCAGCCGCCAACTGGTCGCGTGATGTGCGCTGTGTGGCGCGGGAGCACCTCGTCAGCGCGCCATGTGCGTTTGGTAGTAGGCCGCCTGCTCGGCTTCGTAGCGTGAGCCGCGCTTCGGTGGCAAGATGGCGCCGATGAGCCAGAGGAAGGGCAGGAAGATGCCCAGGATGCCGAGCAGGATGTGCCCTTTGCGGAAGGTCATGAAACAGACCGTGAAGAGCAAGAAGAAGTACAGGATGCCAAGTGTAAACGTGAGTGCCCAATCGAGAGCGGACATGACGCATCACCTCTCCATTGCTTGTTGAGCGAACGCACATCACGATGCTAGAGACCGCCCAACGCAGGCACGCGTGTGTAAACTCCCATGAGTGTAGGCGAATTGCACGTCCGCAACCCTGCCTGAGAAGCGTGTTCCCAGGGCTAGTCTTTACCTCACCCCACGACACGCGGTTGTCCGCAGAGCGGGCGCAAGGAATTGAGCGATGTGGAAATCGACAGGTGAGTGATGCAGGCATGCAAACGCCCCTCTCCATATGGAGAGGGGCACGGAGGAGATGCTGTCGCGGGTCTTCAAGCTACAGGCCGCGGTTGCCCATCACCTTCTTGACGGCCATTGCGGCGATGCCTGCCATCGCGGCTTTCGCGACCGGATTGCTGAGCATCCCGCCAGAGCTTCCGCCGCTCGTTCCACTGCCGCTACCGCCGCCAAGTACACCGCCCAGAAGCTGGCCGAGCATGCCCGGCTGCTGTTGGTGCATCTGGCCGGTCATCTGCGCGAGATAGCTGGGGTCCGTGTAGTTGCCCTGACCGCCACCTGGTACGTTGATGCCCTGCGCCTGGGCCTGCTGCTCGACGAACTGGCCGAACTGTTGGCGTTCTTGCGGCGACATGCGCTCGAACGCCTGCTGCGCCGCCTGCATGTAGTCGCCTTGTGAGAGCTGGGGGGCGACCTGATTGTATCGCTGCATCACCTCTTCGTCGGAGTAGCCCTCCGATGGATGCCCTTGCTCGTAGCGATTGACGAAGCTCAACACGTCCTGCATCGGTGATTGTTGCTGCTGCTGATTGCCGCCAAAGAGATTCTCGAGTGAGTCCATGTGTCTACTCCTTCACCGGCCACGAGGCGCGCTTCCACAGAGCGCGCGGATTCCTTCACGACGAGTGGACGGCGCATGTTGTGTGCCAGCGGAGAGGCGCTGGCTATCGCGCCTTCGCGTAGGTCATCGGGCCGACGAGACGCACGCGTCCCTCCAGCTCCATCATCACGAGTGTGCCGGAGACCTGCGCGACGGGCAGGCCGACGTTGCGGCAGATGTCGTCGATGTGGCAGGGCGCGCCGGCCGTGGTGAGGTAGTCGAGCAGTACGGCTTCCGTCTCGTTCGCGGGCAAGACGGCGCGCAGCTCCATTTGTTGCGGCGCCATGTGCAGGTTGAGGCCGAGCAAGACATCCTGCGCGTCCAGCACGAGGCGCGCGCCGTCCTGAATTAGCCGGTTCGCGCCGGTGCTGCCGCGGCTCGTCACATTGCCTGGCACGGCGAAGACGTCGCGCCCCTGCTCGGCGGCGAACCGTGTGGTGATGAGCGCCCCGCTCGTCTCCGGCGCCTCGGTCACGAGCACGGCGAGCGAGAGCCCGCTGATGAGCCGGTTGCGCGCCGGGAAGTTCCCCGCCTCGGGCTGTGTCCCCGGCGGAAATTCCGTTACGATCGCCCCGCTTTCCAGGATGCGCGCGGCGAGGCGGGCGTTCTCGGGTGGGTACACGAGGTCGGGCCCGCACCCAAGCACGGCGAGCGTCCGGCCGCCAGCGTCGAGCGCGGCGCTGTGGGCGACGGTATCGATGCCGCGCGCTAGCCCGCTGACGATGGTGATGCGCTGGGCCGCCAGGTCACTCGCCAGCCGCTGCGTCGTGTCGCGTCCATACGTGCTGGCCCGGCGCGTGCCGACGATGGCGACGGCCCACTCGTCGTCGGGCGAGAGCGTGCCCCGCACGTAGAGCACTGGCGGCGGCAGCGTCACCTCACGCAGTAGGCGCGGATAGGCGGGATCTTTCAGCAGCAGCACGCCGACGCGCAACGTCGCGACCCGTTCGCGCTCGGCATCAGGCGAGATGCGCGTGCGCTGGCGGACGAACGCCTCGGCGGTGCGCGCGTCTATGCCGGCCGCCTGCCACGCGCCCATGTCGGCTTGCCAGGCGGCTTCGGCGCTGCCAAACGCCTCTAGCAGCAGGCGGAAGCGGGCCGGTCCGATACCCTTTATTCGGTTCAAGGCGAGCCAGTAGGGGAGGTCGGGATCGTCGAGGCTTCCCATGCCCTCCGGCGCTTGCGCTGGGTCGGCGTACGCGATTGCCGGAGGAATACTCGACCGGGGAGACACCGCTGCGGTGGGAGCCGTCTCGTCGAGCACGTCGAGCTCGGACGTCGAGAAGAGCGCGGGCGCATCGTCTGGCGTCATCCCCTGCTCGCTCCGCCGTTTGGGCATCGGTCCACCACCTCGTTAGCCGGCGTTCAGCGCTCACCGTATCTGGCGCATATCGCACCTTGCTAGGTGTACACGCTCGCGGCCGGAAAACGCAAGTGCCGCGACAAACGGGCAGTGGCCGACTGCCTGCGCGAGAGTGCGAAAGGGTGCATGTCAGGTGCGGCGACGGCTCGTGGATAAGTCTAGGTTCGTCCGTCCGCACCTCTCAAGAGTTCGAGCAACAGATGGGCAATGGGCGAAGTGGATTCCACCTGCTGTGCCGTCTGCTCGAAGAGACCAACATCCTTGAGCGGGATCGCACTCTGACCGAAGGCAGCGCTTCCCTCTGCGATGCGCTTGCCGTAACTCTGATAGATGGGAGCGGCAAAGAGCGTGTGTGTCAGCATATCAGCCACAGGTTTCGGATCGACGCCGTTCTTCTCCGCCAACGAGAGCGCCTCGTGCATCGAGTATCCGGCTGACACTATCAGGTAGTTGCCGACGAGCTTGACTATATTGGTCGCGCCGACCGCTTCGCCAAAATCGAAGATGCCCTGTGCGCCCATCGCCTGGAGTAGTGGCCGAATACGCTCTTTGGCCCGCTCTGGGCCGGAATACGGAATCCAGAGCTGGCGGGCGACGGCTGCCTCAGGCGGGCCAAAGATGGGGGCGTCAACATAGCTGCTGCCATACTCCATATGCAGAGCCGCGAGTCTGCGTGACGTGTCAGGCAAGACGGTGCTCATCGAGAGGTGAATGCCGCCTGATCCCAGGCGCTCCAGAAAACCGTCGCTGCGAACGATGCTCTCGAGCGCCGCGTCGTCCCATACGAGCGTCACGACGATGCCACCGGTCGTCACGGCAGCACGAGGTTGGGTTGCCAGGTGCGCGCCCTGCGCGACGAGAGGCTGGGCCTTGCTCGCCGTTCGGTTGTAGACCCGGAGCGTATACCCGGCGTGAAGGAGGTGGGTCGCCACGGGGAGACCCAGACTGCCGAGTCCGATAAATCCGATTTCCTCACGCATAGCAGCAATCCTCCTGAAAGGGCCAGTGTTTCAAACATGACGTTTACGTCATGTTTTGCGCAAAAAAACTCACTGAGGTTCTTTCTCGTTGAGCCAGCGCTCGAAGCGCTCGATGTGGGCCTGGAGGTCGGCACGGAAGGTTTGCAACGCGCCAATCTTCTCGTCTGTCTCCGCGAGATGTTGGCGCAGGATGGCAAGCACGTGCTGTTTGGGTTGGATACCGCTCGGGTCGGTGAAATACAGGTCGATGACGTCCCGTATTTCGGTCAGGCTGAGTCCGAGCTTCTTCAACTGGTCGATTTTGCGCAGACGGGCAAGCGTCTCTTCAGTGTAGTAGTGCTGACCGTGGCCCTCACGCTCACCAGGCGGAAGCAGCCCGATGCGCTCGTAGTAGCGCACCGTCCGGGGAGTCACCTCGGCTCGCTCGGTCAGATCACCGATTCGCATGCGGTCCCGCATCGCTCGCTCCAAACATTACGCGCACGTCATGTTTGGAGCATAGGCGCCAATGGAGGGCACTGTCAAGAGCGATGCGGATGCGACGGAGCTATGCGCGTATCCTGTGCTAGCCACTGGCGAGGCCGAGCAGGAATTCCGCGCAGAGAATCGCCAGCAGCGGGAGCATGCAGATCAGCAGCGCCTCGTGCAGCCAGGCGGGCTTGCGCCAGGTTCCTAGCGTGAGGAACACCGGGAACATCATCAGCACGTAGCGCGCGTCGCTCTGTGAGGCCACCGCGGCGGTCGTCACCGGGAAGAGGAAGACGTAGAGCACCATCGCCAGCGTGTAGAGGCCGAAGCTGAGGGGCAACGCACGCAGCGTGAGGACGGCAAGCACGGCGAAGACCACCAGCACCGCGAAGTTCAGCAGGGTATGTGTCCACGTGATGGCGTGTCCGCTGGATGAGGACGAGATGCCCCGCAATGTCAGGATGACGAGCATCCACGGCGGCTGCAGCGAACGATTCCACCAGCCCTCCGAGTGCTGGAAGGCCAGCGGGTTGTTGAGGCTGATGCCGAGATAGAGGGCGTAGATGCCCGCACCGAGCGGGATCAGCGCGCCGCAGAGAATGGCGGGCAGGCGAGTCTGTCGCGAGCGCCAGGCGAGGAAGAACTCGACCACGAAGGGGACGAGCAGCAGCACGCCCGCAGAGCGTGTGAGCGTGGCGAGGCAGCCGAGGACTCCGGCCAGCAGCCAGCGCCGCGAGCGCATCGCCGCGAACGAGCTGATGCCCAAGCAGAGAAACAGTGCCTCGCTATACGGCGCGAAGAAGTAGAAGGCGGTTGGGAAGATCGCCAGGTACAGAGCGGCCCGGCGGGAGGCTTCCGCGCCGATGTCACGCTCGGCGACGCTCCGCAACGCGACGAGCGCGCCGAAGAAGGCGACGTTGGAAATGAGCATGCCCGCGAGGCCATACTGTCCGCCGAGCGGGGCGCCGAGGACGTGCTCCAGCGCGGGAAAGAGCGGCCAGAACGCCGTCCGCCAGACGGGGGTGTAGCCGTTGCGGGCGATCTCGGCGAAGTGATAGCCATCCTGCGTGACCCAGCGTTGCAGTGGCGCGAGCAATCCGCCCGAGCGCGCGCCGGAGTGGATGAGCAGCGCGGGTGTCAGATATGTCAGCAGCAGAAAGACGACGCGCGTGACGAGCCAGATGCCCGCCGCGTCACGCCACACCGCGCCCGACGGAGAGCGCCACCAGTCGCGCAACCTGGACGGCTCGTGCCAGATCTCGGCGGCTTGCCCGACAGCAGGCGCCTGTTCCGGGGCCAAAACGGCCGCTGCCTGTAGATGCGCGCCCGACTTGTTCTCCACCGGGTTCATCCCATCCATCTCCGCTCAGCACGACGCGCACACCCTGCTATTGCAGTGTACGGGAGGTGCCATCCGCTGTAACAGTCTCCATGACCATTCGGCGAGAGCGCGGGCACGACAGACTTTGCGAGACGAAGCCGTACACTTGGCACGATTCTTGGCATACAGCTTCGCCAGGAGATTGCGCTCGGTCATGCGGATGGAACCAGGACGAGCCGCCGTGTCGACTCCCAACCAGTGGCGTGGAGGATATATATGACGACAGCATATCCAGATACGAACAGGGCAGCGCCCGCTCGGCGAACGGAGCCGGTCATCGCCAGAGATGCGCAGGTGGCCGAGAGCAAAGGCAAGATGTTGCTGGGACTCTGGCAGAAGGCGAGTAACGACTGGATCTTCAACCTCTCCGCCGAGCTTGCCTACAACCTGCTGATGTCGATCTTCCCGATTCTCGTCGCGCTGCTGGGCATCGCGGGCTTGATATTGAGCCAGGTGTCGCCAGGAACCGAGCAGAGCGTGATGAACGGTGTCGCGAACGGGCTGGGCGGCTCCAGTGGCCCAGGCCATACGGTCGTGAGTGTAGTGCAAAGCCAGTTGAAACGGAGTGCGGGCATCACGTTTCTCGTCGGTATCGTCACATCCATCTGGTTTGGCTCGCGGCTGTTCGTAACGATGGAAGGCAATCTGAGCATCGTCTTCCGCCTGCGTCAGCGGAACTTGATCCGTCAGAATCTGATGGCCATTGGCATGATGCTGATCTATGCGGTGCTGGTGCCCTTCATCGCGCTGGCGTCGGCGCTCTCCACGGCGGTTGTGCATGCGCTTTTCCCCAGTGGCAACGGCGGCATCGGCGGCTTCTTAATCCAAATCGCGGGGTACGTAATTGATCTGTTCGTCGGTGTGCTCCTCTTCGGCGCGATCTACATTGTGGTGCCGAACCGCAAGGTCAATCTGCGCGAAATCTGGAAGGGCACACTCGTCGCGTCGGTGCTGCTGGTGGTCTACGAGATTATCTTTCCGCTGTACGAGAGCCACTTCCTCCATCCCGGCAACTACGGGTCGATTGCCGGTTTCGCGATCGTGATTCTGGTGTTCTTCTACTACTTCGCCTTCATCCTGCTGCTGGGCGCCGAGGTCAATTCGTACGCCGCCGGCCAGCGCAAGACGCAGGGCGATCTCAGCGCGGTCATGCATGAGGTGCAGGCACATAACACGACGCGCGGGGCGGCCGGTCCGACGGCTGGCACTCCACAGGAGGACATGCAGCACCACAAAGGCGCGGCGGCGATGGCCACCCCCGAGCGGGCGGTCGAGCACGAGCGCAAGGATCACCATACCGACGTCAAGCCCGAGGAGTTCGCGGAGGCGGGCGAGAAGGGCGGACCATCCGCCGCGCGGCCTGACACGCCCGAGAGCGCCGCGCGCACACGTGAGGCCGAGCAGCGCTATGGCGGTAAGACGAAGCCGACGACGCCCAAGAGCGACACTCCGGAGGGCCGCTCCGGCACGGCTGACGAAGAAAGGCAGCCGTCCGCGCAGGCGGCGATGACATATCAGGCGACAGATGGCGCGGTTCCGACCAACGCTTCCCGGCCCAGGACGACAACGATGACGCCGGAGGCCGAGCGCGCTCGTCGCCGCACCTCACAGTCGCTCGTGATGACGACCGCTACCGCCCTAGGCTCGCTGGGACTCTACCTGCTGCAGCGTAGGCGCAACCGGGCGACGGCGTAGACTGGCTGGTCCCCTCCCCCTAACCCCCTCCTCCGGCTGACGCTGGGAGAGGGGGCCGCGGCCTAGATGCCCGTGAACGTCGGGCGCGTGTACGCTGGGCGGGGGCCGGTGTAGTCAGGGGCGGCGTGCTCGGCGAAGACGGAGGTCTTGATGTTGCCGCGTACGTTGAACTCGGCGACAACGCGCATCCAGCGGGGGCGCAGTGTGCCGACGAGATCGTCGAGGATGGTATTGGTCGCGCCCTCATGGCTGATGGCACGGTTGCGGAACCCGTTGATGTAGAGCTTGAGGCTCTTCAGCTCGACGATGCTCTCCGCTGGCACGTAGTCCACGACGATGGTGGCGAAGTCGGGGTAGCCGGAGCGCGGGCAGAGGCAGGTGAACTCCGGAATCTCGAAGCGAATGACGTAATCGCGCTCTGGGTTGGGGTTGGGCCAGGGCTCCAGCCGGTTCGCGGCGATTTCCTCCTGGCCGTAGACGCCGGGCGTCCGCGCGGACGATGCTTCAGACATGGGTAGAGATGCTCCTCATAGGATGACGCCAGGCACAGCCGGGCAGACGAAGACTAGTCCCTCCATTGTATCGCCTGACCCCGGTCTGCCGCGACCCGGCATCGTCAGTTTCACGGTTCTCTCCAGGCACGTATTTTGCCGCACTTGGGCTCGACACCTCTGTCGAAAGCGGTACCGCGTATGCGGCGCCGCCCAGCGGCGGGAGTATGCGGTGGCGCCTCTGACAATCCCCGAAAGGACATCACATGGCAGCGCAGGCGATGGACACCCTGCGACCAGACGAGCTCCCCTTGCAGGACCTCCGCGACGAGACGCTGGCGCACGAACTGCGCGACCGCCTCGCGCATGACACGCGTACGTCGCATCTGCGCCTTTCAGTCTATGTCGACGGCAGAGTCGCGCACGTCACCGGCGACGTGCGGACGGAGGACGAGCGTCAGATGCTGCGCGCACTGCTTCGCCAGCAGGGAAGCATGCTTGCCGTCTGGGATCTACTTGCCTTGCAGGCTCAGCCGCTCGCTGTCGCCGACATTGGCTGTGGCGGCAAGAAACAGGTCCCCTCGGCGCTCGGCGTCGACCGTGTGCCAACTCCTGGGGTGGACGTCGTGGCTGACCTTGAGGGGACGCTGCCATTCGACGACAACGCCTTCGACCATGTCTTCGCCGTGCATGTGGTGGAGCACATCCACGACCTGCTCGGCCTGATGCGCGAGTTGCACCGTGTCGTGCGCCCGACCGGCGTGCTGCACGTGCTCACACCGCACTGGCAGCATGTGAACGCGGTCGCCGACCCCACACACGTGCGGTTTCTCGCACCTCAGACCTTCAAGTATCTCTGCGAGCCGCGTCCAGGCGTCTCGCTCTGGCGCCCGTTGATGATCAGCTCCTCGAACGATACCGTCTTCGCGGACCTTCAGCCGCTCCGCGATGGGGCAGCGGCCAGCCGGACCGAAATTGCCCGCTGGTTCTCCTGACGTGCGGACGAATTATCCACGCCCGACAGAACGTCCTTTGCCCCTGGCCCTGCACGCCTATTTAGCGACCCCTCCCCTCTCAGGGAAGTGCTTAGGGGGAGAGGTCCGCTCGCTGTGCTCGGGACCGTCTGACTGAATGCGGCCACCGCCATGCGAGGGCAGCATAGTAGCAGGCAAAGCCGAGGATGGTGATGTCGAAGCTGACCGGGAAGGGCACGTAGAAGGCGGCGAAGATGCCCACCCAGGCGATGACGAGCGCGAGCACGCCCGAGAGTGCACCCAGCGACGATATCCACGCGCGTCTGACTGTCTTGCTCCGAAATTCGGCTGTCTCCCAGTTGGATTGTGCTCTTCCCTCGTTCACCATGTGACTCCCCTCCCCCTTTGCTTCCCTGCCGTCGCCGGGATGCCAGAAAAATGACATACAGTCTCAGAAGTATGGGGGACGGATAGCAGACTGCTGTCGTGTCTGTCAATGAGACGCTGTATCAAGTTGGCGGATAGGTGTGGTGTATCACCTCTCCTACCTATCCCACGCATTCGAGTAGGTTCTGCCAACAGTCCCGATGGAATCGCTCGGGGAAGAAGCATGGTACACTGGAAATCAGAACAGCGACGCGCCGAAGTCTAGTGGGGAAGCGTGAGCGGGGGACGCGCGGGTCGCCGGAAAGAATGTGTGTCAGGTGTCGGTGACAGAGGAAACCATATCGCGGGTGTTTGAAGAGATGGGGCTGCGGAAAACGCGGCCCCGGCGTCTCATAGCTGAGCAACTCGCCAAACTCGCCGCGACCAACTCAGACTTTTCGACGGACGATCTCTGGCGCGAGCTGCAAGAGTGCGATCCGCAGATTGGGCGCGCGACCGTCTTCCGCGCCGTCGACGTGCTCGTCGAGCAGGGGATCCTCGACCGGGTCACCTTTGTGGACGGCAGCCACCGCTACCGCGTCTGTGGCGTGGAGCACCACCACCACATCACCTGCACGCGCTGCCACCGCGTCGCCGAAGTCGCGACGTGCCTGCCCCCCGAGGCACTGGCCGCCATCGAGCGCGCGACTGACTTCGCGCTGCAAGGGCATTCCGTCGAGTTGTACGGACTGTGCCTGCAATGTCGCACGTCTGGCGCGCTCGATCCCAAGCAGGCGTAAGCCCCCTCCCCCGGCTACCGCCGAGAGAGGGAAATGGGACGCGTGCACTGAAGCACCGCGTGTGGCTCTGGCTTCTCTCTCCCAGCGTGAGCTGGGGGGAGAGGCCGGGAGTGGGGGCGGGGCCCATTCCTCCCCATCTGGTTGACAGCGGGCACCATTCCTCTGAGACTCAGCGAGAGAGACCGTCTCAGGGGGGACAGCATGCGCATTGGCTACGCGATGACGTCGGGCGCTGATGAGGGACTCGAGGCGCAGATCGCCGCGCTCACACAGGCCCGCTGCGAGCGCATCTACACCGACGCGATCAGCGGCACGAGCGGCGAGCACAAAGGATTCGACGAGGCGCTCGCGTACCTCAGCCCCGGCGATACGCTGGTGGTCTGCGCGCTCGACCGAGCGAGCCGCTCGCAGAAGGGTGTGCTGGAGCTTCTCGCGCTGCTGCATGAGCGGCACGCCGGCTTTCTCAGCCTCGGCGAAGGCGTCGAGGTCATGCCCGGCGACGACAGGCGTATGCTCACCAGGAACTTCGCGGCGCTCGCCGGATTTCCTGAGACGCCCGCTTTCGAGGTCTCCGTCGCCCGGTCGGGTCCGTTATCTCGCCAGATGCGGCCGCGCACCGCCGCGCTCATCCTGGGCGGGCTGGCGTGTGTCGCGGTGCTCTATGCGCTGTGCTTCGCGTTTCTGCCGCGCTACGACCGCTACACCGGGCGCGTCGTCAGCACGCACGTGCTCACGGCGAGCGGCGGCAGCACGCAACAATCTGTGACGGTGACCATTACCTCTGGCAATCTGCGCGGCCACGATTACTCCATCCAGCAGAGCTACCCCACCGGTTTTGCGAGTTCGGCGTACTCTCCTGGAGACAACGTGCTCGTGGGCTACAACCAGTCCACGAACAGCGTTTTTCTGGACAACTACGACCGGCGGGGCGCGACATTCGCACTGCTGCTGATCTTCCTCGCGCTGATTGTGCTCGTCGCGCGGCGCCAGGGCTTCCTGTCGATCGTCGGTATGGCGTTCTCGGTCGTCGTGATTCTGCTGTTTGTCGCGCCGAGTATCTTGCGAGGAATGGACCCGCTGCTGGCGGCGGTGCTCTCGGCGTTCGTCATCATCCCGGTGACGTACTATCTCGCGCACGGCCTCCAGCGGAAGACGACGGTTGCCATTCTCGCGACGTTCGTGACGCTCGCGTTGACGTTTCTGCTGGCCGCGCTCTTCGCGCGCTGGATGAAGCTGCCGCTCGTCGCCTCGGTGGATGACGCGACGCTCTATTATGTCTCCGGCGGGCGCTTCATCGACGCGCAGAGCCTGTATTTGGCGGGGCTGGTCATCGGCGCGCTGGCCGTCCTCAACGACATCACCATCTCGCAGGCGTCCATCGTCGCAAGCCTGGCGAAGTCGAATCCGTCGCTGGGCTTGCGCGCGCTGTTCACCCACGCGATGGACGTCGGCAAGGACCATGTCGCCTCGCTCATCAATACGCTGATTCTGGTCTACGTCGGGGCGTCGTTCAGTCTGTTCCTCAGCATCACGCGGGGCATCTCGTATGGCTCGTTCGGCCTGAGCGATCCCACCTTCGCCGCCGATCTGCTGCGGACGGTGGTGGTGAGCATCGGCGTCGTCGCGGCGGTGCCCGTCTCCACTGCCCTCGCGGCCTATTTGACGCTGCGCGAGCGGCGGTAACATGGCGCCGCACCTGGGCGAGCCAGGTCCTCTGCCCGTGTGATAGAGTCGAAAACAACGGCTGCCAACACGAGCTGTCGCGTCTCCTGACTAGTATGTCCGCACAGAGTGGCGAGGGATTCGCCAGATGGTCTACAACGCCTTCCTTGTCGTCTTCGTGCTGCTCGTGGCGGTGGTTGTGCTGGCAAGCATCGCCAACTGGGTGCGTGTGCCCTACGCGGTGCTGCTCGTCACAGGGGGACTGCTGCTGGGGTATGTTCCTGGCCTGCCGAGTATCACGCTCGATCCCCAGCTCGTCCTCTTTGTGTTTCTGCCGCCGCTCATCTACTCGTCGGCATGGTTCACCTCCTGGCGTGACTTCCATGCAAATGTGCGCTCGATTCTCGTGCTCGCCATCGGGTTGGTACTCGCGACCACGACCATCGTTGCCGCTATCGGGCATTTCATGCTCGGGATTCCGTGGGCCGTCGCGTTTGTGCTCGGGGCGCTCGTCTCACCGACCGATGCCGTGGCGGCTAGCGCGACGGTCCAGCGGCTCGGCGTCGCCCGCCGCCTTGTGACGGTGATCGAAGGCGAGAGCATGGTCAACGACGCGACCGGGCTGGTGACCTATCGCTTCGCTGTCGCGGCCGTCGTCAGCGGGACGTTTACGCTCTGGCAGGCGGGATTTCAATTCGTGCTCTCAGGGATTGGCGGCATCCTCATCGGGCTGGTGGTGGCGTGGCCGGTGGCCTGGCTGCATCGCCACCTCGATGACGCTACCCGCGAAATCACGATAACGCTCCTAACGCCGTTTGCGGCGTACCTGCTTGCTGACCTGTTCGGTCTGTCGGGCGTGCTCGCCGTACTCGCGGCGGGGTTGTATCTCTCGCGCCAGTCCTCCACATTCTTCTCGGCCAACACGCGGCTCCGGGCCGATTCGTTCTGGAACGTGCTCGTCTTCGTGCTCAACGGGCTGCTGTTTATTCTGGTTGGCCTGCAGCTTCACGCGATTCTCAACAGTCTCGGACATGAGTCGCCAGGCATGCTCGTCTGGTCGGCCGTGATTGTGACCGCGACCGTCATCATCGTTCGGTTGGGCTGGATATTCCTCGCGACGCCGGGGTTACGGGCGCTCGCACGCTTGCACGTGATCTCTACGCCTACGTTTACGCGGGCTGAAGCGCTGATTCTCGGGTGGTCGGGGATGCGCGGGGGCGTCTCGCTGGCGGCCGCGCTCGCTCTGCCGGTAACGCTGGCCAGTGGCGCTCCGTTCCCCTCGCGGAACCTCCTGATCTTCCTCACGTTTGGCGTCATTCTCGGCACACTCATCGGCCAGGGGCTGACGCTGGAGCCATTGATTCACGCGCTCGGCATTCAGACTGACAATACGGAGGCGCGGGAGACGCTGCTCGCGCGGCGTGCCCTGACGGAGGCCGCTCTCACCCAGCTCGACGAGCTGTCGATGGACGACGGGCTCAATCCGGACGCGGTCACACGCGAGCGCACGCGGTACGAGATGCAGCTCGCCGACCTGAGCGTGTCGCCAGACGGTGTCTCACTCGATCAGGTGCGCGAGAACTCGCCAGCGCTGCGCCAGGTGCGGCAGAGCGTGTTGCGGGCACAGCGTGCGAAGCTCATCTTGCTGCGCAATCGGGGCAAAATCGACGACGGCGTGCTGCGCCGCCTCGAATACGACCTCGATCTGGAGGAGCAGCACCTGGATGAGTGACGCCACCCGGCGCATCGTACCGCCCGGCTACGACAGCCCCAGCGGCAGCTCGCTCCGCCCAGACATCGCCCGCATGAGTAACGGCAGCGGTGGCGCGCCGAGCGCGAGCAGCGTCTCGTGGAAGCGTGAGAGTGAATACTCAGTGCCGTGCGCGTGAGCACGGTCGTCGCGCAGTTCACGCAATACCAGCTTGCCGAGCGTATAGACGAGATAGCCGGGATCGGCGAGCGCGCGCAGTGCCTCCTGCCGGGCGCGGCTCCTGGAAAAGCCCGTCCAGCGCGTGACGAAGGCGGCCGCGTCGTCGAGCGACATGCGTCCGCTGTGCAGGTCGAGCGCGATCACGTAGCGGCAGTCGCGCAAGATCGCCATGCGCAGATGCGCCAGCGTGTAGCGGCGCGTGTCTTCGTTGGAACCCGTGTCGCCCGCCATCACCAGTTCTTCGGCGTAGTGCGCCCAGCCTTCGAGTGCGGCGTAGGACGGAAAGGCGCGTACGGCATACGACGGATGCCGCGCGAGATGCCAGCGCTGCAGGTGGTGGCCGGGGAAGACCTCATGCGCGAGGGTGTTCCAGAGCGCCCAGGGCGTGAGCGTGGCCAGACGCGCGTCACGTGCCGCCGGCGTCGCGTTCGCCCGAGGCAAGGTGAGGTACAGGTACGCTGGCACATCTGGGGCATCGAACAGCCCCGCGCCTTCGAGCACCGCCGTCCCTGCGGGAACGTACTGCGGTGTTGCACGGACCTGGCAGGATGCGAGTGGCGGTGCCTGGGCAAACAGCTCGCGCTCGGCGACCAGACGGTGCAACGCCGCCAGCATGCGCCGCGCGGTGTCGGGCACCTCCTCCGTGGCGGGGAACATGGTGTCGAGCTCGGCGAAGACGGCCCGCATCGGTGCCCTGTCCGCCGCTACGCTGAGCAACCGCGCCTGCGCGGCGTTGCGCCGCAAGTCGGTCGCTCCCACGGCCCGTAGTGCGTCGAGCGGCGTGGTCACTCCTTCGAGGGTCGCCAGCATCGACTGAAGCTGGTCGGCGCCGAGCACGGATTCGCCGTCCGGGCAGGAGGGGAGCCGTCGGATACGCGTCAGAAAGGCCGCGAGCGCGCATGTGGCCTGCTCCGCCACCCGCAGGAAGCCCTCGCGCTCGTCGGAGGTCGCGGCCATCGCTACGCCCGCGAGCCGCATCTCGCCACTGTAGTAGGCCAGCAACTGCGTGTAGAGGGCGACCGCCGACGCTACCAACGAGCGACCATAGACACCGCCGAGCAGCGCCGACACGCCCGCCAGCATCTCGGGCAGATCGCGCAGATACCGTGTGACGAGCGCCAGGCGCTCACGAGGAGGGGCGAACGGGCGGTTGAAGTAGACCGAGACGTCGATCGCCGTCGCGAAGACCGACGGATTGGTATGGTGCCGCCGCAGCGTCTGCATGCGAAAGATGCCCGCACGGCGCGCGTGTTCCAGTGTCGCCAGCTCGAGTGACTCGGCCGTCGGCGGCCCCTCGTCGGCCTCAGCGACTCCAAAGCGTGCGGACGCCTCGCGCAGCCGCGCCTCCCACCGCTCCAGCTCGGCCGTACGCGCCTGTAGGCCCACCGGAGTCAGGTTGGGCGCGCTCCCCGCGTTCGCATACCAGCCGTTCCACACGCCCGTATAGGTCTGAAAGCGGTAGTACTCGGCGACATACGTGCGCGAGAGCGACACCACATGGGGATGTGGCGGCCTCGCCAGGTCGATTTGGCAGAGCGTGGGACGGCGCGGTCGCGCATAACCTGCCATAGCGCCTCTCTGGACTTCCCCGCGCCGTGAGTCTAACCCGTGCGGACTCACAGCGCGTGCGCTATTGTGTACATGTGCAGCGTGTGGGTGGCGCGCCGCCCCGCGGCCAACTGGGGCAAACGGCAAATTCCGCTGCAGCGGATGGAGTGGAGCCAGCATAGCACGGCCGAGGTGGACTGAAAAGAGACGATCGGTAATGACGGTTTCACACGTAGGCACCGACACAGGCAGGCTGCCCGCCCCCGACCGGCTGTCGACCGATGCGCTTGGCGCGCGCCGGGTCACCACGCTCGACCTCGCGATGCTGGGATCGCTCGTGCTGCTGGTTGGCGGCGTGGCGCTCTCGGCGCGGCTGGCTGCCGGGTGGCGCACGGCCATCCCGACGTATCTGATCTCGGCGTTATATCTGTGCCTCTTGCTCGTGCGGCCCATGTGGCGTCCGCTGCTGACACGGCTGCTGCTCTTCGCAGCGATTGCTGGCGTGCTGGAGCTCGCGACCGACTTCTCCGGCGAGTATGTGGTTCACTCGCTGTTCTATCCGCCGCATGAGCCGATGTTGTGGGCGTCGCCGGTCTATATGCCGGTGTCGTGGATGGTCGTGCTGTCGCAGATCGGCTACCTGGCATGGCGGCTTCGCGGTCTCGCGCCGCTCTGGCTGGCGATGCTCTTGACGGCGCTGTGGGGCGCGCTCAACATTCCGCTGTACGAAGAGCTGGCGTACTCCGCCCGCTGGTGGCATTACGCGCAGGTCCGCCCGATTGGGCACACCCCCCTTTACGTCGTACTCTTCGAGGGCCTGGTGGCCGGCGCGCTGCCGCTGTTGTTGACCGGCTTGCCGCACGTGTCGTACCGTGTGGTCACGCTTCGAGGCGTCGTGCTCGGCGCATGGATTCCGTGCGCTGCATTCCTCGCCTGGCTTGCACTCGGGCGCTGACGAACGAGGTGTACATAGCGGGAGATGCGCGCTCGTGGAGGGGGGCGGGAGTGAAAGGGAAGGCGCGATGAGCCAGTCGCAGGCCAATGAGGAGGCCAGAGAGCTTGCCCGGCGCGTGGGTGATGTGCTCGGGCGCGAGGCGCCGGACCTCTCTTCGGTCCAGGCGGCGCGGCTGGCGATTCTCGTGGCGCGCGACGTTGCCAATCTCCCGCCAGACATCGCGCAGACCGCGGTGAAGGTTGCCGAGCGCAGTAATCGGCAGGGGGCGCGCGAGGCGGGCCGGCTGGCATCCGCGGCGATCTGGACGGCGTGGGAGCTGCACGATCTGCCGGGCGAGTTGCGTGGCGCGGCGCGCATCTACCTCGGAGAGATGGCGTTTACGGCGGATGACGCGCGGAGGGTCATCGACTGGCTGGAATCCTCGCGGCTGGCCGTCATAGGCGTGGAGCTATGGAGTCCAATCGAGGACGGCTCAATTTGGTGGCTCGGTACCAGTCATTACGAGGAGCGCTGCGAGACGTCAAGCTGGGAGTCGTACGTCGGATGTTGCGCGCGTGGGGCGCGGGCCTTCGTCGATGAGTGGGGACGCTCGGCGAGGGAGCATTTCGACCTGGGCGAACGGGCCGTCGTATTTAGCCTCATGTGGGACTCGCAGGATGAATCGGCGCGCGCTGAACGCATACGTCGCAGCAAGTAGTGGATCGCAAGGAAGCACTGCAGGCTTCGTGCTCCGCTCCGCCTCGGTGACTGGCTAGGCCGGGGCGGACGGTAGTACGTCCCAGGCTCTCTCATGGAGGATAAGCGGCAACGGGCCGAGTGATGACGCGAAAAGGAGACATGATGAGCATCGCGACGACGATCTTTCATATCCAGGGGCGGGCGCCGGAGGCCGTCGAGCGCGCGCTGGAGCAGGTCTTCGAGCGTGAGGAGCGGTCACGTGTGTTGCGCGTCGAAGGGACATACTCGGCGGTCCTTGCCCGCGCGGCCGATCCCGCGCTTGAGGCGAGCTATCGCTATCTGATCCTGCGTCCAAAGGCGGATTCCGGCTGGACACCACTGCTCGAGCTGGGCAACCGGACGGTCGGGCTGGATCAGGAGCTCTCGCGCCTGCTTGGAGGGGCGACGGTATTCACCATCTTCGTCTATGGCGAGGCGGTCTCGGGCTACCGTGTGACGCGCGACGGCGCGCAGATCGACTCGTATCTGAGCGACCCGACGTACTTTTCGGCTCAGTCGGGTGAAGATGCCGATACCGACAGCCCTGAGGTGGCGGGCGAGGCGCCGGATGTCGGCCTCATCACCGATCCCGAGACCGAGCGCGGGCATCCCGAGCGCTTCGCCGACCTGATGCCCGCGGGCACGCAGCCGGACGATTTCGCGCGCGTTGTGCTGCGGCCCGGATGGTGGGAGGAGCACGAGAGCGGCGGCACGCCTGAGGCGAGCGAGAGCGAGGAGAGCGATCTCGTGGATGAAGTCGATCGCATGCGCTGTATCGCGCTCGGTCTGGAACTCTGGGGGCCCGCTGAGTACCCCTTCACCGCCGAGCTCGAAGACGTACCCAACAAGGACGCCGGACCCGCTCTCGCGCTGGCCTTCGCCTGATGTGACGTTCTATTGTACACGTGGCCGTACGCCTGCTCGGCGTTGTAGGCGAGGCATGCCTCGTCCGCTGTCCACCGCACAAGACAGTCCGGGCCATCTGGAATGCGACATGCGCGTACCCCATCGCGTATTAGTCGTGTACGATCGCACGCCGAGACTGGAAAGGACGTGCACCTGAGCACACCTCGTCATGGATGCGTGTGCGTGCATCAGCCGCCGAGGCTCGGTACACTGAAAGAAAAGGACTTCCCTCGCTCGTCGTGCCGCATGGGTGCGCTCGCGCGTTACCTACATGTGAGGCAGTCGTCGTACTGAGCTGCGCTCAGGCACACGGCGTATCGCCAATCGCAGCAATACGAACGTCGAGGGTGCTGTCGCTCCCATGCGTCTCTCCCGGAATGTGCGGCGGAGCGCGTGGAAGGTACGTACGCACAGACAGCGCGGCGCAGGGATATTGGCGCGAGCGCGCATCTAGTTGGTGGCTCCAGACTGGTTGGAGCGGAGGACTCATGGCAAAGCAGATGGCCCAGGAGGATGAGGTAACAGTCTCACAGCCGGGCGCGGGGCGCGACCCACAGGTGGTGCCCACGACTCCGCGCGGCATCAGCTATCATCCGACGCGCTGGGCGCTGGTGAATCGCGCGCTTGATCTCGTCGACACCGTCTCCGGCGGCAAAGCAGGCATCTTCCAGCGGCTGTTCACATATCTCGTCATCGGTGGCACGGCGGCGCTCGTCAACCTCATCGTCTTCGGATTTCTGGTGCATAGTGTCGCATGGCCGCACGACCAGACGCTACACATCATTTTCGCGCAGGCAGTCGCGTACGAGGTCTCGATCCTCGCGAATTTCATCCCGAACGATTACTTCACATTCCGGCATATGTCGGGGCATAACCGGTCCTGGGGCGCGCGATGCTTGCGCTTCCACCTGACCAGTCTGAGCGGTATCGCGGTGACGTTCATACTGTTTACCGCATTCAGTGTCGCCCTGCATTCCATCGGCGTCATAAAGTCTCGTGATACGGAAGCTGTCGTTGCGCAGGCGCTAGCGCTCATTCTGGCAACGTTCTATAACTTTACGGCGCATCACCTGTTCACCTACCGGCACACAGCGGCGCCAGCGAAGTAGCCACTGGCCTCTCTCGCCGAGAGCACAACCGCAGCCTGAGCGGCCAACAGCGTCGTTGGTCACTCAGGCTGTTTTTGATGGCGGCGCACATACCTCATGGCGTACTCTACGTGCAGAGGCGAACGGGAAGTGGGCGCTTGCGGCTCGGGTAGCGCGGAGTCCGTTCGCGTGTGGGAGCACAACCTTTGGCACTGGAATCTCAGAATGTCGTGAACTCCTCAGGTGAGGACGTCACGGATGCGATCTTCGAGCGGCATGTCTTCGTCTGCACCGGCGGTGACTGGTGCGCCACGCTGGATGGTGATGGGTTGGGCGTGCATGCCCGCCTCAAAAAAGCGGTGAAAGAGGCCGGGCTGACCGGCCGGGTGCGCATCAACCACGCCGGATGTCTCGACCAATGCGGCTATGGTCCGATGATCGTCATCTACCCCGACACGGTCTGGTACTGGGGCGTCCAGCCCGATGACGTAGACGAGATCGTACGCGAGCACCTGCAAGGCGGCCGGCCCGTCGAGCGCCTGCGCTATCGCAACACGCCCGGCAAGCATAAGCTCAAGCGCGACCGTGAGCAGCGGCCCCTCGGCCGGCCGGAGCGCATCCCAGCGGAGTGCGCGCGTCCGTCGGAGCCGCGCAGCTAGATCTCGTCACGTACGGCGACGACGTGAAATCGTCTGTGCCTCCTCCTCAATCCACCCGCCGCACCGAAACCGACGACCTGGCATCGCGCGTGCGTTAGAGACGTGCGCCTGGTGTGCGGATGCGCGGAGAAGGAGCGGGGGACGTGTGGCAGATGGAGGCGGCGCGATACTCCGCGCGCGGCACGAGGCAGCGCCCTACCGAGCGCCGAGCGGGCGGATTCCAGGCGCGTGGGCGGCGGACATGGCCTAGCCAGAGCGATTTGGCGGCTGGAATTGAGCTGTCGCCGTCGTCGGACGCCGTCGCGCCCATCGGGATGGTCTCGCCGCTCTCGGAACGGCTCGCGGCCAGCCGCCGTCGCGCCCTGCTCGATTACCCGCTGCTGGTCTGCGTCGCGGCGCTGCTGTTCGTCGGCCTCATCATGGTCTATAGCGCGAGTCAGCTCGCGGTTCCCGGTGACCCGAGCTACTGGTTCCGGCGGCAGGCGCTCTGGGCCGTGCTCGGCGTCGTGGCGCTCGTGGCATGCGCACGGGTCGACTATCACGTCTGGCGTCGGGTCGCGTTTCCGGGCATGCTCGTCAGTCTGGCGTTGCTGCTGGTCGTGCTGGCACACGGACGCACCATCTACGGCGCGCAACGCTGGCTCTACGTGGGCATCTCCATCCAGCCGAGTGAGCTGGCCAAGCTCGCGCTCGCGATCTACCTCGCGGACTGGCTGCCGCGTAAAGGGGACGAGATCGCGTCGGCCGTCTACGGTTTTCTTCCGTTCGCCATGCTCGTCGGGGCGGTGCTGGGGCTGGTACTGCTGCAGAATGACCTCGGCACCACGCTCGTGCTCGCGGGCATGTCGTGCGGCGTCTTCTTCATCGCGGGGGCGGCGCTGCAGCAGGTCGGCGTGATGCTCGGAGCAGGCGCGCTTGGAGCGGTCGCCGTCTCGTTTGGGTCGAGCTTCCGGCGAGCCCGGGTGGCGGCCTTCCTCAATCCGCTGCCACCACACTGTGGTGAGGTGGCTTCGTACCAACTCTGCCAGGGGTTGGTCTCGCTTGGATCCGGGGGCATCACCGGACATGGCCTGGGCGCCAGCGTGGCGAAGGCGGGCTATCTGCCCAATCCGTTCACTGATTCCATCTTCGCCGTGACGGGCGAGGAACTGGGGCTGCTGGGGTGCGCGACGATTCTGGCGCTCTTTGCCGCGCTGGCATGGCGTGGCATGCGCACGAGCCGGTCCGCGCCAGATGCGTTTGGCGCGCTGCTCGCCTGCGGGCTGACAATCTGGCTGGTGTTGCAGGCGATCATCAACATCGGCTCGGTGGTGGATGCCATCCCCTTCTCGGGCGTGCCACTGCCGTTCGTAAGCTTCGGCGGCTCGTCGCTCGTCACCTCGCTCGCGGCGGTCGGCATCCTGCTGAACATCTCGCGACATGGCGAGCGCCCGGAGCACAGCCGCGCGTCGCACTGAGCGCCCATCATCCCCTGTAAAGCTGGTATTAGCGACCGACCCAGAGCCGGATCGTGCCGTCTTGCAGGCCGCCGCAGGTCGCCAGCGTGTGTCCATCTGGCGACCATGTGACGCCATGCACCCAATCGGTGTGTCCGCCCAGGATCGCGGCAGACGTGCGCCCCCGCACATCCCACAGTCGCACCACACGGTCGGCCGAGCTGGATGCCAACAGTGCTCCATCGGGCCGCCAGGCGACGCGCAGCACATGGCCTGTGTGCCCTTTCAGCACCGCCAACTCGTCGCCGTGTGTGGCATCCCAGAGCCGCACCGTGGTGTGCCCGGATGAGGCGAGCATGTTGCCATTGGGCGACCAGCGCACACAATAGGCGACGCCTTCGTGGCCGGTGAGCTCCTGCACCTGCGCGCCCGATGCCGCATCCCAGATGCGGATGCGTGCGTCGCGCGCGGTCGAGCCAATCCACCGGCCATCGGGTGACCAGTCGACGCTGGTGACCGGCCCACCGTGCCCACGCACGATCATCCGGCAGGTGCCGCTGGCGACGTCCCACACACGCACCGTCAGGTCGGCGGAGGCCGAGGCCAGCGCGGATCCATCGGGCGACCATGCGAGATCGGAGACGGCGTCGGTATGCCCCTGTAACACGCCGGATTGCCCGCCGGTTGCCGCATCCCACAGGCGAATGCCCGTGCTGAGCGACGCCGAGGCGAGCACTCTGCCCGTCGGCGCCCATGCGACAGCATCGACCCCGCCGTTGTGGCCGGTGAGCGTGCGCACCTGCTGGAGCGTGGTGGGGTTCCAGAGGCCGATGGTGCGGTCGTAGGAGCCGGAGGCCAGCAAGCTGCCATCGGGTGCCCAACCCAGGCAGTAGCAGCCGCGCATATGCGCGCGGACGTGCATCGCTTCTTCCCAGTGTGTGGGAATGGCTGCCTCTGCTGGTGATGAAAGTTGGTGTGCCCGAGGTGACACGCCGAGGAGCTTGAGCAGGTGTCCGATCGCCGTCTCGAACGGCTGCGAACTGAAATCAACTCGGTTCAGCCCGCGAAGCAGGAGGGGAACCTCACACGGTTCTAGCACGACTGGGACGAAGATGCTGATCTTCCCCTCGCGCAGCAGCTCCCACGCCGCGTACCATTCGCTCCGCACCCACTGTGACGAGACGGCGGCTGGCGAGAGGACGAGAATGTAGGTATCAGCCGCCAGCAGCTCGCGCTCGATGTTCGCGCCCAGGAATCCCGCGCCGAGGTTGTTCTCGTCGTACCAGACGTCGAGTCCGGCATCGAGCAGCGTGCGGACGAGACGGCGCGAAAACTCGTTATCGCTGTGCGAGTGGCTGACAAACACGCGACGCGTGGACGGGGTTTCTGGCATGCCGCCCCTCCCTGCCATTCCAGCGCACTCAAGCCCAGCCCGCCTGTAGGAAGCCCAGTGTACACCAGATGCATGAGGTGCGCTAGCCTGCTCAGCAGAAGCTCATCCAGAGTGTCGAATGCGAGCGCGGCAGGCGGGTGAGCGCCGGGTTCTGGCCAGAAGATTGGCAGCACGGCGGATGCATGGGGCGGGCAGTGTCAGACCGCGTGCAGCGGCAGTGTGAACCAGAAGGTTGAGCCTCTTCCGACGGTGCTTTCGACCCCTACCTGGCCGCTGTGCCTTTCGATGAAAGCTTTGCAGAGATAGAGACCCAAGCCAAGACCCGCGCCAGACCCACTGCCGACAACCGCCTTGGGGACGCGGTAGAAGCGCTCCCAGACGCGCTCGAGCTCTTCCTCCGGGATGCCGTACCCGTCGTCGCTCACGCTCACCCGCGCGGTGTCGGACTCTACCCGCAGCTCGACGACGATTGGCCTGTCATCCGCCGAATATTTCAGGGCGTTGGAGAGGTAGTGGGTGACGACCTGTTCGATGCGGTTGCTATCTACCAGCACAGTGACGGCGATCTGGATGTCTGGCGGCGTGATGGTGCGCGTCGGGGCCGCGGCGCGCAACTTCTTGATGGCGGTATGGACGATAATCGCCAGGTCGCAGGACGATCGGCGCAGCTCCAGCGTCCCCGTCTCCACCCGCGTCGCGTCGAGCAGGTCGCCGACGAGCCGGTTGAGCACGTTGATCTGGTCTTCGGCGCGCCGCAACAGCGTGCGATTCGACGCGATCTCGCTGGCAAGATCTGGCGCCGTTGCCTCCGCACTGGCGTTCTCGTCGGCGAGCCGCTGGAGCCTGCGCTCGACGAGCTGGACGCTGGCCTTCACGCTGGTGAGGGGTGTACGCAGCTCGTGGCTTGAGATGGACATCAGCTCGCCCACGCGGCGGTTTGCCTCAGCCAGCGCCAGCGACCGCATCCGCGCGGAGGCTTGCCGTTGCTCGTCTTCGCGCGTTCGCTCCAGTGCGGCAATCCGTTGCTCAGCCTGACGGGCACGGTCCTCGGCCGCCGCCAGTGCCACGCGTAACTGTTCAACTTCGTCAAATGTCTCCGGCGCACCTGATGCCCTGTTGTTCGTATCCTGCCACACGCTGGGTCCCTCCCAACCCACGCACACATCATCCGGCGGAGTATTCCTTCTATCTCCTGCCCCCGCGACTCTCATGTCGTCAGCGGACACCGCCTCAGCATCCTGCCACACGTGCGTGTGCTCAAGCGGATAAGCGCGCGCTATTGCCAGGTCTTATGCAGGGCGCGTGCCACAAGGAGCCGGTCGAATGGGGCGCGCTATGAGCCAGGGTGCGGAGGAGGCGGCGCGATGAGCCAGTGGAACGCGCGGCGGTTGGCGGGCTTGGGCGGCGTATGCGGAACGGGGGCCAACGTGCCCTCGTCGTGCTTCATGGCGGACCGCACGGCGGGATCATCGAGCGTGTCGAGCAGGCTGTTGACGCTCTGGGCCACGCCCTCCACCATGAGATAGCCGGAGGGTTTGACCGCGTCGCCGACGAGGTAGAGGCCATCGAGCGGCGTGTGCGGAGAGACGTCTTCGCCCTGCATGGCGCGATTGACTGGCCACTCGCCGCGATACTGGCTCATCGTCAGAATCTGGACGGTCGTGCCGAACCGCTCGCCGAAAAGCCGCCGCAGATCGGCGCGGGCAGCTTCGCGTTCGGCGTTCACGTCGTCGCCGCGCATGAGTTGGTGTGTGATGAGCAGGTGTTTCCCCGGCGGAGCGAGCCGCCGGTCGCTGTTGGACGGCTGCACGACGCCCGCGATGCGCTCGGTGTCCAGGCAGTAGAGGATGCCGCGATGCGGAATGAAGGACTCCTCGCTGAGCAGATGCACCTTGAGTCCGCTTGCCTCGCGCAGCGGACGCGTGTCGCTCTCTCCGCCTCTACTGTGGAGGGCGGCAACGCTTCCGGGGTCTTGTCGGTCGGCGCGCGGAGGGAACACCGGTGACACCAGAGCGCGCGCGTCAGAGCGGGTGGCGGTCACAGCGGCCGCTTCAGCGGGCTCCTCGGCAGAGATCAGGCGCTCCGTCGCGCGCGGGCCGATGTTGCTGATTATCAGCGGCGCGCGGAGGACGATCTCCTCGCCGGTGCGCTTGTCTCTAACGCGCACGCCCGTCGCTGTCCGCTGGTCGCGCTCGATGGCGACGACATCGTGTTGCAGCCGCAGCTCGCCGCCCTGCGCGACGATGCGGCGCTCCAGCTCGCCGGTGAGCGCCGCGCAGCCGCCCTCCACGATACCCGGTGCGCCGTAGCGAAACATGTTCTTCGTCGTCTCGACAATCTCAGGGTAGGCGACGTCGTCGAGATCGACGCTTAGCGCGAAGTGGCAGATGCGCTCGAAGTACGCATACAGCTCGGGCGAGGACGTGCGCGAGATGCGGGCGTCGAGCCACTGCCGGTAGGTCTGTGTGCGCTCGTTGGGGCGCGGCGGGCGCAGCAGCATCTCATAGCCGAGTCGCACGAACTGCGTGAACTGCCGCGCTCCGAACACTTGGGCGAGCTGGAGCACCGACTTACAGACATACTGCCGGCCACGGACGTGAAACGAGGCGAAGACCTCAGAGTCGGCGATGTGGTGCGGCACTCCCAGCGCGCGCAGCATGGCCGCGAGCTCGCCGTTGGTGCCGAAGGGCAGCATATGCACCGCCCCGGTGCTTACCTGCGCGCCCTGAAACGTCTTCGCGGTGAAACGCCCGCCGGGATGCGACAGGCGCTCGACGACCACGACACGCTGTCCCCGTCGCAGAAACTGCGCTGCCGAGAGCAGCCCTCCCAGCCCCGCACCGATTACGACGACATCGTACTCGCGCTCGCCTGTCATGCCCATATCCCGTCCAGTTCCCCGTCCGCGACTCGCTCCGCGCGCCCACGGCATCTCAGTGCCCGGATACCCTCGGCGTGCTACTCCTCGCTCTGTGTCTGTCGCTCGAGCCAGGTCACGAGCTGGTCGAGCGCGGCGAGGGCATCGTCGGGAATGGCCGGTCGCGCTGGCCGCTGGCGCTGCCGCTCGAGCGCGTCGGCGATTTCTCCGGCGCGCGCGCCCAGGCTGGAGAGGTAGTCCAGGTGGCGCGGATTCTCGGACGCCTGACGCGCGGTGGTGATCAGCTCGTCGATGTTTTCTGGCCCACGCGATTCTTCTTCCTTGGATGCGACCTCGGCGGCCGTGTCGTGCAGCCCGCTGACGATGGCCGAGAGTCGGTCGTATGCCTCTTGCAGCATGCCGCCACGCTGCTCCGCCAGTCGCGCCTCAGACTCGGCTCGCTGGGCGATCAGCTCGCTGGCCTCGGCAAGCTGGCGGAGCTGGTTGCTCAGCGCCGTCACCTCCGCTGAGGAGTGGCGGCCCGTCAGTGGCTGCGAGACGGAGGTGACCCGCTCCACATAGGGTTCATCGGGAAGCTGGACGGCGGCCTCTGGCGCGACGTCGGCCTGCGTCTCGGCGAGCTCGTCATCCGCTCCGGCTGGGGTTTGCGGCGCGTCGAGCACGACTGCCGGAACCTCCGCGGTCGCTCCCTCCTCCCGCTCCGGCTGGTCCGCCGGAGGAAGGTCATTCAAATCGCGGGAGGCGCGCGGAATCGAGGCCGACGCGGCGGTCGCGGGGGACGGTGAGCCGACGGGGCCCGGCCGCGCACCCGCGAAAGACGCCGATGGGCTGGCCGGTTCGGTGGAGAATTGCAGCTCGTGCTCGCCGAGCAGAATGCGGTCGCCTTCGGCGAGTGGCGTGGTCTCGCGAATCTCGGTGCCGTTGACGTACGTGCCGTTGCTGCTGCCCAGATCCACGATGGTGAAGTGCTGTCCGTCATAGCGCAAGAGCGCGTGGCGGCGGGAAACGAGCTGGTCGCCGTCGAGCACGATATCGCACGATGGCGAGCGCCCGATGGCGACGTTGCGCCCGTCGAGCGCGAACTCGTGCAGTTCGCCTGGCTCCGCGTCGGGCTGGTCCTCCGGCGGGAGGTGCCGGACAAGCAACCGGCCAAGCGCCGTCGGTGTGCTGGTATTCGGGGTGCCTCCGCCCGCAGCCGACAGTGCGCTCATATGCGCGACGCCCAGCGCAGGCTCGTCGCGGCCGCCGACATGCTGGCCGCAGGTCTGGCAAAACTCGTCGCCCGACCTCACCGGTTGTCCACACGAAGAACAGACTGGCATGGTCCACCCCTTCCCCTGTCGCTTTGCTCGTACGTTTCGCGCCCTGTTCGCACGGGAAGGCACTAGCGGCCTGCGCGCTCGTCTGGTGTAGGGCCAATTCGGCGATAGTATATCACTCGCGGCCGGACATACAGCCAAGGTAGGGGATATCGCGCCGGACGGGCTAGGTGATGCAAGTGCGGGGGGCCTCATTTCGCGCCGATCTCGTCGAGCCAGACAAGCGTTGCCTCCGACTGACGGATGCGATGACGCAGCACCAGCAGCCCGACGTCGGCGGGACCATTCGCACGTTCGCGGGCACTGGACTGCTGGCGCAGATGTTCAAGCCAGGTCTGTGTCGCGGCGCGTTGACGGGCGAGCAGCGCATTCGCGGCCTCGGATGAGGAGGGCAGCAGAAAGGCCAGCTTGAGCATGAAGTCGAGCCGCACCTCGCGTGTCGCCGCGACCGGTGAGGCCAGCCAAGAGTCGAATGCGCGTACTCCGGCGGGCGTGAGGGTGAAGATACGCCGCGAGCGCCCCGGCTCCGTTGGCTCGTCATGCGCCGAGAGCCAGCCGAGCCGCTCCAGCTTGTGCAGGTAGGCATACATTTGACTCATCTTGAGACGCACGATCAGGCCAAGCCGCCCGTCTGGGTCGAACGCTTCGGCCAGCCGGTAACCGTGGGCGGGACCATCGCGCAGCAGCCCCAGCAGCGCGTACTCGGCGGGTGTGTGCTCGCCGGCAGTGATGCCCTCAACTCTGTTCGTGGCGCGTGCATTCGGCATGTCTGGGCCTTCTTTCGGCAGAACCTTCGCCTGCGGAACCTCACCGCCTCCCCCCTTCCCCCAAGGGAAGGGGCACTGAGGCAGGCCGCTAGGTGGATGGGTACCCTACAGGCTGCTGGACAGCTCTATGATGCATTTGGTGCATCGCTTACACGGGCAGGAGGCGCATGGCCTCGGGTGGTATGCGGAGTGTCGCTTGCATACCGGGCGCGAGGTCGAGCGCGGCCCACTCGCGCGGTGAGCACGTGACCGTGAGCACCTCGCCTGGCTCGGCCTCGCGGTTGAGCGCCAGCCGCACCGAGCGATAGGCACCCGCGTCAGTACACGAGACGACGACGCCGTGCAGCGTGGCATGTCCGCCGCCGTGGTCTGCGAGCGCCTGTGCGCGTCCTTCCGAATGGTTGGGATTGTCTAGCGCAATCAGGTCGGCGTGCAGAGCGAGTTGCACCGCGCCAACGTTCCCCGAGGCACCCGGCACACGAACGCGCTGGCCGCCGCGCAGCTCGGCCTCGGCCGCTCCGTCACCGCCAGGTCCCATGACGGCCGGAATGATGTTGCGCCATCCGAGCAGGCGCGCCGTATCGGCTGTAGGCGGTGTGGCGAGCACGTCGCCCACTGGCCCCTCCGCCAGCACCTTGCCGTCCACCAGCACGACCAGCCGGTCGGCCAGCGCTCGCGCCTCGGCGAGATCGTGCGTCACCATCACCACCGGGATGTTGCTCGCCGCGACGATGCCACGCAGGTTCTCGCGCAGCGCCTCGCGCACCGGGGCATCGAGCGCGCTGAATGGCTCGTCGAGCAGCAGCGCATCTGGCGCGATCGCCAGCGCCCGCGCGAGCGCGATCCGTTGCGCCTCGCCGCCGGAGAGCTCGCCCGGCCAGCGATTCTCGAATCCAGCGAGGTGGACGAGGTCGAGTAGCTCCGCGATGCGTTGTCGCATCGCCTCGCGCTGGCGCGTGTGGCCGAACGCGAAGCCGCGCCTGCCGCTGGGCAGCCCGTAGCCGATGTTGCCCGCGACGGTGAGGTGCGGGAAGAGCGCGTAGGACTGCGGCACGTAGCCCACTCGCCGCGCGTTCGGCGGCAGCGTGATGCCTTTCTCGGTGTCGGCCAGGATGCGTCCGTCGAGCGCGATGTGCCCGCCGGTGATGGGCGCGAGTCCGGCGATGGCCTGCAGGGTGAGCGACTTGCCCGCGCCAGACGGCCCGAAGAGCACAGTGAGCCCGCATGGCGCGCTGAACTCCGCCCGCAACGCGAACGCCTCGCGCTGCAGCTCCGCACGAACATGAAGGCCGGTCATCTCGCCGCTCACGGTCGCCCCCTTCGCATCGGACGGCGCGTCGCCGCGAAGATCGCCGCGCCTATCGCGACCACACTCGCCCCTAGAGAGAGCAGCGCCAGCGGCAGCGCGGCGGGCAGGCCCAGCCCGGTGAGTTGGACGTAGATGTAGACCGGCAGCGTGTATGGATGGTAGGCGAGCACCGCCGTCGCGCCGAACTCGCCCATCGCCCGCAGCCAGGTGAGAATCAACCCGGCGATTACGCCGCCCAGTGCCTGGGGCAGGCTGATCGTCCAGAAGACGCGCGAGCGAGGGGCGCCGAGGGTGCGGGCGACCTGCTCGGTGGCGGGGTCGATGGCCTCGAACGCGGCGCGCGAGGCGACGATGGCGAATGGCGCGGCGACGAACGTCTGTGCCAGCACGACGCCCGCGAAGGTGGTGTCGAGCTCCAGCCCGGCCCGCGCGAACGGCCCGCCGAGAGGACCGTAAGGTCCGTAGACGAGCAATTGCACGATGCCGCTGACGACCGCCGGGAAGACGAGCGGAACGTAGACCAGCAGCGTCACCAGCCAGCGCAGGCGAAAGCGCGCGCGCGCGAGGACGTATGCCAGCGGGATGCCGAAGACGGCGATGAGCGCGGTGGAGATCGTTGCCCCCAGCACCGAGGTGCCGAGGGCCGAGATCGCCGTGGAGTCCGCGAGGGTAGCGGGCAACACACCCCACGGCTCGACGACGAGCAGGTTGGCGAGCGGCAAGACGAGGTAGACGAACGCGACAGCCGCCAGCACCCACAGAAGGACGTGCCCTGCATCAGCGCGACGCCCGGACACCGCCTTGCCCTTGCTTGCCGCGATCCGCTCAGCCTGCATGGCCCGCTCTCTCTACTTGAAGACGTCGCTCAGCCAGGATGGAATGGCCGCTTTGCTGCCAGAGACCGTCGGCGTCAGCGTCTGCACGCCCGCGTCGCGCAGGACCGCCTGCCCGTTGCCAGTGAGCATATAGCGCACGAACGCCTCGGCGCCAGCCTCATCCTTCACGGTGGAGGGGATGGTGATGGTGTAGAGCACCGGCGCGCCATGCGACGTGACGCCCTTGCTATCGGTGTACGTGACGGCGGCGTAGGTGGATTTCAGCGCTGGATCGCTCAGGTTGATCTGGTTCGGCAGTGCGATGTACGGCAAGTTCGCGGACTTCACTTCGTTGAGGTAGAAGAATCCGGCGTCGAGTTGCCCGGCGCTGAGGCGCGCGACGAGGTCTTCTTCCGGGAAGATTTGCGCCTGGTTCGTGTTGCCGCCGAGGATCTTCTGCGCCAGGCTGGGCTGCGCGTAATATGACTCGGCCAGCTCCATCGTGTAGATGGTGTTCACGCCTTTGGGGTCGAGCGCAGGGTCGGTGCGTCCAAGGCGAACGCCTGGCTGCTCCAGCACCGTGTACCACGGCGTGCCGCCCGACGCCGCCGACTGGAACTGTGAGGCGAACGCGCTCTTGGGGCTGTAGCCGATCACCATCGCCGTCGAGGCGAACGGCGCATACCACTGGACGACGTTGCCGTTGTCCGCGCCCATCAGCGATTCATTGGCTTTGGCGGATGCGCTGATGAAGACGTCGGGCGCGATCAGCTTGCTCTTGATCTGGTTGGCGAGCGCGGTCGAGCCCGCGCCCTTGCCCTGATAGGTGTAGCCGCTGCTGGTCTGGAACGCAGGCCCAATCTTATGCTCCATGACGTCGACCAATGAGCCGGCATACGCGACGTTGACGGTGCCTTTGGGCTTTTGCGCGCTCGTGCCGGTCGCCGTCGAGGAGCTGCCGCATCCGGCGAGCACCGCCAATACGAGCAGCAGCACAGCGCCAAGCCCAGGGAATCGGGGTGTGGTGCGAAGGGGACGCGAGCATGCGAGGGGCGCGAATACACGACCGATCATGCCATCCTCCACTCCAAACACAGCCTACTCAGCGACTGAGTATTCATGTGCTGACTATACCGTGCCGGAGTGGTGGCAATCAACCGGAAGGGATGTGGCGGCAGACACGGTCCGGTGCGCGAGCGCTTACCCTTCCAGAGTGCGACGAACGCCCGCTGGGATCACGGAGTCAGTTTCCGGCTCGTCTGGCTCGGGGGCGGCGCGCAGGTGCAGCGCCTCACGCGCGATCTGGCCGCTGGGAAGCTGACGCAGCCGGTACGCCGTCGCGTAGCCCACACCCTCGGCGAAGAGGTCGAGGTTGGGGCTGGCGATGACGAGTCCCATGCCGAGCTGCTGGGCGAACCGCACCACGAGGTCGGCGTTGCGCTGGTCCATCTTGGCGAAGGCTTCGTCGTGCATGAGCAGGCGCAGCGGCGCGTTCGAGACGGCGAACTGCATCGCCGCCGCCGTGAGCAGCAGCACATACACCGGCACACGCTGCTCGCCGCCGCTGCCGAAGCCCGAGACCGCGCTATCCCAGGGGCGGATGTTCGGGTCGAGGTCGTCGCAGTGCAGCAGCGAGATGTCCACCCAGCGGCGGTAGTCCAGATGCTCCACCAGCGCCTCCACCGAGGGCTGCGCCTGCCCGCGCATCTGCTCGTCGAGCCATTCGGCGAAGACCGTCGTGAGCTGACCCTGCACACCCGCCGGCATTGCCCGGCCGTGCTCCAGCAGCGCGGTCGCGACGGCCACGTGATCGAACGGGATGTCGGGATGGCGGTTGAGGCGTACCGACAGCTTGAGCGAGAACCGCGTATTGCGCGCGAAGAATCGCGCCGTCGCCAGCCGCTCGTTGAGTCCGGCGATAATGCCCTGCGCGCGCGTGATCTGATCGACGAGGTGCGTGATGACCTCGCCGAGGATGATGTCGCGCACGACACGCGTCACGCGCTGCGAGAGCGTCTGCTGCAACTGCTCGATGGAGCCGTTGAGGAAGGTGAGCAGCAGGCGCACATCGTGCGTGCCTTCGAGGCGCGGCGCGACGTCGAGCAACCAGCCCTGTGGAGCAAGCGACATCTCTTTCTTGGCGGGCGCGCGCAGGCCAAAGCGGTCGTCGGCACCCACCAGCGCCTGATATTCGGCGACGGCGAGCAGGAAGCCCTCCTGTTCGCGCTCGGCGGCGCTGAACGCGCGTGGCAGGTCGTCATCCAAGCGGTTGCGGCTCTCGCGACCTTTCGTGAGCTGCCGGGCGTAGCGCACCGGGTCGTCGACCTCGTTCGCGGGCAGGTTCAGGCTGTCGCCAACCGCCGCAAGCAACGCCCCGAACGCCGTGTTGCGCTCGCCGATCTGCTGCCTGGCGCGCTCCGCCGCTGTAGCACGTGAGGCATGCTCGGCACGCGCCGATTCGAGCTGGTGCAGCGCGATGCCCTTGGCTACGCCCGCCTGGCGGGCGCGTTCCTCCGCCGCTTTGAGCTGCCCCTGCAGGTGTGTGATGCGGTTCTCGACGTTCTCCAGGCCGGCCTCGCGGAGCGCGGAGCGGGCCGCGTTCAGCAGCCGCTGCGCTTCGAGGACTGCCTGCTCGACCTGATCCATGCGCGCGCGTGCCATGCCAAATGCTTCGCGTTCAGCGCTGTGTGTGCTCTCGGTCGAGCGCAGGCGCGTTTGCAAGTTGCCGAGCCGGTTGCGGGCTTCACTGGCACGCGAGAACGCGTCGGCGACCGCATTCGCGAGCTCGATGCGCGCGCGGGCGAGCAGCGCGGGATCGGCGAGCGCGGGGTATGGCTGCGTCGCGTCGGCCCAGCGCATGCGGGCGTCTTCCTCGTCGGCGGCGGTGTCTTCGACCTCGCGGCCCGTCGTCGCCAGCCGGACGGCGGCGGTGTCTTCGGCCTCGCGGAGCGCGCGCAGCTCGCCCCGCCGCTGCTCGATCTCGTCGAGCATGTGCGTGACCTCGGAGAGCGCGCGCACCCGATTCTCCGCCTCAGCGGCGGCGGCGCGCTCGGCCCGCATGTCTTCGCGAAGCGCCTGCGCCTCGGCGTGTACCTGCGCCTGCTCGCGCTGCAGCTCCTCACGCCGGGCCGCCGCCGCCGCCTGCCGCCGCACGACGCCGATCAGCGCCTCGGAGCGCTTGTGCAGGCGCACGGTTCCGGCGACGCCCTCGAATCGGTAGCGACCGTCGGGGCAGAGGTAGTCCCCATTGCGCTGCGGCTCCTGAGCCAGCACACAGCCGCCGAAGAGCGTATCCAGGTGGCGGCGCACGTCGGGAGCGCTCGTCTCCAGCACGGAGGCAAGCGAGCCACGGCCGGCCTTGCCATTGCCGTTTCCGGGCAGCAGCACGTGCCAGTCCGACTCCGTGCCGACGGCGGCGCGCGCCTGCTCGATGGGCGACTGCAACGTGAGCAGCGTGAGCACGTCGAGGTGATCGAGCAGCCCTTCGATGGCCTCGGCCCACGGTAGCCCCTCACGCGCGAGATCGAGATGGCGGTAGAGCGGTGACGCGCTGCGGTCGACCGACTGCACACGCTGCAGCGCACGCTCGCGCTCGGGGGACAGCGGCGGCACCGGCTCCGTCTGCGTCTGGCTGATTTCCCGCTCGATGGCGACGAGGCGCGCCTCGGCCTCGGCAATCTTCACCTCTATTCGCGCGGCGCGGGCGCTGGCGTCGTAGACCTGTTTGTGCGTGGCGTCGAGCTCCTGCTGGCAGGAGTCCACCAGTGGCGGCAGCGCCATCGTGCTCGGCTCGCCGTTCGGCGTGCGGCCTAGGCCCTCGGGCCAGCGCTTGAGCATGGCGTCCCAGCGGGTCCAGATGGCTTGCCGGGCCGTCTGAAGCGCGCGGACGGCGGCCTCGCGCTGCGAGCGGGCGTCGCGCTCCGCCTGCTGGGCCGCGGCGCTCGCCTTCGATGCCTCAGCGATGCGGTTGGCATGGATGTCGAGGGCGGCGATGTCGGCATCGACACGCACCCATGCGGCATGCAGCGCGTCGGCCGATGCCTGATCGCCGACGCGGCTCAGCATTGTCTCCCAAGCGTCGTTGAGGCCCGTCGGAATCGCGCCCAGCGCACGGCTCGCCCGCTCACGCAGATCACGCAGGCGTTCTTGCGCGCTCGATTCCTCGCTGTCGAGCGAGTGCCGCGCGGACGACACCTCTGACTCCGCGCGCCGCAGCCGCTCGTCGGCCTGGCGCAGCTCGCGGGTGGCGCGGTCCTGCTCGTGCTGGGCGGAGGTCAGCGCCTCGTTGGCCTGCGCGACGGCCTGCACCACCTCGCCCTGGTGGAGTTGCTGCAGCGCGTCCAGCTCGCGGCGGATGCCGCTCTCCTCGGCGTAGGCCTGCTCCTCATCGGCCTCGGTCTGGCGCGCGGCGGACTCGGCTTTGTGGAGCGCGTCGGCGGCTTTAGTGACGCCATCGGCCGCGTCGTCGTTGGCCCAGGAGGCACGCAGCCACGAGAGCGCGGCATGGTTCAGCACGGCCTCGTGATACTTGCTCCGCGCGGTGACGACGCCCTCAAGGGTCGCGCGTAGCTTGGCGTACTCCTCGATGTCGCGGTGGATGCGCTGGATGCCCTCCAAGCCTTCGACGAGCCGCTCCAGATGGGGCCGGTCGACGATGGGCAGGAACTGGCGCACGACGCCGCTAGGGTCGGAGATGAGCGCGTCGTCCACCTTCAGGCCGAGCATGCGGTGCAGCACGTCGTAGAGCGCGTCGTAGCGGCGCTGCCAGTCGGCCCCCTCGATGTTGAGCAGGCGTCGCGCGATAAGGCGGTTGTAGTCCTCCGCCTGGCTGGCGTTGAAGATGGCGCCGACGTTGTTGGCGAGCGTCTCGTTGCGCGCGCGGAACTCCGGCATTTGCAGTGGCACCTGCCCCTGCGCCGTCGTCTCCAGAAAGGCGACGGCGTCGAGCGTGGCGGGCAGCGCGTAGTACCACGGATGCGCCGCGTGGGGCGTCGCCGAGGCCGCGGAGCCGTAGACCCAGCGCCCCTCGCCCTCGTGCTCCACCTCGACGGCGGCGTAGCCCACCGTGCGCTGCCGTCGGTAGCCCTTGTCGGGGCGCTCGATGCCGTGCGGGTCGAAGAACAAGATGGTGTTGCTGAGCGTGCGCCGGCCAACGCGACCGCCCTCGCGCGCAGCGGCATTGAAGGCCTTATTCGGCGCGGGGAAGAGCGCCCAGTCGATAGCGTCGAGCACGAGCGACTTGCCCGAGCCGTTCTCGCCGATCATCGCGAGCATATCGCCCATCAGCTCGAAGCTCGCGATCTCGTGGCCGTGCCAGTTGATCAGCCGGATGCGCCGGATTACCGCACGCCCTGGCGTGTTCGCTCTCGCGCTCATGCCTCGTCCTCGCCCGAAGGTGTCTCGTCGGCCTCGCGCAGGTCGTCGTAGGTGACGAGGCCCGCGGGTGGTAGGAAGCGGTCGATGAGATCGGTGAATTCGTAGATGCCGCTGAAGTCGCGCTCGTCCAGGCGATAGCGCTCGTCGGGACGTTGCCGGTCGTCGGCGCCGATGCGGCGCAGCAGCCGGTGTCGCTCGAAGGCCGCGAACGCCTGATAGAACGCCCGCTGATTCATGCGCACGCGTTGCGCCGCACTGGAGCGGATCACCGGCGCGGCAGTCCGGCGCGAAGCCTCGCTGCGGGCGACGCTGTTGACGCGCCTGCGCCCTTTGGAAGCCGCCGTGGCGCCCGCCGTTTCGAGCAGCTCCTCGTCGTCTTCGGCGTCGGCCTCGCCGCGCGTGACCAGCGCCTCGTTGATGACGGTCTCGTCGAAGCTGAGCCACGGCGAAAGCCGCTGCCCCTCCTCCGCGACATAGCGGAACAGCTCGGAGAAGCGGAAGACGCTGGCCGACTCGCCCACCTCCAACAGCCGCACGCTGCGATAGGCGCGAATCAGGCAGGCGTAGGCGGTCTGTTTGCGCGCCGTCAGCTCGAAAATATCGGAGATGAGCAGGTCACGCTGGCGCGGCGGCGTCGGCCAGTAGAGGCGCGCCCAACGGCCCAGGCGCAGCTCCAGCCGCGCGCCCACCTCGTCCTCGAAAAATTGCTGCTCGGTCGTATGGTGCTGCGTAATCCAGAGGAACTCCTCAGGGGATTCCTCCTGCAGCACTGCGCTTTGTTCGAGCAGCATGCGGCGCACGCGGCGGGCGACCTCTTGCTCTCGCTGTCCTGGGTAGGTTGCCATAGGGCTTCTCCGGGTCTGTCTCTCTGCGGCGATCCGCGCCTGCTACTCGCGTCCCTGCTGCGGCTGATGTCCGCCCCGGCGTCCGAACACGCCCGAGAGCGGCCACAATCTCTTCGAGTTGCCTGCCTGTTCAGGCTGCTGGCGCTGAGGCTCTTGCTTGCCGTAGGCCGGGTCGGCGTGCGCGGGCGCGAGCGGCGTGGTAGCGAACGCCGAATCGAGTGGTTGGGTCGGATGGGGTGCGGATTCGGGCAGCGGGCGTGTCGGCAGCGCGCCGTCGGGGTTCGACCACGTCTGCTGCGCCGCCGGAGCCGGGACGGAGGGCCGGTGCGACGACTGGCCGAGCGTCACCGCTGGCAGTGGCGTCGTGACGAAGCCGCCATCGTCGCCGCCTTCCAGCGCGTAGCCGCGCGCGCCGACAGGCACGGGCACACGCTCGCCGGACGCCGCCATGCGCGGCAGGCGCTGCGTCGCCTCGTCCTCGCCGTTGGCGATCGCGCTGAGCTGGGCGGCCGCCTCAGAGCCCCGGCGCTGCTTCTCGGCCAGCTCTTGCCGTGCGGCATTCGTGGCGGTGAAGCGATAGTTGTCCAGCTCCACCTCGAAGCCGGGGCCGCGCAGCACCGCGAGACGCGCCATGCCCGCGCCGGGCGCCTGAATGCGCAGACCGAGCCGTCGCAGCGGCGCACTATCGCGCGGCAGCCAGAGGAATGAGGCGAGCAGGCGCAGCTCGGCGAGCGATTCAAGCTGGCCCAGACCCGCCGCCGATCCGGCCGCGATCAGCTTTTCGACCAGACGCTGGCGAGCTTCCTCTTGCTCTTTGAGCGCGAGGTCTTCGCCGGGGTCCCAGTTCTCCGGCGTGACCAGGGCAGGTGGCGGCGGAGGCGGCGCGGCGCGGTGGCGCGGGCGAATCGACTTCTGCCAGATGTCCTCGTCGACGAGGGGCAGCGGCGAACCGCCCCGGTGTTCGAGCCAGCGTTCCAGTATCACACCCTCTTCGCTAGATGGCGGACTCTGCACCCACATCAACAGCCGTACCGCACCCGAGGCATCCCACAGATAGCGGCGCGCGGACTGTACCTGCTCGTCGCCGCCCTCGGCGAGCGCCTGCGCCCGGCGGAGCAGCGCCGAGACCGCCTGTGTCTGCTGCAGGCGCAGCGAGATGGCAGCATGGATGCGCTCGGTGAGATCGACCAGCGCCAGGCTGATGACTTTCGCGCCCTCGCGCCACGAGCCGGGTCCCGAATCCATCATGAAGCGCTCGAAGATGTCTAGCTCGCGCTCGACGTCGCGCTCGATGGTATCGAGCCGCTCTTGCCGCTCTTGCTCGGTCTCGCCGAGGCCTACGCTCCACTCCTCTTCACGTATCCGCAATGCCTGCTTGAGCTGGGCGACGTTCTCGCCGTCGTGACGCTCGTCGCGGAGCTGTTCCAGCCGTTCGCGGACCTTCGCGGCGCCCTCGGATGCCACGCGGAAGAACTTTTCGTGCAGGATGCCGAGCCGGTCGGCAATGTCGGCGAGCTGCTCGGGATGGTTGCCATCGACCCGCAGGGAACGCAACTCACGGGCGAAGTCGCGTGATTCGGTGTTGATGCCGTGGAGCGCCTGCCGCAGTGATTGCCACGCGCTGTGGCAGCGCAGCGGGTCGGTGTCTTCGTAGCCCAGCTCGGCGAGCAGCGTATCGAGTGCGGCGATCGCCTGCGCGAAGTAGTTGGCGCTGAGGCTGATGTAGCGACGGCGCAGCGCGCGCTGCACTTCGTCCCACTGCGGCAGGAAGACGCGCATCGGCCGGGCGAGGGCGTAGTCGCGCTCGACCCGGCGGCGCAGACCGTCGCGCTCGGCCCGGTCGGGCGCGAGGCCGCCATCGACCGCCTGCCAGCCTTCGAGCTGGCGCAGAATCTCGACTACGTCGGCGCGCGGATCGTCGGGTACGGGCTGGTTGCGATGCAGCAGCACAGATTCGAGGTCGGAGGCCAGCTCATCCACGGAGACGCCGACACGCCCTTGCATCTCCTGGTCGCGCAGCGACGCGATGACGATAGAACGCCGCTGCTGGCGGAACCCGTTCTCGTCGCCCGGAAATGCGCGCAGAAAGTCGGGCGGCCCAGCGATTAGCGCTTCGGCCGCGCGTGAGATCTCTTCGATGCGCCCGTCGGAACCCGTCAAGAGACCCTCCGACCTTTCGTCCGTCCGCTCGCGATGTCCGCTGGAACATCCGTCCCAGCGCAGACAGCAAGCCGCATGGCTGAGTCGCGGCTAGCATAACACAGGGCGGCAGGTAACTCCGCGAAAGGGCGGCTGGAGCGCCAAAAGGTACCACGATACGGCGGACCAACAGGCGAGTGGGGACTTCTCTCCGGCTAGGGGCGCGGGCGAGAGGTTCGCGGGTACAAAAAAGCCCCTCTCCCGGCGTCGGCCGGGGGAGGGGTTGGGGAGGGGCAGGTCCTCAGACAGCTAATAGTTCAGGTCGAGGTCCATGCCGAACTCGCGGCCCATCTCGAGCACTTCCTCGCGGTGCGCGTTCACGAGCTGCACGTCGCGGGTGTGCATCGACGCCGTGGCCCAGGCGCGCTCCCGCGGACGCCAGAGCAGGTGCTCGACGAACATCGGCCACATCTCTTTGGTGAGGCGCTCGATGCTGCGGCGGGTCTTGGCGGTGGAGCGGTCGAGCAGCAGCTTCTCGTAGCAGACGCCCGCGCCGTGGTGGATGCCGTCGTCGATGGCCAGGCGCGTGCAGATTTCCGCGAGGATGGTTCCTGGCGCGGCGGCCGCGATCTGGTGGAAGCGCGGAATCACCAGTCCCTCATAGGCCACCTGCAGCAGCCAGATCTTCTCCTCGATGGTGTCGACCTTCATCGTCAGGTCGCCGAGGCGGTTGAGATAGGGGTCAGGCTCGCCTGGCCCACCGACCATATTGACAAGCTTCGTCCAGGCTTCGTAGTGGCGCGCCTCGTCCTGGACCATCGTGGAGTAATACATGCGCGCTTCGGTGTCTGAGGCGGTCGTCAGAAGCTGCACCGAGACCTGCACGGCAAGGTCGTCCGCTTGCAGTTGCTGCGTGACCACGGACCGCCACATCGCGTGCCGGCGTGCTTTCTTCTCGGCCGATCCACGTCCTTCCGGCACGGGCTCGATTGTGTCCCATGAGAGCTGCCGGACGTCCCAGGCCTGGCGCTTCGCAAGCCCATAAAAGCGTTCCATGCCCTCGGCTGTCGCGACCGCGATCCCGGAGCGCCCTGTGTCAACTGTCATGCCGCTTTCCCTTCCAGATGCCGTGTATGCCCGTTTGCGGGCCTCAAATGGAATCGTGCTTTGCTTTCGCACTGGCCAGAGTGCGCGCCGCGTGATCTTCCACGATACCGCGATAATAGCATGCTCTGGCTAGTCGGTTGTCACAAACCCGTCTCAATCTTCAAGATGTGTGCCCGCTGTCTGTGTTATGCTGACCGTGCAAAGGCGAGCGTCCACAGTGAAAGATCGCATAGAATGGCCGCGCGGCGAGCGTTACGGTTTGGGTTTAAGACGTCTCCACAGTTCACCGCATATGATGAGCTGGTGCGGGTGTGGCGTGAGGCCGACGCTGTTCCTGAGCTGGAGCACGCGTGGCTCTTCGACCATTTCATGCCGCTCGGCCCTGATCCGACTGGCCCCATCTTCGAAGGCTGGACCCTGCTTGGCGCGCTCGCGGCGCGGACTGAGCGCCTGCGTCTCGGTCTGATGGTGACAGGCAACACGTACCGGCACCCGACCGTGCTCGCCAATATCGGCGTCACTGCCGATCACATTTCGCACGGTCGGCTCGACTTCGGCATCGGTGCCGGATGGAACGAGCTAGAGCATACCTCGTACGGCATACAATTATACAGCACCGGCGAGCGCATACGCCGTTTGGGGGAGGCATGCGAGATCATCCGGCGCATGTGGACCGAGACCGCGCCAACTTTCGAGGGACGATACTACCAGGTGCATGAGGCGCGGTGTGAGCCCAAGCCCATTCAGAAGCCGTACCCGCCGTTCGTCATCGGTGGCGGCGGCGAGCAACTGACGCTGCGGGTTGTTGCGCAATACGCCAACATCTGGAACATGCCCGGAGGCCCCGCTGAGGTCCTCGCGCATAAGAGCCAGGTGCTCGACGAGCACTGCCGCGCGATTGGCCGTGACCCGTCTGAGATCGAGCGCTCGGTGCAGACGCGCGTCGATTACGCCAACCCCGGTGCGGTGAGGGATGCGCTGCGACCACTCATCGATGTAGGTGCCACACACCTGGTGCTCACTCTCACGCCACCGTATCCTGACGGCATCGCCCACTGGCTAGCCTCCGAGATCATCCGCCCGCTCCAGGAGGAGTACGCTGCAGGCGTGTAGCGTGACGTGACAGGCACTACGAACTAAGCCCTTCCACGTATCCGGTGGGGCAGCGACCCCTCCCCACTACGGGGAGGGGGGAAGGGGAGAGGTCCGCGCTACCGCGCCTGCACGAGCCACTTCGTGACCTTATCGGCGGCGCTATTGATGGCGACCATGCGGGTGTGATCGCCCCCGGTATCGGGGTGGTGCTGGCGCGCGAGAACACGCCGTGCCGCCGCCACTTCCTCGGCGGATGCGCCCGGCTGCAGGCCCAGACTGGCGTAGGCTTCGGCAATCTCGGGTGGGACGACAACCTTGCGGCGCGCGCGATTCAGCGCCTCGGCCTGGATGCGGCGCACCTCGTCGCTGACGTCCACCGGGCGGGCATGCCAGGCGGCGAGCGCGTCGGCGACGGAGGGCAGCCAGCGGGCCAGACGGCTGATCGCGTCATCGGAGATCCACCACGCGTGCAGCTCAGGAATCCAGACGCGCTGCCAGGGGTCGAGCGAGATGATGGCCTGCGCGACGATCCGCCGGACGGCCTGTGAAGCGGCGAACGCGATGAGATATCCGTCGTCGGTCGACGCAAAGAGGGTTACCTGCACACCCGGAGCAAACATTCTCGGCACCTCCTTGCGTCTCGGACACTGCCTGCCGGCGCGGAGCACAATCTGACTACACCGTCCTAGTGTGTCTCATGTGCGAGGGGGCGCGCATCGTAGGAAAGGCCGATGCGCACAAGGCCACTCTCGGGGTATAATGGAAGTGGATTTTGCGCGAATGCCAGGCAGCGAGCAATCGTAACGGGCGTTCCTCTACAGTCCGTCAGATCGCAAGGCAAAACCTAACCCCCCCACCCCCTTCCCTTGAGGGAAGGGGTCGCTTTTTTGTCGTGCCGGCTTGTGGTGTTGTGAGTAGTTCTCTGCGGTGGTATCGCGAAATCACTCTTGGGGCTTGCCTATAGAATCCAGTCGCGCTGGCGGGCGTAGGTGGCCAGGGCGCGTTCTTGCTGGTCGCTGGCGATCGCGCCGGGGCAAATGGAGCGCAGCTCGCGGACGGCGTCGTCGTGTGTCATGCCGCCGCGGATGAGGTACGCCGCGAGAATCGTGGCCGTGCGCCCCTGGCCCTGCAGGCAATGGACCGCGACGCGGTGGCCTTGCCCGCGCTGCTGGTCGATGAAGGTGAGCGCCCGCTCGAACTCTGCCGGCGTGGGGGCCTGCATATCGGGGATGGGCAGATGAAGCCCGGCCATGCCATGCGCTTCGAGTGCGCCGGGCCGCAGCGGCGTCTCGGTCAGCGAGAGCACCGCCGAGATGCCCTGGTCGCGGAGCCAATCGAGGTCTTCGTCAAGCCCCGGGTCACCCTCCGGCGTGTATCCACCCTCGCCGCGCCCCCGCCGAGAGTCGCTTTTGCCGGGGCGTGAGCACCCCGCCAGCGCACCGTCGATCGCCCAGTAGAACCGCGAGATTGCCATCGCCTGACCACCCTTTACCGCTTTCCCCCCAGCACAACGTCCATGTGCTCGACGTAGAGATATCGCATCTGCAACGCAGGCGCCCCGGGCATTCTGGCAGGCGCTGGCATAGTCATTTGACCAGGTTACTGGGCGCTCGGCTCCTGTGCCACCTCGGTAGCCGCCTCGATTTCGGCGGGTGGCACGGCGGGCGCGGTAACGGCTTTGTCTGGGTCCCACTGGCCGCGATATTCGGGCGGAAGGAGGACCGCGATCTCTTCCATCAGTCTGCGGGTGGTCTGCGCGAGGGCATCTCGCGAGCGGCGGCCCTCTGTCGCGGGCAGCATAAACGGCTTGCCGTAGCGGATGCGTACATGCGGCGCGAACGGACCGTAACGGAAGCCGTGCAGCCCATTCTGTGTGCCCGTGATGGCGACGGGGACGATGGGCACGTTGGCACGCAGCGCGATAAGCGCGGCGCCGGGATGCGCCCGCCCGAGGACACCGGTGCCGCTGCGGTGTCCCTCGGGGAAGATGAAGAGCAGCTCGCCGTCGGCAAGTACGCGCTCGGCGACGCGCAACGACTCGCGGTCGCCCTCACCACGCCGCACCGCGAACGCGCCGAACCAGCGCATGAGCGTGCCCAGCACGGGAATGCGGAAGAGCTCGATCTTGGCCATCATGTGCACTTGCCGTCGGACTGGCGCCGCGACCAGCGGGACGTCGAGCCAGGCGACGTGGTTGCTGACCATGATGACCGGGCCGGTGCGCGGAATGGTCTCGGTGCCCTCCGTGCGGAGCTTGGCGACGAGCGGAATCAGGGCCCGCACGATGAAGCGACAGAATGCGTAGATCCACTTCACTCCACGACCGTCCGGCACCTGTTTGAGCGGGACGTCCTTCTCGGCCTTGACTGCGCTCACGGCTCTACCTCCGGCGACTTCCCCACTGGCTGCGCGCCGCCGTCAGAGATGTCGCGCTCGACGCGCTGCCGCTCTTCGAGCAGCGCCAGGATACGGCCTACGGTTTCTTCCGGCTCCAGCTCGTCGTTATGAATGACCACCGCGTCGGAGGCGATACGCATCTGTGCGGCGTCTTTCGCGTCTCGTCGCGCCATCTCGTCGCGCACCTCGTCGAACGTGGGCGCCTCGGGGCCGAGCTGCGCCACGAGGTCGCTGTAACGTCGCTGGGCGCGTGTCTCGATGGAGGTCATCAGGCAGATCTTCAGGTCGGCCTCGGGCAGCACAACCGTGCCGATGTCGCGCCCTACCATGACGACCGAGAGCGCGTCGGCCATCTCGCGCATCCGCTCGATGAGCGTTGCGCGCACGGTGGGATGACGGGAGACGCGCGAGACGGCGGCCTCGACGGCGGGCGTGCGCAGCTCGGACGTCACGTCTTTGCCATCGACGAGCACGGTGTATTGGCGTCCGTCGCTCACCGTCGGCGGTGTCAGGCGGATGGCCACGTTGCGCGCGAGCTGAGTCAGCGCCTCGGCATCATCGGGATCGATGGCGGCACGCAGCGCAAGCAGTGTAAGTGCCCGGTAAAACGCTCCCGTATCGACGTACAGCATTCCCAGACGGCGCGCAACACGCTCGCCGATCGTGCTTTTGCCGACACCGGCAGGTCCATCTATCGCGATTTGGGGATTCTCGCGCATGCGTCGCGCACCCTCTCAGGCAGAAAAGTAGTCAGTGAAGAGCCGCAAGGATGCAGGGCTGACGGAGCCTATCCGCGCCCCAAGCACGCCCGACACAGTATAGCAGCAGCCCCCCGCGAGCGCAAAGGCGCCGGTGGCCTCACCCTCCTCCACTCCCCGCGCGCCTTGTCTCTTTGCGCGTGGTGTACCATACTGGTGCATATGGCGTACCGGGCGTCTCGCCTGCGCACCAGCGCGTCTTGGGCGGGCGCGCGTCTTTTTCTGTATCGCGTATGGAGAAACGATGACTCCCCGGCATCTCTTCGGGCGCGACTCGCTCGGAGCCGAGATGGACTCATGGTCCTTGCATACCTCTGTGCCACTCGCCGGCACAGATGATCGCGTCGTTCCTCGCGACGCCTCCGCCGAGGCGAGCTACCGGCTGGCTGAGGAAGAGATAGCGCTGGTCGGCCTGGCGCGCGCGGGTGATCAGGAGGCGTTTGGCACGCTGGTCCGGCGCCACCAGCGGCAGGTGTTCTCGCTCGCCGTACGTATGCTGAATGATCCCGACGAGGCGAGTGAGGCGACGCAAGAGGTCTTTCTCTCCGCCTGGCAGTCGCTCAAATCCTTCCGGGGTGATGCTCGGTTCGGCACCTGGCTCTATCGCATCGCCTACAACTACTGTCTAAAGGCGTCCATTACGAAACAGCGCGATCGGTCGGCGCGGGCGGAGCTTGCCGCGCAGTCGGCTCGCGAGCACACGCCGGAGCGCCTGGTCAGCGACGAGCACGCACGCCTCGCCGAGGGCGAGCTGCGTGACGCGGTGCGGGTCGAGATTGCCAATCTGCCGCCGAAATATCGGTCGGTCTTGCTGTTGCGCCACGTACAGGAGCTGAGCTACGAGGAAATGGCTGAGATCCTGCGGGTGCCCATTGGCACGGTGAAGACGCAGCTTTTTCGCGCGCGGTCGCTCTTGAAGGAGCGTCTGGAGGAGATTGGCCGTGCGGGCAGCGAACGCATCGCGAAGGCGGGGGAGCTCTCGGCAGAGTGGAGCGCGAGCCTGCGGCACATGCTGGAGCGCAGACGGGAGCAGACCCGTATGGAGGCCGACCTATGAGCTGTTCGCGCATCACACCGCTGCTGCACCTGTACGTCGATGGCCGGTTGGCGTCTTCGCAGTTCACCACGGTCGAAGAGCATCTCTCGACGTGTACGTCGTGCCGCCACGATCTGCAGTTGCTCACGGCTATCGCCGACTCACTCGCGGCTGACGCCGCGGTGGAAGAGCCGCCGCAGTTGACCGAGCGTATCCTCTTCCGGGTGGCGGACTATGAGGCCCGGCGGGCGGTCACGCCTCGCGCGTCGCTTCAGCGGCGAGAGGTCGCGATCCGCGCCGGAATCGTCGCCCTGCTGGCGCTTGTGGCGTTCGCATTGCTGCGTCCGGGCGACTGGGCGAACCTCGTGCGGTCGGTGGAGCGCAGTCTCCCTATGGTCGTCGCGACGCTCACCTCGCCAGGCCCGAACTCGATATCGTGGGGCGTCTGGATGCTGGGCGCGGCGGTCGTCGCGGTGGCCGTCCTGCGGATCTGGCGGACGGATGCCTCCGCGGCGTGGCGGCGCGAGCTGGCGAATCGCTTACCACAGTTGTGGTAGTCATCCCGCGTACGACGCGATCTACATGCGACGGTGAACAGGCGGGCAGAGGACGTGCCCGCGTGGCGTGATGTTCGTTATTGTGTATCGGTGACCTGTCCCGCGCTTCGTCGTCTGGGATGCGAAGCGTGCGTCTGGGAAGTGTGGAGAGCAGGGCGCCCACGAGCGGCTCGCTCTGTGCTGTAAAGGACGCACGCGGCTCGATAGGGGAGGAGCGCATCAGTGGCATCGCAGCCTGACATCCAGGCTCACGTGAGCGTGCCCGTTCGGGTCGCGCGGTGGGCATTCCCGCTGGTGACGCTCGCGTCGCTTCTGCTGGGCGCGACGTCGATCGTGCGTGGCACGCGCGCGGTGGTCTCGGTGACGGACAGCGACCTCACCAACTTCTTCTTCAAATCCGCCGAGTACATTCTGCGCGGCGATCCCTGGCACATCTATGCGGTGCGGGCGAGTGGCGCGTACCCCAACTACAATCCGCCCCTCAGCATCTTCCTCATGGCGCCACTGCTGAAGCTGGCGCAGGCAATCGGATTCGCCGCGAACTATGGCGAGCAGATCACGTTCGTCTCGCTGCCGTTCATTCTGCTCGTGCCGCTGCTCGGCTATCTCGTGTTACGCGCACTGCGCGCGATCTACCCCGAGATATCAGGCACGCAGCAGTTGCTGGCCTACATGCTGGTGACGCTCTCGCCGCTGACGTGGCAGACCTACAACACGTGGTTTCACGTCGAACAGCCACTGATGTTGTGCTTCCTGATCGGCTCGGTGCTCGCCTTGCAGCGGCGGCAGGAATGGCTCGCCGGCGCACTGGCAGCACTGGCCGTGCTGACACGCACGACCGCCATCATGCCGTTCGTGGGCATCGGCGTGCTGCTGCTCGCCGGTCGTGAGTGGCGTGGTCTGATACGCTTCGCGATTCCGGCGGTGGGTATCACGCTGCTCGGGCTGGCGCCGTTCTTCCTCGTCTATCCCACTGACACGAAATACTCGCTGCTCACATGGCGGGGAGGCGCGCCCATCGGCAGCAACTCCATCTGGGCCGTCTTTGCCTATGGCGGCACCGCCAGCTCGCTGCGCCACCTGCTCGATGCGGGCGCGCGACGGCTCGACGAGTACACGGTGCTGCTGTTTATCGTGGTGGTCGCGGCACTGGCGGCGAGACGGCTGCGGGCGAGCGCGTACCGGCCGGAGGCCTGGGCGGTGATCACCCTGGCGATGCTCTCCGTGCCGATGTTGAGTAAGACCGTTTGGCCCTACTATTATCTGGAGCCGTTCATCGCGCTGCTGGTGTGGGAGTTCGGCACGATGCACGATCGCCGGGCCGGCGTGTGGCGCTGGCCGGTGCTCTCGGTGGGCTTTCTGTGCGCGGCGGCGACGCTTTCGCAGTACATTGGGCTGAAGAGCGTCGGCACGCTCGACCGTATTAGCGTAGGGATTGTGCAATTCGGCGTCATGGTAGCGTTCGCGGTGGCGATCTGGGCACGCGCGCGGGCCAAGAAGGACGATGGGCTCGCCGCAACGTACGGCTCTCAGGCGGTGGGCACGCCACTCTACCAGCCATCGGGGGCGATGTCGGGCGCGGCACCCGCTCCAGCTTCGGCTCCCGCGAGCCAGGCCGGTGCGCGGCAGTGGCCGGCAGCAGCGGGACTCCAACACGGATTTCCCCCCGCTTCGAGCCGGTTTGGCAACCAACGCGCCCCCGAAGCATGGGCGCCTGGGGAGGCCGCTCCGTATCCGCCGATGGAGTATAACGGGAGGGCGGAAGGAAGTCCCCCGCGGCCAGCGTACGCGCCGGGAAGCGACCCCCGTGGCGCGCGGGCGATGCCGCCGGGGAGCATGCCGCCAGGCAGCGGCCAGGGACAGCCTGCCGAGCGCGAGCGGCAGGCGGGCTATCCGCGCCAGCCAGGGTGGCCCGAGGGCGGCCAAGAGCAGTGGCCGCAGCGCTAGCGGCATCGCTTCTCTGCCGGGTGACCGCACGGACTCCGCTTCGGCCGGGCGTGTCGTGGCACGCGTCGAGACGGATGGACGGATGAGGAGAGTGCACGAGTGGACTCAGTTGAGATGCGCCGGGCAGCGCCGGAGGACCAACTGGCTCCGATCAGTGTGTCATCCGTGTCTCAGCGAACCGTCCGCTCGCTGCTGTGGAGCGCCGTGGCGATCGAGGCGTTCTTGCTTGGGCTGGTCGCTGTCTGCGCCAACGGCAGGGTGTTGCAGAGCCCTTCGCCACTCGCGCGCGCCTGGCCGGTTCTGCTGTGGCCGGGCCGTCTCGTGTTCGGCACAGATCAGGTGTCCGCGGCGGGCAGACCCACGAGTGCCTGGCCTGAGCTGCTGCTCGTCGCCGTGCTGACAGGTGGCGCGAGCGGCGCGGCCGCGCTCGCGGTCGTGTACACGCGGCGTTTCACCCAGGCTGGCCGGCGTTTGCTCTGGCTCGTGCTCTGCATCGCCGCTGTGCTCGGGCTGACGCTCGTGATACTCCCCTCGCTGCCCTCAGATGACGTCTATAGCTACATCTTGTATGGGCGCATCAGCGCGGTCTACGGTGCCAATCCGCTGATCTCGGTGCCGGCGCACTTCTCGCATGATCCGTTTCTGCTGCACGTCTACTGGCGCGACACGCGGTCGGTCTACGGCCCGGTGTGGTTGATGCTCTCGGGCGGCATCTCGCTGCTGGCGAACGCCCTGGGCGGCAGCGCGGTCGCGTATGTGCTGCTTTTCAAGTTGCTGGGGTTGGCCGCGCATCTGGCCAATGCCGCGCTGATCTGGCTGATTCTCGGCGTTATCGCCCCGCGCCGCCGCCTCTTCGGCACCGTGCTGTATGCCTGGAATCCGCTCTGCCTGCTGGAGTTTTGCGCCAGCGGACACAACGACGCGGTCATGTTGTTCTTTTTGTTGCTGGGCGTGTACTTCCTCGTGCGCCACTGGGAGGTCGCGGCGCTGGTCGCGATTGGCCTCTCGATCGCGACGAAGTACGTGCCCCTGGCGCTGCTCCCGTTCTACTTCGCCTGGGTCGCGCGCACCCACTGGCGCATGGGCGTTCGCTGGCCGCGCATCGCCGGGGACCTCGCCTGGCGCTTGGGCGTGGTCGGCGCTGTGATGGTGGTGACCGCGCTGCCGTACTGGTCTGGTCCCGCGACGCTCGGCTCGCTCTTTTACTCACCGCCCGCGCAGAAGCTCGACAATTCGCTCGTCGAAGCGTTGAAGTGGCCCGCGCGGGCGATCGCGCAGGCGGTGGGGCATGTGCCCTACCGACAGGTGATTCTGCCGGTCGATACAGTGCTGCGAATCAGCGCGCTGGTGCTCTTCGGGTTGCTCTGGCTGTGGGAGTTCCGCCGCACGCGCACGCTGAATGGTGTGCTGGCCGCGTGGGGCTGGGCACTGCTCTGGTACGTGATGATCGCGAGCGGATGGTTCTGGCCGTGGTATGTGACGTGGCTCGTCGCCGTCGTCGCTCTGCTGCCCTACGGTCGGCTCACGCGGGTGACAGTGCTGCTCGCCGCTGGCGTGCTGACGTTCTACGCCTTTTTGCCCCTCGTCTCGCTGCCGGTCTTCGGCTATCGCGCGGGTGTAGCGTTTGGTCCGGCATTGGTTTATCTGCTCTGGCTGACCTGGCACGACCGGCTGCGGCTGCGGAGCGAGCTGGTGTGTACGGTCGGCGTGCTGCGGGCGCGCGCGGCGGCCCTGGTAACTCGCATCGCCGTAACGGCGCGCCAGGCCCGATGAATCAGTCGGCTCAACAGGACTTTCCGGCGAGGCTCGCAGGACGCCTTGACACGGTTGAGGTGGTGTGGCATACTCCTCTTTGCGCCTGCGAAGGGGACGCCGCTGCGGCCGGTAACGGCGAGCACGATCCCTCGCGTAGGTAGCCACTTCTCCCGGGAGTACTACCCGGTAGCGCACCGCGATACTGGTGCGTTATAGGAGATACGGCAGACACGCACCGCGCGGTGTTCACACTGGGCGATGCTCCCCGATGTCGATCTCGTTTGAGTCATCCAGTCGAGCCAGGGCCGGCGGGCTTCCGTCTCCCACGACACGTCGAAAGACGATGGGATTCCTGGTTGACATGGTGTCTGAAACGTGATATGATAATCGAGTCGCCCCGAAACGGGGCGCTGCTGCAGGGCTCAGCGGAAACGTTGGGTACCTCTCGTCGAGTTCGCTCCGAGTGGCTCCCCGGTCAGGCTGGAATGGCGGTTCGCCGCCGACCGAGAAAGTTGAGAAACATCTCGGATTTCCTCTTGACAGGGCGCTGCCAGGGTGATATGATGAGTGAGTCGCCTCGACACGGGGCGACGATGCAGAGCCGAATCTCACGGAAGTGAGAAAGATCCTCTTGACAGTCATGCGAAAGCGTGATATTCTAAGGGGGTCGCCGCAAAAATCGGCGGCAATGCACGGTGAGCGCGTTGAGGCCTGATGAAGGCTTCCGCGACGGTGCGCGAGAGCGCGCCGAGGGCACCTTGACAACTGAAGAGTGGGAAACAGTACAGCGTAGTCAACGCATCTAGGTGACGTCGCAAGACGTCGAACTGGAGCGGGCTTCTCGGTCTGTCATGCATCGCGTGGCAGCCTTTGGGAAGTTGAACCTTGCAATATACAGCCGATTACAAGCTCGGCGAAGTACAAGTGCATCATGGCCTTGTGAAAGGTCATGCAATAACTTGGACGGCGAGTTTGATCCTGGCTCAGGACAAACGCTGGCGGCGTGCCT
>CAYRVF010000018.1:0-18309 GCA_964427535.1 uncultured Ktedonobacterales bacterium
CTGGTTATACATCGAGACGCCTGTCACATCGCTGGGCAGCAGATCCGGCGTGAACTGGATGCGCTTGAACGTACACCCGATTGAGCGCGCGATCGACTTTGTCAGGACGGTCTTGCCTACTCCCGGAACGTCCTCGATCAACAGATGCCCGCGACATAGCACCGCGATAAATGTCAGGCGCACGGCATCCTGTTTGCCGATGATGACCTGTTCGACATTCGCGATGACGCGATTCGCGACGTCACGGATGTCTTCTACCGACAAAGACGGCCGTTCTTCCAGTTTCACTCGTGCTCGCGGCCCGACATCCGATGGGTCTTGCCTGTCCGCGGATGCCATCGTATGGCCGCACTCCTTTCTGGACGTCGCCAACCGCATACAGATCTACAGCATCACGCGAGCCGGAGCCACACTCGAGCACCATCCGGCCCGAGCAAGACACCGCGAGCCTGGCGAGGTAGCCTGTGACTAGGAATTGTACTCCACATTGTGCCAAACAGAGCAATGGGCGTCAAATGCGCTCTCTCGCCATGTGAGACAGCCAGACACGACCCGCACGCCTCGTCAGAGACGCTACGGGCGCGCGTTACGCCCGCACGCCCGTGCGCCCAACAGCAGTATTGGTCTGTTGCCGCTCACCTGTTCCGACGAAACACATGAGCATCATTTACACGACCTTCCCGCTGCTCAGCGATCTCGCGTACGTCTTGCCCGCTCACCTGAAGGGTGATACGGTGGAGACATACGCCAATCCGCTTCCCGCGCGGCGCCACACCAGCACGAGAGGAGCAGCCTCGTCCAGTATGGGACATCCAACGTCGCCTCGTCCCGATTTGCCCGCCGAGACCGGAGATTCCCGGCGTGGCATGCGTACGGAGCAGGTCAGCGGCACGGATGCGGCTGCCACCGACGGCGCGATACCACCGCAGCAGCGCACGGCCGCCGAGCGGTTCGCGACCGCCGTGCGTGGTCCCTTGCTGGGCCTGTGCGTCAACATCGTGCTGGTGATCGTCAAAGCGGTCGGAGGCGTGATCTCTGGCTCCGCCGCCCTACTGGCCGACGCCGGTCACTCAGCGGCGGACCTCGCCAGCAATCTATTGGCCCTTGCCTCGCTCTTCTACTCCCGGCGCCCCGCGGACGAGACGCACCCCTACGGCCATGACCGGGCGGAGGTGCTCGCGGCAGTCGGCTCGACATTCTTGTTGGCTCTGGCGGGTGTGCTGCTCGGCTGGCAATCGGTGCAGAAGCTCATCGTCGGCACGCCTGAGCCGTCCCTGCTCGCGTTGTGGATCGCGATTGGAACGCTGCTCGCGAAGCTCGTCGTCGTGCGCATCGAGGGCGCCATCGCACGTGAGGTCTCGTCCGCCGCGCTAAATGCCGACGCACGCGACAGCTTCTCGGACGTGCTCAGCTCGCTGGCGGTGGTCTTCGGCGTCATCGGCGCACGGCTGGGCTTCCCCCGCCTCGATGGTCTAGCAGGCTGTGCGATTGCCGTTCTCGTGCTGTACACTGCCTTTCGGATTGGCGCGACCGCGGTGAACGAGCTGCTCGACCACAACCTCGATCCGGCGTTGCTCGAACGGGTGCGCGAGGCGGCGGCCTCGGTCGACGGTGTGCGCGCAGTCTCGGCGGTCACAGGTCGAGCGCACGGGAGCGACGTTCTCGTAGAGCTGAGCATTCAGGTCGACCCGCAGATGCCCGTCGCGCGTGCCGCCCAGGTCGCCGACGCGGTGCGCCGCGCGGTCTTCGTGCGCGTGCCTGAGGTCGGCGACGCCACCGTCGAGCTCAACACCAACCACCTCGCGCGATTGACCGGGCGCCTGCGATGAGCGGGTCGTTCGCGGCGCTACGCTCGTCGTTCGAGGCATGTGTCCATCCGCCGCGCGTGCAGCCCATCCCTGCACCGTGACCAGGCTTTGGACTGTTAACCCACGTACACAACACAGGAGAACGCGCATGTCCGATATCGCAGCGCTTCAGCAGGCAGTTCGCGACCAGGGCCTCGACGGCTGGCTCTTCTATGACTTTCGCCGCTCGAATCCGGTGGCGCATCGCGTGCTCGGCCTCTCGCCGCTCTCCTTCTTCTCGCGCCGCTGGTGCTACTTCATCCCGGCCAACGGCGAGCCTACCGCGCTTGTGAGCGCCGTCGAGCCGCACGTGCTCGCCAGCCTGCCCGGACGCCAGCGCGTCTACCAGACCTGGCAGGAATACCGCGAGGTGCTGGCCGAGCTGCTCGGCCCAACGCGCCGTGTCGCGATGGAGTACGTGCCCGAGAACGCGATCCCCTACTGCTCGTGGGTGGATGCAGGCACGGTCGAGCTCATCCGCTCGTTGGGTCCTGAGGTCGTCTCCTCAGCCGACTTCGCGCAGCGCTTCGAGGCGGTGCTGACGCCAGCGCAGATCGAGTCGCATCGCGAGGCGGGTCGCGCGCTGCTCCGCGCCCGCGACGGCATCTTCGCCTGGATGCGCGAGCGGTTCAGTGCGAACGCGGAGCTGAATGAGTACAGCATCCAGGAGGAGTTCACCCGCCTGATGCGCGCCGAGGGCCTGGAGGTTCCCGACGACGAGAAGCCGCTCGTCGCGGTCAACGGCAACGCGGGCACGCCCCACTACAGCCCCACCGCCGAACGCCACTCGCCCGTCCGGCGCGGCGATCTGCTGCTGCTCGACTTCAGCGCGCCACTGCACGGCCCGGACGCGATCTTCGCCGACTACACCTGGATGACCTTCATCGGCGAGCGTGTGCCCGCGCGCATCGCGAGCCTGTTCGACATCATTCGCGACGCCCGCGAACTCGGCGTCTCGATGCTGCGCGAGCGCTTCGAGTCGGGCACGCGGGTCGAGGGGTACGAGGTCGACGACGCCGTGCGTGCAATGATCGCGGGAGCCGGCTACGGCGCGGCGTTCGTCCACCGCACCGGCCACAACATTGGCACGCGCGTCCACGGCAACGGCGCGCACCTCGACAACCTGGAGACGCACGACACCCGCCCACTGCTGGCCAACACCGTCACGAGCATGGAGCCAGGCATCTACCTTCCCCACGAAGGTCTGGGCCTGCGTACCGAGGTGGATGTGATCCTGCTGCCCGGCGGCATCGAGGTCACCGGCGTGCCCGCGCAGAACGAGGTGCTGCCTCTGCTGGCATGAGGAAGTCACGCAGCCTCTCTTGAATTGATTTCCGTATGGTAACGACCGTCACCCGCGCTGTAGCCCTCCTTGGGACCAAGCCAGCGGAGGAGGGCACAGATGCGACACGATCGCGGCATGAGCGCGCCGGAAGAGCTTCCGGCAGACGAAGCGATTCCCACACTTCCAACATTGGGAGAGGATGCGAGAGGCGCCTCCCCTAGTGGACGCGAACGCCCGGCGCGGCGTATGCGCTCCGCCTTGGCTGCCGCCCCCGGCTTGCTTTTGGCGCTGATCATCGCCAGTGTCGCGACCCTGCTCGCGCGTCTCGCGCCGGTCGTCGGCGCCGCCGTCTTCGCCATCGTGCTCGGAATCGGCGTGCGCCAGCTTCTCGGCATGCCGCGGGTCATGCTTCCGGGCGTGCGCATCGCTACGAAGCGTGTGTTGCAACTCTCTATCGTCCTGCTGGGCACCGGGCTCAGTCTTGCTCAGGTATGGCGCACCGGCAGCTCGTCGCTCGTGGTGATGCTCGGCACGCTCGTCGTCGGGCTCTGTGTCATGCTGGCGCTCGGCCGCCTCCTCAACATCGAGCGGACCCTCACCAGATTGATCAGCGTCGGCACCAGCATCTGCGGCGCGTCGGCGATTGGTGCGCTTGCCCCCGCGATCGAGGCTGACCAGGAGGCGATCGCCTACGCTATCTCGACGGTGTTCCTGTTCAACATCGGCGGCGTGCTGCTCTTTCCGCTGCTGGGCCATGTGCTCGGGCTCTCCCAACACGCGTTTGGCCTGTGGGCGGGCACGGCGATCAACGATACGTCATCCGTCGTCGCAGCGGGCTACATCTACGGTGCGGCGGCCGGCACGTACGCGGTCATCGTCAAGCTCACCCGCACCGTCATGATCATCCCCGTCGTCCTTGTGTTTGCCGTGCTCTACGCACGCGAGCAGCGCCATGCGAAGGATCGTCCCGACCGACGCGGCATCTTGCATGGATTCCCACTGTTTATTGTCTGGTTTCTCGCCGCGAGCGCGCTCAATACCCTGGGCGCCTTCCGGATGCTCGGGCCGCAGACGCTCCCCGCGGTTGGTCAGTTCCTCATCGTGGTCGCGCTCGCCGGTGTCGGCCTCTCCGCCGATCTGCGCGCGATGGTGCGCACGGGCGCTCGCCCTATCGTGCTTGGCCTGCTCGGATGGCTCACCCTCGCAACCACGAGCCTGCTCCTGCAACACCTTGTCGCGGGTCTGTAAGGACCGAGCGCTCTCAGCTCGCCCTCGTCGCTCCGGACTCCCATGCCTGCGCCAGCGTGTCGCGGTAGCGGTCGAGCCAGAGGGGAAAGCTCTCGGCCCATTGCAGCCGGCTAAGGGCATCTTCCTCGTCGACGAGTTCCTCGAAATCCTCGGGGAACACCAGGTCTTCCGCGGCGCCGTTGGCAAATACGACCGGGAACACCAGCATCAGCGCGTCGGCGAGCATGCGCGCCTCGTCCTCCGCTGGCGGCGCCTCGCTCCCGTAGGCCGAGAGAAACGCGTGCGCCCGCAGAATGTCCATGCCGTCGTCGACGAGCGGAGGTGTCACGCCCGAGTCTTCATCCCAGCGCACACCCGCGAAGAAGAGCAGCGCGTACGCTAGCTCCATCACCCGCTGATCATAATGACTGGCATCGAAGTCGAAGACGGCCAGCAACTCACGGGGACCAAAGCGCAGATTGTGCGGCTGGAAGTCGCCATGCACATGCAGCATCGGCGGCCCCGGCTGTACGGCCAGAGCGTCCGCCGCGGTGGCAGTCCGCTCGCGCAGCGTGTCCGCGAGGTGCCGCAGCCCATTGCGCACCCGCTCGGGCCAAATCTCTTTGTCCGCCGATTGCGCGATGAGCTCGGTGTATGCCTGTGACAGCCCATAGCCGGAGCGTTCTTCCGGCCAGTAGTGCGGCTGCCAGGCGAAACCCGCCGAGGCCTGGTGCAACCGGCCGAGCATGTTCGCCGCCGCTTCGAGCTGCGCATCGCTGATGGGGCCGTCTGTGACGAACTCCTCGCCGTCGAGCCATCCTTGCAGCTCGTAGATGCCTTCCTCGACCACGCCATAGGTCGAGCCATCCGGACGCGGCAGTAGCGGCGGCACCGGCAGCCCAGACTCCAGGAGTTGCCGCATGAACGCATGCCGGAAGCGTGTATCGTTCTCCGTGAGGTCGGGTGGCTGCCTGCGGACGACATAGCGTGCCGCCGCGATCTGCAAGATCGGGCGCGACTCGCTTCCCTGCATCGCCGGAGCGGTACCAATGAGCTGCCACACGCCCGGCTTCATCTTCCAGGCGGTCATGACTGTCGCCACTTCGTCTTGAAGCGCTTCCATGATATCGCTGTCCGGTAGCATGGTGGTCTCCTTCTCCGGCGTCGGTGTGGGGCGTTCTGGCGTCCAGCCGGGCGCACCTGCAGCGAAGCGTTCTCTCACTCGACAGTACAGCACATCGGCCACCGCTCCTGCCAGCGAGCGTCTGCGACTCCGGCGGAACGTCCGGTCGGTCGAGCATTTGGCCGCCCGGCCACAGTCGTCGGCTACAATAGAGTGGGGAGAGGAGAAAACCTATGAGCGAGACGACCGAGAGCAACCCGCAGGCTGGCGTCGCCGTCACAAGCGGACGCGCGCGCATCGTCCAGATCAATGTCTCACGTGGTGGCGTGCCGAAGACGCCGGTTGCCGAGGCGGTCATCACGCGGCTGGGCATACAGGGCGACGAGCACGACGACGTCCACAATCATGGCGGCCCTGACCGAGCGCTCTGCCTCTACACGCTGGAGCAGATCGAAACGCTGCGGCGCGAGGGGCACGACATCGCGCCCGGCTGCCTCGGCGAGAACCTGACGCTGCGCGGCATCGACCTCGCGGCCCTCGTGCCAGGGACACACCTTCGGCTCGGGTCAGAGGTGGAGATCGAGGTGACCGGCTACGCTGGGCCATGCCGCACGATCGCGCGTTGGTTCAGCGACGGACGGTTCGGCCGCATCTCGGAGAAGACGCATCCGGGCGAGAGCCGCGTCTACGCGCGCGTGCTGCGGACGGGCGTGCTGCGCCCGGGTGACGCGGCCACACTCATCGGCGCCAATGTGGATGGCGAGTAGGCAACCGAGCGGCTCGCCTGTGATACAATCTTCGGAACACCTGTATCAGGAGCTATCGCAAAGACACACACATCGGGGATGAGGAGGGCAGCGTGAAGGCGACCATACTGAATGATCGCCCCGAGCTCACAGAGCTGCATTCGCACGTCGGGGGTGCCGTCGATCCGGCTATTATGTGGAGCATCGCGCACGAGCAGGGCATCCGCCTGCCGAGCAAGGACTATTGGGACTTCGTCGAACTGATCACCGTCAGCCATCCCGACAAGGTCAACAATCTCGCCGAATACGACCAGATTTTCCGCTGGACGGAGCTCATCCAATCCAGCCCGGTCGCGATTGAACGCTCGGTCTACGAGGTTATCGGCGGCGCATACCGCCGTAACAACATCACGACACTCGAAATGCGCTTCAACCCGATGAAGCGTAACCGCGAGGGCGAGCGCGATCTCGACCACATCATCACGGCGGGCATTCGCGGACAGGACCGCGCCCTGCTCGAATATCCCCAGGTGCGCGCCGGGCTGATTCTCATGATGGACCGCACGTTCGCGCTCGACCAGAACGCCATCATCGTGGAGAAGGCGCTACGCTACCGCGAGCGCGGCATCGTCGGGATCGACATCGCCGGTCCGCCGAATCCCAACTACTCGTACTCCGCCCACATCGACCTAATCGAGCGTGCGCGTGAGGCTGGCCTCGGGGTGACCATCCACACCGGCGAAGAGGGACGCATCGACGACATGTGGGAGGTCGTGGAGCACCTGCGGCCCGATCGCATCGGCCACGGCATCCTCTGCGCCTACGACGAAGACCTGATGAAGCGCGTCGCCGACGCGGGCATCGTGCTCGAAGTCTGCCCGACCTCGAATCTGCGCACGCGCGCCGTCCGCGACATCGCCGAGCTACGCTTCATCCTCGACACACTTCGTGCGCACAACGTGCTGTTCACCATCAATACCGACGGCCCCGAGATGCTGGTGACGAACCTCGTCAAAGAGTTCCAACTGCTGCTCGACGAGGGCATCTTCGACGCGAGCGACGTGCGCCGCTGCACCGAGATCGCCCAACGCGCCAGCTTCGTGAACGTGCCGGTACCGGTGGCGTGACCTCTCCCCCTGCCCCCTCCCCTTGGAGGGGAGGGGTCGTGATCGCGGCGTTTCCTCGGGTGGCGCGTCGCTCACTGGTTCAAGATCGGAAATTCGCGTGTAGGGGCAAGGTATGCCTTGCCCGTCTGCGCTCCGCGGCCACACAAGTGTGACGGTGTGTCCCTCCGCCTACGGCTTCAGCACGAGCTCGCCATCCTTGAGGAAGAGCGTGCCGTCGACGTAGACCTCGCCGCCTCCAGCAGGCGCACGCAGGTCGCAGATCATATCCCAGTGCAGCGACGAAACGTTCTTCCCGCCCGTCTCGGGATAGCTGTTGCCAAGCGCCATGTGAATTGTGCCGCCGATCTTCTCGTCGAAGAGGATGTTGCGGATGCCACGCTGGATGCCGAAGTTGTTGCCGAAGGCGAACTCGCCGACCGAGCGTGCGCCCTCATCGATGTCGAGCATCTCGTCGAGGTAGCGCTGGCCCTGCGTCGCTGTCGCCTCGACGACACGTCCGTGCTCGAACCGCAGGCGGACGTCCTGCACCGAGCGGCCGTTCACGACCGTTGGGATAGTGAAGCGAATGTGCCCCTCCACCGACTCCTCGACCGGCCCGGTGAAGAACTCGCCGCTGGGGAAGTTGCGCTTGCCGTCGCTGTTGCGGAAGATGCGGCCGCGAATCGAGAGCCGCAGATCGGTGTCCGGCCCAACGACGTGAACGGCGTCCTTATCCGCCAGCCAGTCCACGTAGAACTGCTGCTCGGCGCCAAGCTCGCGCCAGCGCTGTGCTGGGTCCTCGCTGTTCAGAAAGCACGCGTCGTAGACGAACTCGGTGAAGTCGGCGAGGGACATATCGGCCTCTTGCGCGTACGCCTCGGTGGGGTAGAGCGTGAGGCACCAGCGCTCCTCGCCCGCCGCCGAGCGCCTGCTACGGAGCTGTGCCAGCTCGCGAGCCGCCCGGCTGGCAACCGCCTGGCGCCGTGGATCGACATTCGAGAGCCGCCGCGTATTCGTCTCGCTGAGGATGTTCAGCCGGCACTCAGCGCGCTCGGCCAGCAGGCGCTCGGCGGGGTTGATCCACGAGAGCTGCTCGTCGCTGCCCTCGCGCAGCACGATCTCGGAGAGCTCCGGCAGGCTAATGCGCGGAATTGGGTGCCCGCCAGCACGCAACACCTCGCGATACACCTCCGCCACCAGGGGCTCGGCAGCGGGCGTCGCGTTGATCTGCACCATCTGGCCCGGCTGCACTTCCAGACAGTAATTGACGAGCGTCTTTGCCCAACGAGAGATACGCGGATCCATCAGTGTTGCTACTCCAGTCCCTCACTACAGGTGTGATACAACGGCCCTCACGAGCCGCTGTCGCGCCCTACGCGCCGGAAGGTCAACGACCGTGCCAGGACGAGGGCATCGGCAGGCCCCGCTTCGGGCAGCCTGAACTCGAACAGGCCAATTGGGCACGCGAACAAGCCATCTCCAGCATACACCAGACGCCACTCCGTGCCGAACGCACGCGACCGCAACATCACTGCGCCGTTCTCGACACGCACGGTGATGTCATCCTCGCCGGTATACTCGCCGGCAATCCGTCCCGGCACGTCCGGCGGCGGTGGGCCAAGCCGCTCGGTCGGCACCCGCTCGCACGGTGAGCCGTCCACGATGATGAAGGGTCCAGCCTCGGCCACCTCGGACGGAATGCCAACCGTCACGGTCTGCCCGCTCTGACCGCGTTCGCCCACGAACACGCGCTCGCCCTGGTACGCCAATGCCGTGCGCTCGCCGTTCAGGTCCAGCACCAGGTCATCGCCATCGAGCGCGAGACTCGCGAGCCCCGTCACATACCCGCGATATGTCCCCGTCAGTCCATCGAGTAGACCCGTTTCAGGTCTGACGGCCAGGCGTGTTCGCGGAGTCGGAGCGCGAAGCTCCAGTACGTCGTCGATCACCTCACGAGCGATGCTCTCTAAGTCGAAGGTGGGCGCATCGCTGTTGCAAAGCACGAGAACGGCGAGGTCGTCGTCAGGCGCCAGATCGATCCGGCTGCGATACCCAGTAATCGCACCGCTATGCCCGATGACGCGCACGCCCTTATACCGTTCGATGCTCCAGCCCAGGCCCCACGCCTTCTCATTGGCGGTGTAGAGGTTCACCTGTGGCGTCTCCATAGAATCGAGATAGATGGGACCGATCAGCCGCTCGCCGCGCACCAGTCCCATGCCAAGGTACATCGCGGCGAACCGTGCTAGATCGTCCACCGTCGAATACGCGAAGCCGTAGGGATAGCCCGCCGGATTGTCGATCGTTTCCGCCAGCGGCTCGGTCTGCCCATTCGCGCCGACGGTGTGGGGCATTGCCAGCGAGTGCATCGGGGCCCGCGCCGGATCGAACGTCGTCGCGCGCATCTCCAGCGGATCGAACACCAACTCGCGCATCAGCTCGACATACGACTTGCCCGTCACCACCTCAGCCAGATGGCCCGCCACGCTGAAGCCGGGATTGCTATACGACCAGAAGGCTCCGGGTGGGACCACAAGGGGAACGCCCGCCAGATGTACGCGGACGAACTCCTCGAGTGAGCCGTGTCCGAGCGGCGCGCAATAATCGTGCTGGAGTGGCAGACCTGAGGTGTGGCTGAGCAGTGAGCGCAGCGAGATGTTCTCCTCGGCGCCAGGCACACTCATGTGGAGGTCAGGCAGATAGGCCGTCAGTGGCGCGTCCAGATCAAGCAGGTGCCGCTCGACCAGGCGTATGAGCATCGTGCCGGTCAGGGGTTTCGTCACCGACGCGATGCGGAAGCACGTCGCCGGTGTGATAGGGTCCCCACCAGCGCCCCCCGCGCGCGTCGTGCCGAAGCCGCGTGCGTAGACCGTGCCGTGCACGCCTACAATGCCAATCGCGACGCCCGGTACTCCGGCGGCACGCATGCGCGACTCGATGCGAGCTTCGAGCCGCCCCGTCTCAAGCGCCATTGCCTCGCCTCCTTCGCCTCGGGGACCTCCGGGCGCTTACACCCGCGTGCCAATGACGGCGCTCAGTTGCCGCTCCATCAGCCAGGCTGGTGCCCCACGCACCAGCGCGTCGCGGAGCAGGCAGGCGCGCCGGTTCTCCCACTGCGCCACCCACCCCAGCAGCCGCGACTGCCGGGTGATACGCGCCGTACGCCTCCGCCGTTCCGCCGCGTAGCGCTCCAGTGCCGCTGGCAGGTCGTCGGACACGGCGCGCAGGCAGCGCCCAAGCACGACGGCATCCTCGATCGCCTGACACGCGCCATGGCCAAGATTGGGCGTCATGGGATGCGCCGCGTCGCCGAGCAGCGTCACTCTGCCGCGTCCCCACCGCCGCAGCGGCGGACGGTCGTAGATGTCGTTACGCAAGATGGCGTCCTCAGCCGTCGCCGCGATTAGTGCCGGAATCGGCTCGTGCCAGCCAGTGAAGCGTTCCAATACGTCGCGCTTGCGTCCACTCTGGCTCTCAGGCATCCCTTCTGGCAGATTGGCCACGGCGAACCAGTAGGCCCAGCCATCGCCAAGTGCCACCTGGCCAAAGCGCAGCCCGCAGCCCCACGTCTCGCCCGGCCGCAGCTTCTCCAGTGGGGACTCGACGACACCGCGCCACGCCGTATAGCCCGCATACCGCGGTGCCGCCTTACCAAACAGACACGAGCGCACCCGCGAACGCAGCCCGTCCGCGCCGAGCAGCAGCGCCGCCCGCGCCCGGCTCGCATCGGCGAACGTCGCCTCCACTCCCAACGCGTCCTGCGCGATCTCGACACATTCCTCCCCGGCACACACCGTGCCGGACGGCAGCGCATCGAGCAACGCGCGCCGCAATTCCCCCCGGAGGATGCCCACCGAAACCGCGCCACGCCAGGTTCTGAGCCCCTTAGCCGAGAAACGCGTGAGCACATCGCCGCTCGCCGTGCGGATACATCCCTCGGTCACCGGCGCGCCACGCTCCGCCACACGGTCCGCGACGCCGAGTCGGTCGAGCGCGGCCATCGCATTGGCCCACAGCGTCAGCCCGGCGCCTTCAGACTCCAATGTCGCCGCCCGCTCGCGCACCGAGACCTCGATGCCAGCCTGCCGCAGTGCCAGCGCCGCCGCCAGCCCGCCGATACCCGCGCCGATGATGAGCGCACCCGTCGCCGTCTCAGTTGACATGCGCGCTCTCCTCACAACGCCGCTCGTTCCCGGCCCGTCAGCATCTGGGTAACCTGGCTCCTCCGCTCAACCCGTAGGCCTCCCTGCCTGCCTCACGCCCCCTCCCATCCAAGGGGAGGGGGTAGGGAGAGAGGTGCTGCCCAGGGGTTAGGTTCTGCTCGCCCGCTGCGCCTCGAAGAAGGCCAGCAGCTCGTCCACCGGCAGCGCGTTGAGCACGTCGTGCGGTGTCAGCCAGCCTTTGCGGCCAACACCGACACCGTAGGCGATGTTCTCCAGTCCGGCGGGAGTGTGCGCGTCGGGCGTGATGGGGATGCGGATGCCGCGCTCGGTGGCGAACCGGAGAAAGCGCCAGTCGAGGTCGAAGCGGTGGGGATCGCCGTTCAGCTCGATGCACACGCCCAGCTCGGCCGCGCGCGTAATCACCGCTTCCAGGTCGGGGTTGTAGCCCTCTCGCTCCAGCAGAATGCGGCCTGTCGGATGTCCCAGAATCGAGCAGTACGGATTCTCGATCGCGCGAATCAGGCGCTGCGTCTGCTCCTCCGGCGGCAGATTGAAGTTGCTATGAATCGACGCGATGACGAAATCAAAGGTCGCCAGTGTCTTCTCGTCGTAGTCGAGCGAGCCATCTTTGAGGATGTCGCACTCGGTGCCCTTGAGAATGCGGAAGCGGCCGCCATATTCCTCGTTGAGCTGGTCGATCTCGTCGTGCTGACGGCGCACGGCATCCTCGTTCAGGCCGTTGGCATAGGCGGCGTATTTGCTGTGGTCGCACATGCCGAGATACGACTTGCCCATCGCCATCGTCGCCTCGGCCATCTCGCGGATGCTGACCTTGCCGTCGCTCCACGTGCTGTGAACGTGCAGTATTCCCTTCAAATCGTCCACCGTGACGAGCGTCGGCAGTTCGCCCTTCAGCGCCGCCTCCACCTCGCCGCGCCCTTCGCGCAGTTCCGGCTCGATGTAGGCCATGCCGAGCACACGGTAAAACTCGTGCTCGTCCTTGACGGGTATGCGCTCCTCGCCCTTGAAGATGCCGTACTGGCTAATGCGGATGCCCTGCGCGTGAAAGCGTCCACGTAGATCGAGGTGGTGCTGCTTCGAGCCGGTGAAGTGATGCAGCGCATACGGATACTCGTCCTCGGTTCCCAGCAGCAAATCGAGCGCGATGCCGGAGGTCAGCACCACACTCGACTTCGACTCACCCTTGCCAGTCACCGACACGACCTCGGGCAGCGTGACAAGCCTATCCATGATGGGCATGCGGTATGAGTCGTCGGAGACGCTCGCGACGATGTCGATGTCGCCGATCACCTCCTTGCGGCGGCGCAGGCTCCCTGCGATGCTCAGGCGGACGATGCCCGGTGTGGCACGCAGCGCGCTCGCCACCGCCTCGGCTTGCCGCTCGGCGACCGGGTACAGATACTGGTCGGCATGCTGAACGAGGAATTCGATGCCCTTGAGAATATTCTCCTGGCTTTTCGCGCCGAAGCCCGGTATCTTGGCTACCACGCCCGTCTCAGCCGCCGCCTTCAGCTCGTCGAGCGTCGAGATGCCCAACGTCTCAGCGAGCTGCCGCACCCGCTTCGCGCCTAGCCCAGGGATACGCGTCATCTGGCGCAAACCTGGCGGCACCTCGGCCTGCAGCCGCTCATACTGCTCGATCCGCCCGGTGTTGACGTACTCCGCGATACGCGAGACCAGCGTCTTGCCGAGACCTGGCTTGCCCGCGAGCTGCCCCTCGCGCACCATCTCGGCGAGGTCGCCTTCGAGCTGGCTCACGGTCCGCGCGCCGTTCTGGTAGGCACGCACCTCGAACTGATTGCCGCCCGTCAGTTCGAGGAGGGTGCCCATGTCCTCGAGGATGGCGGCGACCTCAGCCTTCTCTACCTTCCCCTCCGGCCGTTGCTGGGCGGAGTCGGAATCGAAGTCGGTGGGCATATTACTCTGCGGCATGATTCTCACTCTCTTCGGCGGCGCGCTGCTCGCGGTGTTCACGCTCATATGTGGAGAGATCATAGTCCGGCGGCGCGCCAGGGGTCAGGTCAAACGGCGTGCGCCCTTTCAGTCGCTTGGCGAGCCACTTCTTGCAATCGAAGTGGACGAGCATCCAGGCGACAAGCTCCTTTTCCACGAAGAGGGCATCCCACGTCTCGGGATCAGGCAAATCCTCTCCAGCGGCAATCGGCTTGCCGCAGTTGGCGCAGCGGATATCGCCACGCGCGACTGCGGCCTCGAACCAGCGGAACATGAAGTTGTTGAAGTCGTCGACGGTCATCTCGCCGAGCGGCACCGCCCGATACCTGTTGGCCTCCGGATGCGGCGCGAGCACGACGTCGTCGTCGCCGGGTCCCATATAGACGACCGGCGGCGCGACCACCTCGGCAATCTCGCCGTGCTCGCCTCCCTCCAGGGCGTACCGCATCAGCCCTTCGCGGTCAAACCATGCGCGCAGATCGTCGTCCACTGGCTTACTCCCATCGCGCCACACCGCTGTGGCAGGCATCCCGGTCACTGTACCACTCCCGTTTCGAGCCGGGCAACCTGCATCGAGCTTGCTGTGTTCGAGTGATATACTGCCGTGCGCATACGACAGCGCTCGGAACACATGCTCCCCGTAGTTGATGCCTATATGAAGGAGTTTCCACATGTCTCGGCAGCGAGTGGCGACCGACAAAGCGCCAGCGGCGATTGGACCCTACAGCCAGGCGATCGTGTGTGGCGACCTCGTCTTCACCTCCGGACAGATCGCGCTCGACCCGGCGACCGGCCAGCTCGAGGATGGCGACGTGCGCGCCCAGACACACCGCGCGCTCCAGAATGTCCAGGCGGTGCTAGAGGCATCTGGCAGCTCGCTCGGCCAGGTCATCAAGACGACCGTCTTCCTCACTAGCATGAACGACTACGCGGCGGTCAACGAGGTCTACGGCGAGTTCTTCGGCGACGTGCCGCCCGCCCGCTCCGCCGTCGCCGTGTCCGGTCTGCCACGCAACGCGCTGGTAGAGATCGAGACCGTCGCGCTCTGCACGCCTGAGTAGGCGGACCTTCATCCCTTCTCCCCCGTCCCTTTGCAAGCGGAAGAGGACAGGGGGAGAAGACCCTTCGTCTCTGCAGTCCCTCTCCATTCTGCGGTATAATAAGAGGGACACCACAGCGCGGGAGAGGACACGACCACTATCGGACGACGTGCGCCGCGCTCCAAGGAGACATCGATGGACAAGCGCGGCCGCATCCGCCTGAGTACAATGGAAATGGTGCTAATTGGCACCCTCCTCAGCTCCCTCTTCCTCGGCCTGCTCCAGGCCTGGCAGGATGAGCAGCGCACGCGCCGTATCGACGCATCCAACGCCGAGCATTAACACGCCTCTCTTCACGCCCCGTCTCACACTCGGCTCCGCGGCCGTGTGAGGTGGGGCGACGCTATGTCTCGCGACAGGCTCTGTCCATCGTGTCGCGTCGTGTACAGAGGATTGGATGTGTTGCTCTCGACAGGGAGGGATAAGTACCCACTATGAATACTGCAAATCTTGAGCGCAAATTAGGCGCACTTGAATCACGATATGAAGAACTGAATACCCTGATGGCGCAGCCGGAGACGTCGAGCGACCCGGCGCTGCTGCAGCGCTATGGCCGCGAATACAGCAGCATCACCGATGTCGTGCAGAATTACCGCGCCCTCAAGGCGATTCGCCAGGAGATCGCGGATACCGAGCAACTGCTGGCGGACGGCGCCGACGACGAGCTGCGTACGCTGGCCTACGATGAGCTGTCGCAATTGCGGGCGCGCGAAGAGGAGCTCTCGAAGGACGTGCAGATCGCGCTGCTCCCGAAGGACAACATGGATGACCGCGACGCGATCGTCACCGTTCAGGCGGGCGCGGGCGGCGATGAGGCGGGCCTCTTCGCGGCCGACCTCTTCCGCATGTATCTGCGCTACGCGGACGCCAAACGCTGGACCGTCGAGGTGCTGAGCGAGAACGAGAGCGGCATCGGCGGCTACAAAGAGGTCGTCTTCGAGGTCCACGGACGCGGAGCCTATGCCCGGCTCAAATTCGAGGGCGGCACCCATCGTGTCCAACGTGTGCCAGCCACCGAGTCGCAGGGCCGCATCCACACGTCCACCGCGAAAGTGATCGTGCTCCCGGAGGCTGAGGAGATCGAGGTCGACATCCGCCCCGAGGACATCCGCGTGGACGTCTACCGCTCCACCGGCCACGGTGGCCAGAGCGTCAACACGACCGACTCCGCCGTGCGCATTACGCACTTACCCTCCGGCCTCGTCGTCACGTGTCAGGACGAGAAGTCGCAGATCAAGAACAAGGCGAAGGCCCTCGGGGTGCTCCGGTCGCGCCTGTGGGACCTGGAGCAGCAGAAGCGCTCCGCCGAGCTCGGCGCGGCACGGCGCTCGCAGGTACAGACCGGCGACCGCAGCGAGAAGATCCGCACGTACAACTTCCCGCAGGACCGCGTCACCGATCACCGCATCAACCTGACCGTACACAACCTGCCGGGCGTGCTGAACGGCGAGCTCGACGGCCTGCTCGACGCGCTCATCGCCTCCGACCAAGCAGAAAAGCTCGCCGCGATGGTGACTGAGTAAGCCTGTTCAAGACGACTTCGCGTTGCTTGGACGTTGTAGGGGCGAGGCATGCCTCGCCTGTCGCCCGCCTAACACACCTGATGCCGGACGGCTGGATACGGTATGTGGGGGCTTATAGACAGCGAATCGTTCTCAAGCAGAGGCTCGCCGCAGGGTACACGAGGAGAGCGAGAGATGGACAACCAGGCGCAGGGACTCGCGAAGCGCATCGGAGAGGTGCGACCACCAGAACGACTGCTGCTGGGCCCTGGCCCGAGCAATCCGCATCCGGCGGTACTGCGCGCGGCAGCCGCGCCGGTTCTGGGGCATCTCGACCCCGCCTATCTCTCGATTCTCGAAGAGACCGCCGAACTGCTGCGCGCCGTCTTTAACACACAGAACGCGCTCACTCTGGCTGTCCCTGGCACCGGCTTCTCTGGCATGGAAGCGTCCCTCGTGAACGTGCTGGAGCCGGGCGACACGTTGCTCATCGGCGTCTCAGGCTTCTTCGGCGTGAAGATGGTCGAGATTGGCCAGCGCTGCGGGGCAAACGTCCACGTCGTCAATGCGTCGTGGGGGCAGCCGGTGCGGGCCGACGACCTGCGGAGCGCGGCGCGTGAGCTTGGTCCTGTCAAGGCGGTCGCCGTCGTGCTAGCCGAGACGTCTACCGGGCTGTTGCAGCCGATGCGAGATATCGCCGAGGTTGCCCGCGAGCTTGATGCGCTGCTCATCGTCGATGCCGTCACAGGGCTCGGCGGCATCCCGGTGAATGTCGACGAGATGGGCGCGGACATCGTCTACAGCTGCACACAGAAGTGTCTCGGGGCGCTGCCGGGTCTCTCCCCCATCACAGTCAGTGAGCGCGCGGTGGGCGCCATCCAGGGGCGCAAGACGCCGGTGCAGAGCTGGTATCTCGACCTGCTCGCCCTCCAGCGCTATTGGTTCGCACCCCACGCCTACCATCACACATCCGGGGTCTCGCTCGTCTATGCGCTGCACACCGCCCTGCGGCTCGCGCTCGAAGAAGGACTCGACGCCCGCTATGCCCGTCACGAGCGCGCCGGTCGCGCATTCCGGGCGGGCGCGGCTGCACTTGGGCTGGAGACGATCACCGCGCGCGGACACGAGTTGCCGATGTTGACGGCGCTGCGGTTGCCCCCACAGGTGAGCGACACGGCAGGCTTCCGCAGGGCGCTGCTTGCAGAGGACGGCATCGAGATCGCCGGTGGCCTGGGCGAGATGGCGAGCAACGTCTGGCGCGTCGGCTTGATGGGTTACAACGCCGAGCCGCGCAACGTCTGGCATCTGCTCGCCGCGTTCGAGCGCCTGCTGCCCCGCTTCGGGCATGCCGTCGCGGCGGGTGTGGGCACGCGAGCTGCTGAGCGCGAGCTCGCCTCCACGCCCAGCGGAGCGCGCTAGATGGCTGCCCCGCTGACGTTGCCACAACCGCAGTCAATCCGCGCGATCTTCTTCGACGTCGGCTACACGCTGCTCGCGCCGCACCCGTCCGTCATCGATATCGTGGTGGCAACATGCGCCGTGCATGGTATCACGGTCGACGCCGAGTGCCTCACGCAGTCGTTGCCGCACGCCGAGCGCTACCTGCGGCGCCATGTCAAGAATCAGCCGTGGACGTGGAGCGACGAGGCCGAAATCACCAGCCTGTGGCGGCGCTACTTCGCGGAGCTGCTGCGTCCGTGCCTGCCCGATGTGCCGGTCGCCACGCTGGAGAGCTATGCGCTGGAGATGCAGCGGGTGTACGACTCTGCCACCAGCTACAAGGTGTACCCCGACGTGGTGCCAGTGCTCCAGACGCTGCGTGAGCGGCCCTACAAGCTCGGCGTGATCTCCGACTGGGGCATGAGCCTATGGCTGATTCTCCGTCACCACGATCTGGTGTCGTACTTCGACTTCGCCGTCATCTCGGCGGCAGTGCGGCTCGCCAAGCCCGACCCACAGCTTTTCGCGACCGCCCTGCAACGCGCCGATGAGGTCGCCGACTACACGATTCATATCGGCGATGCCTATCCGCTCGACGTGCTCGGTGCGCGCGCGACAGGGATCACGCCCGTGCTGCTCGACCGGCGCGGCGACCTCGACCCCGCCCAGCTCGACTGCATCGTGATTCACGACCTGTACGAGCTACTCGACCTGCTGGAAATCCCCCGGCCCGACGGTGTACCATCGAGCAGTACGCCGCCCACGACACAGCCCCCCGCCTAGAATGGCGAGGGGC
>CAYRVF010000018.1:18319-50605 GCA_964427535.1 uncultured Ktedonobacterales bacterium
CTGTGTCGCGAAGAAAAGAAGTGCGCGAGAGGATTATGCCTGGATGACTTCGCCTGGCGCAAGGTCGCGCAAGCGCAGGAGAAACGCGGGATTATAGTGCTGGTCGCACCGGCCACAGGAGACAGCGCGGGTGTATCGGCGTACGCGCGGATACTCCTTGCCGCAGTTCGGGCACTCATACATGTATTTGTAGGGCCGTAGCTTGCGCAGCGACGCCTCGCGACGGATCGTTTCGTCAGCCAGCAGGGCGCGCAGGAGCTCTGGGTCACGTCCAGTGATGGCGGCCTCGTCAACCGAGATCGAGTCGTGGCCGTGGCACCGATGCTTGCGCGGGCTGCCTTTCACGCGGTCTGAGAGATGGATCAGCTCATGCGCGACCGTGACCTCGGTTCCCAGGTCTTCGAGCTCTGGCTCGATGAAGATGAGATGCCGGAAGTCTCCCTCGGGCGCGAGCGACCGCGACTCGTCGTCCCACGAGACAGGCGCGTCCGGGTCCAGGAAGCCAGGCAGTGACGGCTGCAGCGACAGAGATGGGACATCCATCACAGCCGCCCGCGGCTCCAGAGTGATATCGGGCGCTTCTACGGCCACGCTCTGGAGGACGCCTGTCGCTCGGCTCCCCGGCACCGGCAGATAGCAGTAGCAGCCGAGCGCGAGCGGATTGAGTCGCCTCCCTGTCCAGCGGGCGAACTCTGAGCGGTCGTCGGTAACGGCCAGATAGCGCATGTGCTCAGCGGGAAGCTTGAGCTTGTGCCAATAGTGTTCCAGCCAGTGTGCGATCTCGGACCGCCCATGTACGAGCGGCAAGAGATCGAGCAGTGGTGGATTCGAGGGCAGGTTGCGGGTACGTTTCTTCGTCATGCGCGCGCAATGACTGGCCCATCAGGCGAGGCCAGCCATATCCCCCCCTTCTCGATGCCCAGTCTAGATGCCGTGCGACTACAGTGCAGACCGGAGACCATTCAGTCGCACACCTTGCGTTTCTGAAGTCGCCGTGCGCCGTCTCACTGAATGACACCGAGGAGTTCGGTGCCATTCAGGTGAGCGTTTACCAGGCGCACGCACATTCTCTCCTGGCTGCATCTTTAGTAACGTGTAGCAGCACTCGCGGTATACACATGTAAGACGAACTCATCACAAGTGCGACGAAGGTCCCATCTGAGCGGGACCCTGTGCTGCGGAAGATGGGGCTGCCGGGGACTCCGTCCGCAGCACCGCATCGAACCCGTCCCGGCGCAGACGGAGATCATATAGGAGAGAGATGTAGGTGACGGCCTGTACCGCCGCCTTGAAAGCGCCGACCAGCGCGGTGACGACCAAGCCAATCGCGACGCTGATGACCGACACCAGACTCGCCGGATACGAGATCACCCCCAAGAAGAGCGAGACGACGAGGGTCACTACGAACACACGCCACCAGTTGGCGCGAGTGAGGCTCCAGCTCTGGCCGAGCGCGCCGAAGACGCCAGCGCGGTCAGTCGCGACGAGGTACGGAGCGAGCGAGAGTTTCACCGAGAGGAAGATGACGAGGACGAAGGTTGGAATGAACAGCAGGAACGCCAGCAACAAGAACAGCGCCGCCGCACTACTCGCCTGCGAGGAGGCAGCACCTAGGTCGACTCGTCTGAGCGCGACCCACCCGAAGATCCACAACACGGCCACCGGCACGAAGCAGAGCACCAGTAGCAGGCCGATAAGAATGTTCACGGCCAGCACAGGGAATAGCCGGAGCAGGCCATGCGTGAGGCAGGTCCCGATGCGCACCGGCCGGTCCAGAATCGCCTCACGCACGCCAAACGCGAGCGAACCCGTCGCCCACGCGCTCGCCAGCAGCGAGATGACCAGAATCGCGCCTCCCGACGCGGCAAGGAAGGCCGCGGTGGCAGGCGAGATGGAGAGGCTCGGAAGCTGTGTCGTCGTCCCCGTCGTCGAGATGCCAAGGCTGTTCACAATCGACGACGTAAGCGACGATTGCGACGCGAAGGGGTTCTGACCGAACGCCGCCAGTATGCCCGCTTCCAGTCCGGCGACGACAAGCCCAGGCAGGAACGAGACGATGAGTGCGATGGCCACCCACTGCTTCCAATGCGACGCGAAGAGCTGGATAATCGCGCCCAGCATGTCGCCAATACCACGCGGATAGGGCGTCAGGCGTCCGCGTGAGCGATCGAGCGTCGTCCCGAACGGCGTATACCCGGTATTCGGCGGCGGCACGACGGGATATCCCGGCGAGGGTGGCGGATACATCCCAGGCGGATACCCACCCGGCGGCGGATACGCCCCCGGCGGAGGCATATACGGCGGGTACGCCGGATATGGTGGGTATGGCTGCCCAGCAGGGTACGCAGGCGCGCCCCACCCAGGCGGCGGCGCCACTGGCGCGGGACTACTCGGCGGCACCGCGGGACCTGTCGCGGGGAACGTCGCCGGTGACTCGAAGCCAGCGGGCCGCAGGTCTGGCCGCAAACGATAGACCGCCTCCAGCGCGATGGCCCCGTCGCCGCTTCGTGCCGGCTGGAACTCCACCAGACCGACACCGCCGATGCGAAAGGCGATGGTTTCGGGGTCCGGCACCACTTGCCGCGCGTCCTGAATGCTCCGCAGATCGAAGACCCGCTCTCCAGCACGCACGCCGTCAGGCGCTATCCGCAGCTCCTCGCCGTTTCGCAGCGGAATCGTGACGAGAGGCGCAGCACCTCCACTCATCCAATACGCTCCTCGCTCACGCGCAACACACGGATCATATGTCCGCGCCTATCCTATCAGGGACGTCCGATCAAACGCAAGCATCCACAGAAGGAAGTGTGCCGCGAGCGCGTGTACTGGCGTGCTCACGGCAGCGGCGCAGAGAGCATCGCGAACAGGGGATGTGGCTATACTGCATGCAGGCAGATACGAGCAATCCGCGTAACCCGAGGCAGCAGAGGAGCGAGAGCGCATGACACAGGACGGCCCCACCGGCCAACAGGCCACCACACCAGCCCGGCAGCACACGAGACTGGTATGGAATCCCTTCACGAGCGAGTATGTCGTGTTTGCCCCGGCACGCATGCATCGCCGCGAAGGGTCGGCGGAGTGCGCCTTCTGCGACGACCTCAGCACGGGCCGCGTCGCGCCGGGAACGCTCGCCTGGGTCCGCCCAAACGACTTCCCCGCGTTGCGTCCGCCGGTGGGGGAATGCCTGATCCTGATCTATAGCCCCCATCATGAGCAGACGTTCGCCGATCTGACCACTGCGGACGTGGTCCGCGTAATCGGCCTGTGGCAGCAGGTCTACTGCGACCTCTCGCGCCGCTACCCCTGTGTGATGACGTGGGAAACCAGCGGCGAGGCCATCGGGCAAACGCAGTGGCACCCACATGGCCAGACCTACGGCGTCTCGACGCTCCCCGACACCCTCGCGCGTGAGATATCTGCGATCGAGTCGTCATCCATACGCGGGAAGGGGTGCCCCTACTGCGCAGTTGTCAGACAGGAGCGCGGCGGCCCGCGTGTCGTCGTGGAGGGCGAGCACTGGCTCGGTATCATTCCCGAGTTCGCGCGGTATCCCTATCAGGTACTGCTGCTGCCACAGTCCCATTACAACGCCGTCACCGGCTGCGAGGGCGACGGCGCCTCCGTAGTCGAGCTAGCGGAGAGCCTGCTGCGCATCGTCCGCGCCTATCATGCGGTCTTCGAGGGGCAGATGCCTTACATGCTCGCGCTGCACCAGTTCGCCGACGAGCGGTTTCACTTTCACATCGAGCTGCTGCCCACCGGCCGGGCGCCGGGCAAGCTGAAGATACCCGCTAGCTCCGAGTCGGCATGGGGCTTCTGGGTAAACGATGCACTGCCCGAGGTCAAGGCCGCCGAGCTGCGCGCCGCCATCGCGCGGGAGCCCCACTCGTGACGCTCCCTGCCGCGGCACATGCCGCCATCCTAGCTTTCCGCGAACGTCTTGCGGAGCAGGCCGGCGCGGGACCACTCACTGTCGCCTGGGCACCGGGGCGCGTGAACCTCATCGGCGAACACACCGACTACAACGACGGTCTCGTGCTGCCCGTCGCCGTCGACAGAACCGTGGCCCTCGTGGGGAGGGTGTTGCCACGACCTTACGCGCTGCTCTACTCCGCCCATCACGACAGCTTCGCACGGTTCAGCACCACGCCGGACGCGCTCCGCCAGCCGCTCGTCCGCCGGCGCGTCTCGCTGTGGACGAAATATGTGCGTGGCGTGCTCACCGAGCTATCGCTGGCTTCGACAGCCTCCGACCCCCCCGGGTTCGCGGCGGCGATCGCTGGCAACGTACCGGTCGGGGGCGGCATGAGCTCGTCCGCCGCGCTGGATGTGGCCGTGGCGACCTTCGCCGCTGCCCTTGGCGGACCTTCGCTCCCACCGCTCGATACCGCAGCTCTGTGTCAGCGCGCGGAGCAGCGCGGCGCGGGCGTGCGCGTGGGCATCCTCGATCCGGCCGCGTCATGCCTGGGACGCGCGGGATATGCTCTGCTGCTCGATTGCCGCACGCTTGCCTATGAGCACATCCCTGTACGTCTCGCCAATATCGCCCTGGCGGTCTACGATACGGGCGTGCCGCGCTCGCTGGCTGGCACGGAGTACAACGCGCGGCGGGAGGAATGCGAACGCGCGACGGCGCTGCTGGCGGGCGAGATCACCCGAGACGCACCTGAGCGCGCGGTGACGTCTCTGCGCGATGTCACTGAGGCGGACCTCGCGACCTACGGCGCGACGCTACCCGACACGCTCCTCCGGCGCGCTCGCCACGTCGTCACCGAGAATGCCCGCGTGCGGCAGGCGGCGGAGGCGCTGCGGCGCGGCGACCTCGCTGCGCTGGGACGCCTCCTCTACGCCTCCCACGCGAGCCTACGCGACGACTACGCCGTGAGCTGCCCCGAGCTGGACACAGTGGTCGAGATCGCGCGGACGGTGCCAGGCGTCGCGGGCGCACGGATGACCGGCGCCGGGTTTGGTGGCTCTGCGCTCATCCTCGCACACGCTGACTCGCTGCCCACGCTTGAGGCGACGCTCGCCCACGAGTATCCCCGGCGCACGAGACGCCAGGGCCGGCTCCACGTCTGCCAGATCGCCGACGGGCCAGGGCATGAGACAGTTGACGTATAGCAGGGGTGCGTAGAACCTCTCCCCCTACCCCCTCCCCTTGAGGGGAGGTGTCGTGAGGCAGGGTTGATAGCCAAGGGTGTAGGGTGCTGCGGACGCGCCGGCCCGGCGTGCAGTCCTCCTCTCACCACGTCCGGAGGAGGGAGGGCCGCTCGTTAGGGGCTGGAGACGAATAGTAAGCAGTGTAATGGGGCGAGGACGCAAGGGGCCTCACCCCCAGCCCGTCTCTCCGTAGGGAGAGGGGAGGTCGATTGGCGAGACGGCTGCCCGAAGGCCACGAGCGTGACTCCCCCTTCCCCTCGCGAGGGGAAGGGGGTTGGGGGGATGAGGCCCTTACTCGTCGAGCGTTTCGCTGGGGACGATGAACGGCACACCCGAGGACGCGACAGCCGCGTTGAAGGCGCTCAGGTCCGTCTCCAGCACGGTGTGGAGTTGCCGAAGCTGTTCGTCGATGCGCTTCGAGAGATCCTCGAAGACCGCGTAGGCCTGGCGCGTCGGGGCAGCGTCGGCACTGGAGACGACGCCCGAGAGATTGGCAAGCTTGCCGTTCAGCTTGACCGGGAAGTCGAGCGTGTCCTGACGGCTCTGCGCCTTGGTCTGGACCAGCACCTCCTCGATCGCCGTTAGCTTCTCAGTCAGCGCTTTGCCCGCCTCGGTTACAGCCTCGGCTCCCGGCTGGCCTTTGACCCGCTTCTCCCAGTCCGCTACCTGGCGCTTCACGCTCCGCAGCGCGTTGAGGCCCCGATGCGTCTCGGTCACCTTGTCGCGCACACGCATCAGCAGCGCGAACTGCGCGTCGAGGTCGGCATCGGTGGCCTCAACCCGCGGATCTTTGACGATCTGGAACCGCTGCTCAGACGTCTCACCGCCTGCCGTGAGGCGCACCGTGTAGGTGCCAGGCGCGGCCACCGGCCCGGCCAGCGCCCCCTCGGATGCGACGTAGCCTTCGATGCGATCCGCGCCGGGATAGCGCATATCCCAGAGGAAAACGTTGAGACCGGCATCCTTCGAGACGGTGGGCTCGTTTTTGCCGTTCTTGCCGTTCTTCTTCGCCTTGGCGCCGTTCGCCGCCTCGTCGTGCTGCTCGCCCTCGGGCTCCTCCTCTTTGCTGGAGAACGACTTGATCTCGTTCCCCTGCGCGTCGAGGAAAGTGAGCGTCACCTTGTCCTTGGGCGCCTCGCGCAGCGTGTAGTAGACGCGTACAGCATCGGGCGGATTCTGCCCCGCGTCGAGATTCACGTCTTCGGTCGTGCCGTCAGGCTTGGCGATGGTGCGATAGCCGACCATCTTCGCGCCCGACATGCGGTAGTTGACGCCTGGCGAGCCAGGCTGCGAGAAGCCGAAGTTCGTCTTGAAGCGAATCGTCGTCACTGGCGCGAAGACATGCGCCGCGGCCTGCCGCACCTCGTCGGTCATCTGCCGCAGCGGCGCTATGTCGTCGAGAATCCAGAACGAGCGGCCATGCGTCGCGACGACCAGATCGTTGTCCTTCACCACCAGATCGTGGATCGGCACAACCGGCAGATTCAGTCGGATTGGCTGCCAGTGCGCGCCGTCGTCGAATGAGACGTAGATGCCCGTCTCGGTGCCCGCGAAGAGCAGGCCGCGCCGCTGCGGGTCTTCGCGAATCACGCGCGTAAAGTCGCTCTCGCCGATGCCCTCGACGATCTTCGTCCACGTCTTGCCATAGTCGCTGGTCTTGTAGAGATACGGGCGGAAGTCGTCCGTCTTGTAGCGGGTCGCGGCGAGGTAGGCCACCGCCGGGTCGTGTGGCGACGGCTCCAGAATGGAGATCAGCGCCCACTCGGGTAGGTCGCTGGGCGTTACGTTCTCCCAGTTGTCGCCGCCGTTGCGCGAGACGTGGATCAACCCATCATCTGAGCCCGCCCAGAAGACGCCCTGCTGCACCGGCGACTCGGCGAAGGCAAAGATCGTCGCGTAGTACTCGGCGCCGGTGTTGTCCTTCGTGATCGGGCCACCCGATGGCTCCAACGTGTGCGGCTCGTGCCGAGTGAGGTCCGGGCTGATCATCTCCCACGAGCTTCCCTCATCGGTTGAGCGGAAAACGTGGTTGCCGGTCGCGAAGAGCACGTTCGGGTCATGGGGCGAAAGCACCAGCGGCGCCGTCCACTGGAAGCGATACTTCACATCCTTCGCGCCTGAGCCGAGGCCCGTCTCGGGCCAGACGGTGATGTCGCGAATCTGGTGCGTGCGCGCGTCGAACCGCGTGATGAGACCGCCGTAGCTGCCTGCGAACACGATGTTCGGTTTGTCGGGCCGCACGGCGATGTAGCCGCTCTCGCCGCCGCCGATCTCAAAGGCGTCGTCGGTCGTGATGCCCGAGAGCGCCGACCGGCTAGGCACGGTGATGGTGGTGTTGTCCTGCTGGGCGCCGTAAACGCGATATGGCGTCTGCGTATCGGTGGTGACGTGGTAGAACTCGGCAGTGGGCTGGTTGTAGAGCGATGTCCACGTCTCGCCGCCGTTGACCGAGATGGTCGCCCCGCCGTCGTTGCCCTCGATCATCCGCTGCGGATTGCGCGGGTCGATCCAGAGGTCGTGATTGTCGCCATGCGGTAGCTTCACCTCGCTGAAGGTCTTGCCGCCGTCGATCGACTTCCAGGCCCGTGTGCTGAGCGCCCAGACGGTGTCCGCGTCTTGCGGATCGGCGACGACGTGCAGGTAGTACCACGCGCGCTCTCGCAGCGGACGATCCTCCGCGAGCCGCTGCCACGTCTCGCCGTTGTCGTCCGAGCGGAAGAACGCGCCGTCCTCAGCCTCGACATTCGCGTAGACGCGACCGGGCCGCGCGGGAGAGACGGCGACTCCGATCTTGCCGAGCACACCCTTCGGCAGGCCCGGGTTGCGCGAAACTTCGGTCCAGGTGTCGCCGCCATCCATCGAGCGGAAGAGTCCGCTGCCTTCACCGCCGCTATTCAAGCTGTACGGCCCGCGGCTCGCCTCCCAGAAGCTGGCGAAAATGATGCGCGGATTGTTGGGGTCGATCGAGAGGTCGATGGCGCCAGCCTTCTCGCTCCTGAAGAGCACGTGCTGCCAGGTCTTGCCTCCGTCACGCGTGCGATATACCCCGCGCTCAGGATTCGGCCCATGCGCGTGGCCGAGCGCGGCGACATAGGCGACGTCGGGATCGCGCGGGTCCACGCGCACCTTGCCGATGTTGCGCGTCTGCTCCAGGCCGAGGTGCGTCCAGGCTGCGCCGCCGTCGGTCGAGCGATAGACGCCGTCGCCGTGCGAGACATTGCCCCGGATAGTGGCCTCGCCCATACCGACGTAGATTACGTTCGGGTCAGAGGGCGCCACCGCCAGCGCGCCCACCGACGCGCGCTTAAAGTATCCGTCTGAGATGTTGCGCCAGGTGGTGCCACTATCATCGGTCTTCCAAACGCCGCCACCGGTCGAGCCAAAGTAGTAGACATTAGAGCGGTTCGGGTCCGCCGCGACCGCCACGACACGTCCACCGCGGAACGGGCCAATCAGTCGCCAGCGCATCGCGCTCAGATACGCGGGATCGACGCCCGCATGTGCCGCATTCTGCTGAACCTCTGCCACGAGATGTCTCCTCCTTCGACGTGCCACCCGCCGGGCCGGACCGTGCGGCATGCTCCGACGGCACAGGATAGTTGACGAACTGGGGCTCGCTGTTTTACGCACATCATACACCGCTCCAGCAACGAGCAGACGTTGATGTTCTGTGTCGACCACGTCAAGCCGCCTGGCACCTCAGATCAGGTAGACGAGCATCATACACGAGCCGCGTTTCGACGGGAAAGAACGAGCGCACTGTGTGTGGCCCGAAAATTGCCTGTATGGCAGGTTGAACATATGTGCGCGGCTCAGCTATTGCGAAGGTGACGCCCCTTATTCCGTGCATGGGCAGACCGCCTGAGGGGACAATCTGCGTGAGGAAGGAATGGGTATGGCGAAACAGCGATCGCCCTCCCCCTCGGAGGATATTGAGACTGGTATGGAGGTCGAGACCACATCAGGCGACCTGGGCAAGCATGATGTCAGCGCGCCGAAGGTCGTCGAGGTCGTCCGCGACGAACGGGGCAACCCCGACCATGTGGTCGTCGAGAAAGGCCACGTCTTTCGCAAGCGTCTAGACGTGCCCGTGGAGCGCATCGCCAGTGTAGATAGCCAGCCCCAACCAGGCGCGCACGCTGGTGAGGTAACCATCGAGACGGCGAAGGGCGAAGTCGAAAAGCTCTCGTCAGTCGGCGAAGAATCGTTGCCGCCCGCTCCCGCGCCTGGCTCCGCGGCCAATGAGGGCAACACCTCAGACGACTCCGACGACGTCATCGAACAGGTGCAGGAGTTCCTACCCACGGCGGAGGGCCTGCGCCGCCTCGAAGCCACCTCGGCACGGCGCCGAAGTCAGCGGAATGTTCCCGAGGACGGCGCGGACGACCAACCGCCAGACACCGAGTCAGGTCAGGTCTCGCTGCGATCGCTCGGCCCAGGCTTCCTCTCGGGCATGGCGGGCAATGACTCGTCGGCGGTCACATCTTACAGCGTCAACGGCGCAACCAACGGGTTCGGTCAGCTCTGGCTGCTGCTGCTCGCGACGCCGCTCTACCAGGCGGTCCAGTATGCCTGTGCGCGGGTTGGCCGCGTGACGCAGAAGGGTCTGGGCGAGTTGTTGCGCGACCAGTACGGACGCCCCATCGCGATGATCGCGTCACTCATTCTTATCATCGCCAACCTCGCACTCATCGCGGCCGACCTCGTCGCGGTCGGGACCGGGCTGGAGCTCTTCACGGGCATCTCGTGGAAGTGGTTCATCCTTCCGGTCGCGGTGGCCCTGTGGTATCTCACGGTGTACCAGAATTTCGGCGTCATCAAGAAGATCTTTGTGACGATGAGCCTCGTCTTCGTCGCGTACCTCATCACCGGTTTTCTCTCAGGCGCGCGATGGGATCTGGTGCTCAAGAATACGTTTGTGCCGCAGATCGGGCTGGACTTCGCCACCATCAGCAGCGCCGTCGCATTGCTCGGCGCTACGGTCTCGCCCTACACCATGTACTGGCAGGTGCAAGGCGAGAAAGAGGAACGCCGCGCGGGTAAAACAGGGCGAAAGCTCCACGCCGCCGCGCTCGACATCCTCACGGGGACGGTCAGCGGCAATCTCGTGGCCTACTTCATCATCGTCGTGACGGCGAGCACGCTCTTCGTCCACCACCAGCAGATCACGACGGCCGCCGATGCCGCGCGGTCGCTGCAGCCGCTGCTCGGCCCATACGCGAAGTACCTCTTCGCCATCGGCTTCGTCGGCGCCGGTCTCGTGGCGATCCCCGTGCTGCTGGCGAGCACGTCGTACGCCGTGTCAGGCACATTCGGCTGGCCTGCCAGCCTCTGGAAGAAGCCCTGGCAGAATGAGGGCTTCTACCTGATCCTCTCGGCCGCACTGGTCGCTGGCGCAGTGGTCGCGCTGCTCGGATTCGACCCCATTCAGCTCATGTTCTGGGCGAATGTGCTGCAGGGCATCCTCTCGCCAGTGCTGGTCGTGTTCGTCCTGCTCGTCGGCAACAACAAGCGCGTGATGCGCCAGTACCGACTCGGCACCCTGACGAACATTGGCCTGGTGCTAACGGCGCTGGTGATGCTCGCGGCGACCGTGCTCCTCTTCGTCGGCCTGTTCGGTGGCCACGCCTGAGCGTGCTGCCGAGCACGCTGATGAGGGAGCGCCGCTGCGGCTGGATGCCGAACCGCGGCATGGTGCTTAGCGCTGCCGTGCTGCTCGTGTATGGGCTGCTTCGCGGCGGAGCATGACGCGGACGATATCACGTGGCACGCGCGTTGCATACGGGCATCTAGGACGCTCCGCTGGAGGCGGCACGCGCCACGGGCATACTCATCAGGCACTCTTCAGGCAAAGGAATGCGAACATGGACAGCAAGAGCACAAGGACACGCGCCTCCGCTCCCGCACACGAGGACCCGACTGAACACGAAGATCCTGTCGTCTCGGCGCGCGAGGCGGGGCTACGCTACGTCACCGACGCGAATCCAGGAATCCGCCGCAGACGGCGCGGCGACGTCTTCGAGTACCTCACACCCGACGGCACGCTGATCACCGATGAGAGGGAAATCGAACGCATCAAGCATATCGGCATTCCCCCCGCATGGACCGACGTCTGGATCTCGCCGACCGCGCGGGGACACATCCAGGCAACCGGCCGCGATGCCAAGGGTCGCAAACAATACCGCTATCATCCCCGGTGGCGCGAAGTCCGTGACGAGAACAAATACCACCGCATGGTCGACTTCGGCGAGTCGCTCCCCGGCATCCGCGAGCGCACGGCACACGACCTCGCGCTGCCTGGCCTCCCGCGCGAGAAAGTGCTCGCCACCATCGTGCAGCTTCTCGACACCACGCTTGTGCGCATCGGCAACGAAGAGTACGCCCGCGAGAATGAGTCATTCGGCCTCACGACCTTGCGTGAAGATCACGTGGAGGTCGAGGGCGCGACGGTCCACTTTGACTTCAAAGGCAAGAGCGGCAAAGAGCACGTCATCGACGTGAAGAATCGCAAGCTCGCCAGCATCGTGCGCCGCCTCCATGAGTTACCGGGCCAGGAGGTCTTTCAGTACGTCGACGCTCACGGCACGCGCCACGCGATCCAGTCAGAAGACGTCAACGAGTATCTGCGCGAGATCACCGGACATGACTTCACTGCGAAGGACTTCCGCACCTGGGGTGGCACCGTCATCGCCGCGCGCGAGCTCACCACACTTGGCGTCTTCGAGTCGGTGACGCAGGGCAAGAAGAACGTCACCCAGGCGATCAAGACGGCTGCGGAGCACCTGGGGAACACGCCCGCGATCTGCAAGAAGTCGTATGTTAATCCCCAACTGCTGGAAGCCTATCTGGAAGGCACGTTGCTGAGGGCCATGCTCGATCTCGCGCGTCAGACCATTCCCGAGACGTGGCAAAAGCTGCATCCAGACGAGATCGAAGTGCTGGCCTTCCTGAAGGCAGGCGAGGATGCGACGGCAAAGCGGGCCAAGGCAGGCTAGCACGTCAAAGCTCACGCCTCCAGTCGCTTGAGGACTCCGCCATCTGCACGTCGTATGTCGCTGCCGCACCGGCATGGCTGCCTTTGCTGTGCCGATGCGCTGCCCCGTGCGTTGAGCGTCTAGGCCACACACTCACCTCGACGAGGCTAACGTCTCACCGGCACCTGCTCGCGTCCCCAATGGCTCGGCGAGCGTCGTCCCCGTCAGGCGCGTGCATGCCGTGCGTGTCAACGTGTTCAACTCCTTAACATCCCGCTTGACAATCTCTGTGGAATCCATACACTCGTTGACATAGATACCGATTGGTATCCGAAATCCAGCTAGTATTACGACGCCTCCGTGGCCAATGCGGTGAGGGCTGGCCCGACGCTGACGAGGCGGGGACACACAGCATGAGGAAGCCGGAAGGAGGGCACGATGAGTTCGATGGATGCTATGACACACGCGACACCCGAGGAGACGGGGTTCGTCGAGGTGAGCGGCGCGCCGTTGTACTACGAGGTCGCCGGCGATGGGCCGGTGCTGGTGCTCATTCACGAGGGGCTAGCGGACAGCCGTATGTACGACGACCAGTTTCGCGTGTTCGCGCAGCGGTATCGGGTGGTCCGCTACGACCTGCACGGCTTCGGCCGCTCGGGGACGCCCACCCAACCCTACACGCATTCCGAGGACCTCGGTACCTTGCTAGATCATCTCGGCATCGAGCGCGCGGCGCTGCTGGGAATGTCTCTGGGCGGCGGCATCGCCCTCGACTTCGCCGTGACCTATCCCGCGCGAGTGGATGCCCTGGCGCTACTGGCAGCAGGTATCGGCGGGTTATCCCTAGTGGACATGGACCCAGCCACCGCGGCCCTTGCGGCACCGGTCGCCGAGGCGTTCAAGTCCGGCGACTTCGTGCGCGCGATCGAGCTCTCGGTGCGGCTCTGGGTCGATGGGACAGAGCGCAGCCCGGAGGAGGTGGACCCAGGCGTGCGCGAGCGCTTCCGGGAGCTCTACACCGACGTGCTACGCCGCTTGCGAGAGGGCGGGCGGCAGGCCGATCCCCTCGATCCCCCTACCTACACGAGGCTGGGCGAGATCGCGGCGCCGACGCTGGTCGTGGTGGGGTCGGGCGACATCCCCGCCGTGCGGAACCTGGCCGACGTCCTCGCGCGGAGTATCCCCAATGCAGGTGAGGTCGTCTTGCCGCGTCTGGCGCATCTGCTCAACCTTGAGCGGCCGGCGGTGGTGAACCGCCTGGTGCTTGACTTCCTGGCTGAGCACTCGCAGCGATCGGGGAACGGGCGGTCGGTCCCGCTGGGCGCGCGCATCACTTGAGAGTGAGACAGACATGTTTGCGGCTGGCATGCCTCCTGCACAGACCTCGGGTGAAGGAGCGGAATGCCCACAAGGAATGAAGGAATGAGGTACACCCATGACATCGCAGCATCAGTCGGCGCGTGAGCAGTCGCAGGGCCAGCCGCCGCGCACGCACTACGAGATCAAGGCGACGAACCTGACCGATGAGGACAGAAAGTTCCTCGAAGAGCACAGCGACCTGCTCTCGAAGAGCACGCTCCGCGCGAAATGGATCCACTCGCCCGACGAGCACGAGGATTACCACGGGCAGACACTCGCGACACGGTCACACGAGGTCATTCGCCAGTGGGCAGAGGAGCGCAAGGCGACACCCGCAACGGTAGAGAGCACCGAGCATTACCCAACGGGACCCGGAGTCCTCCGGTTCGACTTCCCCAACTTTGGAGGGCAGTCGCTGAAGCACATCAGCTGGGATGAGTGGTTCAGGGTATTCGACGAGCGCAATCTGGTCTTCATCTATCAGGAGACCCAGAAGTCAGGCAGGCAGAGCAACTTCTTCCGCCTCGACTCGCCCGAGCGCGAGGACGCCTGACGGATGTTTACGCCCCCTTCTACCCATCGGGCGAAGGGGGCGCACGACTGCGCTGGCTCAGGCGACGGGCGCATCCAATTCGTCGGACACCATCAGGAAGGGGCCGGGAACTTGCTCGGGCACGGCTACTGAGTCGAGCAGACGCGACGCCGCCAGCTCGCGCATCCGTCCGCGCAGTACGACGCACAGGCTGTGCGCGACGGCCATGTGCGCATCCTCTACCTGCTCGATCATTGGCGAAGGCGCGCGCAGCACGATATCCGACATGCGCGCGATCCGCCCGCCCGACTTGCCCGTCAGCGCGATGACGCGCGCCCCGACCCGGTGCGCAACCTCAGGGACGGCCAACACGTTCGGCGAGTTGCCGCTCGCGCTAATCACGATGACGAGATCGCCGGGGCGTACGAGCGCCTCAAGCTGCTCGGCGAAGATGCGATCATAGCTGGTGTCGTTGCCCCACGCCGTCACCAGCGGCATGTTATCCGCCAGGCAGACCACCCGAAACGCGGGTAACCCCTCGACGCGCGTGCCCTTGGCAAGGTCGCAGGCAAAGTGCGAGGCCGTCGCGGCGCTCCCACCATTGCCGAGGAGGAAGACCGTACCGCCACGCGCATGGCACTCCATCAGCTCATCGGCGATACGAGTGAGCGTCTGGAATGGCATCGCCCGCGCCATGCTCGCCAGCTCGTACCAGTAGTGTTCAAGAGACGTCCGCATACTCGTTCCTCCTCGTGATTGGTAGTCCAGCGTGCGCATCGCTACTGGCGTGAAGCAGCACTTGCCGTCCGGCGCGCTCAGGCAGCCCGTCGAGGACCCGCACACCATCGCGCTCAAGCATGAACGGCATCTCCCGCAACCCAAAGTCCGCGAGGGCGCGCCGTACCGCTGGCTGCTTCCGCTCCGGGCAGTCCAGCAGCAGGAATCCGCCGCCACCGGCTCCGGCAATCTTGCCACCTAGCGCGCCTGCGTCGATCGCCGCCGTATACCAGGCGTCGATGGCGGCATTCGAGATCTTGTCAGAGAGACGGCGCTTCTCGCGCCAGGCGAGGTCGAGCGTGCGGCCAAAGGCATCCAGGTCACCGGAGACAAGCGCCGACCGCATCTCCCACGCGAGTCCCTTGATGCGATGCAGCGACTCCACCACGACGGGCTGGGTAGAGGTGTTGTGCCGCTGCTCGTGCAGAATCGCGGCGGAGTTATGCGTCTGCCCCGTCGAGAAGAGCAGCAGGCGCGCACCAAGCGCCTCCGCGACACCGGGCGGCAATGCAAGCGGGGCCACCCGGACCCCACTTCCGGTGAACACTAGTGTGTTCAGCCCGCCGAACGCGCTGGCATATTGGTCCTGCTTGCCAATCGGCATACCCAGCCGCTCGATCTCAATCGCGCTGGCACGCTCGGCAATCTCTCCTGGCCCGAGGCACCGCCCTGTATAGTCCGCCAGCGCGCGCACAAGCGCGACCGCCATCGCGCTCGACGAGCCGAGACCCGTCCCGGGCGGCACCTCCGCCCCGAGCACGAGATCGACGCCGCGATCGATCAGCCGCTCGTCGGCGAACTCGGCGAACTCGGCGAGCGCGGCCTTGGCGAGGGCGAGCGGCCCGCTCACGGGAGGCAACACGCCACGCGGGAACGCCTCGCGGATGTGGTAGTCCGCCGAGATGAGGCGTATGCCCCCGTCGGTGGGCTGGCTCGCCATCACGTAGCAGTAGCGGTCGATCGCCGTACTGACGACGAAGCCGCCGAAGCGTTCGTAATAGGCCGCGAGGTCCGTCCCGCCACCGCCGAAGCTCACCCGGACCGGTGCCTGCGCGATGATCATCTGTCTCCCCCATGTGCTCGCTCTGGTCGCCGCACGCTACGGCCAGCTTGTCTCGGTCACCGGCGTCACGATCACTTCCTGCAGCGCCGACTCTTCGGGCATCTTGACCGCGAAGACGATCACCCGCGCCACGTTCGCGGGGTCTTGCAGGTTGCTCTCCTCCGGCATCGGGATGCCCTGATCGACGAAGCGGTCGAAGAAGTGTGTCTTCATGCCGCCAGGGATGACGGTCGTCACGCGGATGCCGTCCGCGCGCCCCTCAACACCCAGCCCGCGGCTGAAGCCGACCAACCCCCATTTGGACGCGTGGTACGCCGCCGCGTTCGCCCACGCGCGCGTCGCCGCCGTGGAGGCGACGTTGACGATGTGGCCGCCGTGCTGCTGCTGGAGCAACGAATACGCCGCCTTCGCCATCAGGAATGGCCCACGCAGGTTCACGCCGATCACCTGATCCCACTGCCGCACCGACATCTCGTTGACCGAGAGCGTGTGATCGATCGCCGCGCAGTTGACGACCACATCAAGACGGCCAAACTGGTCCGCCACGCGCTCGACGGTCGCCCGCACGGCAGCCGCGTCGCTCACGTCGCAGCCGAATGCCTGGCTTGCCACATCGGCGCCCCGCAGGTCCGCACTGACACGCTCGGCTGCCTCGGCGTTCAGGTCCACACACGCGACCGAGCAGCCTTCCGCGGCGAAGGCGCGCGCGGTGGCCTCGCCCAACCCGCTTCCCGCGCCGGTGACCAGCACCACCTTGCCGTCCAGTGAAACCTCGTTCATACGTTGTCGCTCCTTCTTCGCGTTCACTCAGCAGAACCAGCGTTACTGGGCGCTCGCCAGAAACTCTCCGCCGGCCGACTCTGCCACCGGATGGCAGCTTGCCGGTTCGGGATCGTACTCGTCGATGAGCTCGCCGAAGAGCTCGATCGCGTTGTGTTGACGCTCGACAATCGTGGTCGGCAGGCCGAGATGATACGTCCCGCTGGGGAGAATCCCGCACCCGCCGTACTTGCGAATCAGCAGGAACTGCGCGACGACCTCCTCGCCGGCGTGCTCTTGCGGCAGCCTCCGCCACCACGAGAAGCCGCCCACACTGAGCAGCTTCGCGCGGTCGTAGAGCACATTCGCGCCGCCGATCCAGCAGACCTTGTAGCGCACGACCACGCCATCAGGCGCTAGACGCCGCTCCAGATGAAGCGCGTTCGCGGCGTTGTTGATGAGGTGCCGGTCCCACGGCAACGTCTCCGGCGTGAACGGCTCGGGCGTCACTGGCCCATCCCATAGCTCGATGCGCTGCTGGTGGGCGCGCACGTCATCCAGGTAGCCCAGCCCCGTCGCGGCGCAGCCGACGAATCCACAGCCTTCCGCGACCAACACGTCCAGCATGCGGCCGAGCACGGGAGGATCGAGCAGCACGTCGTCGTCGAGGTAATGAACGTAGGGCGCCCGCGCCTGCTCCAATAAGAACTGGCGCTGCTCGGCCATGCCACGACGCGGGAAGTGGCGCAGGCAACGCACGCGATGTCCATGCCACTCCAGCGCGCGCACGACGGTCGCGATTTCTACGCTGTGCAACGGGCTGTCGTGCTCGTCGCTCTGATCCGAGATGGTCACGTCGAATTCCGTGAACGTCTGCCCGAGCAGGCTCGTCAACACCATCGCGAGGCCGGTCTTGCGGCGGAACGTTGGAATGAGCACATCGACTCGTGCCATGTCTCAGGCTCCTATCGACTCAGGCTCGGCCGCCGACATCGCCAGCGCGGCCGCATGCCGCTCGTTCCACCCCGGGCGATCTGCCCGGTCCTCCGGCTGTTGGTGCGTCCGGCCTTCGCGGTGCGTGAGCAGCCGCTCATACAGCGTGGCGGTGCTCTCCGCGACGACCGGCCAGGTAAACTCGCGCTCCACCCGCTGCCGCGCGGCAGTGCCCATCCGCGCGCGCCGCTCAGGGTCGCACAGCAGTTCGGTGAGCCGAGCCGCCAGCGTGGCAGGGTCACGCGGTGGAACCAGGTAGCCGGTCTCGCCGTCGGCAATCGTGAAGACGATGCCGCCCACGGCTGAGCCGATGACCGGCCGGCCGCATGCCATCGCCTCCAGCGGTGTCAGGCCGAACGGCTCATACCACGGCGTCGTCACCGCCACGTCGCCAGCCGAGTAATACTCGTGGAGCTGCCCAGCTTGTCGCTTACCCACGAGGTGGACGCGCTCCGCGATGCCCAGCTCGTGCGCCAATCGCTGCAGCTCGCCGATCTCCGGCGTCACATCGGGATCGGGGAGGTCCGTCTCGCCGCCGACGAGCAGCAGATGCACCGGCTCCGGCACGTTCTCGGCCGGGCGCGGATTGTCCGAGCCCAGCAGCGCGACGGCGCGCACGATGTTGCGTACATCTTTGCGGGGAAGCATACGCCCGACGTACACCACCAGCGGCCAATCGGACGGGATGCCAATGCGCTGGCGCGCCTCCTCACGGCTTAGTGGGTGGAAGACCTCGGTGTTGACGGCCGATGGAATCACCGTCACCTTCGCGGAGTCGGCGCCGTAGTCGTCGGTCAGCTCTCGCTGCTCGCTAGGGCATTGCGCAATGATGGCATCGGCCTCGCGGACGACGCGCTCCTCGACGGCGATGCGCTCCTCTGGGCTGGTATCGGCGCCCTGCTGATGGCGGCGCTTCGTCTTGCCCATCGCATGGAATATCTGCGCAACTGGCGCATCCAGCGTGCGCCCAAGCTGTGTCGCGACCCAGCCCGACATCCAGAAATTGCCGTGTAGCACGTCGTAACGCACGCCTTCGCGGCAGGCGAATCGCGCCAATGCGTCGCGGAACTCGGGCATGTAGGGCCACAGCGCATCCTTGAGCAGGAACTCCGCGGGGCCGGCGGGCAGGTGCACCACGCGCACTCCCGGCGCCCACTCGACGATCTCTGGCGCGTCGGGAACGTCTTTCCGTGTGAAGACGTCTACCGCATAGCCCAGCCGCGCCAGGTTACGGCTGGCTTCGTCCACATACACGTTCTGGCCGCCTGCGTCCTGCCCGCCCAACAGCGCCAGGGGACTCGCATGCTCGCTCAGAAACGCGATGCGCCTGTCTCGTCGCATGCCGCTCGCTCCTTTCTTCCTTGTCCTCGTCCCGCAGCGGCTCTCAACGCTGTCGCAGTCCGGTCGCATCCACGAAGGCCGCATTCCAGTCCGCCGCGAAGCGCTCCATACCGAAGCGCGTCCGCGCGACCTCCCGCGCATTCGCGCCGAGTCGCTGCGCGAGGGCGGGATCGGCGATCAACTCGCGCATGCGCTGGATCAACACGTCCATATCGCATGAGATGAAGCCCGTCACGCCGCTCGTGATAACCGATGGCAGCTCCGTTGTGGCCAGCGCGACGACTGGCATCCCCACCGTCATCGCTTCGATAACGGCCAGCGGCAGGCTCGTGTAGCGAAACGAGCTGAACAGAAAGCGGTACTCCGCCATCCGCCGGTGCAGGTCGCGGTAGGGGATGTCGCCCAGCCCGCCCAGTTCCTCAGTTTGCATGCCCGCGACATCTAGTGGCACATGCTCGCGCGCCTGGAGGAACAGGTCCAGCCCGGCGATGCGTGGACGCTTTTGCATGCCGTTGGCGACGGTGATGCCGCTCGCGAGCCGCCCCGAATACGCCGCGCCAGGATCGATGGCAACACTGTGCTCGATCACCCGGGTGGGCGTTCGCCCGCTATCCCACATCAGCCGGTTGTACGACGTGACATGCACGAGCAGCACATTCGGGTCGTCGATTGGATGCCACGAGTCATACGCGGAGGGCTTGGGCGTGTTGTGCTCGATGTAGATGCTCGGCAGCCAGCGCTGCTCCGCGCTGAGTATCTCCTCGGCGTCCTGATAGTAGTTTTTCGGCGTCTGGTAGATCACCAGGTCGAGAGCAAGGCCGCGCACATCCTCGGCAGGCACCTCGTGAACGTAGTCGGGCAGGTCGAAGCTCGGCCCGCGCCCGCCGTAACCCTCGCGCTTGTCCGGCTTGGTCGGCAGATACCAATTGTGGTCGAGCCGCGCCAGAGCGTTTAGATAGCTGCCGTGGACATGCCAGATCAGAATGTTCAAGCGCCGCATGCGACCGCTCCCATCCGCAACAGGCCTTCGATCTGGTCCACCACGCGCTCAGGGCGAATCCAGCGCAAGCAGCGGTGATCGATCGGGCACTCCCAGAACCCGCACGGATTACAGCCCACCGGCAACCGCACCACCGGATGCCGCGCCGGATCGAGCGGCGCCCAGCGCACTGGGTCGGCGGGACCAAACAGCGTCACACTCGGCGTCCCCACCGCCTCCGCGAGATGCGCCGGACCAGTGTCGTTGCTCACGAAGAGGTCCAGCGAGGCGATGACGGCGGCGAGGCACCCGAGCGAGGTGCGCCCGGCGAGCAGCAGGGGTCGGTGGAGCATACGCTCCGCAACCGCCTCCACTGTCGCCTGCTCGTCCGGCCCGCCAGTGAGCACGATGCGCGCGGCGAACCGCAGCGCACACGCGTCGCCCACGGCAGCGAAGCGTTCGGCTGGCCAGCGCCTGGCGGGCGAGCGCGCACCAGGGTGCAGACCGATCACCGGGCCGTCGCCAGAGGGAAGCTCCGCCAGCAGCCGCGCCGCCTCCGCCCTGTCGGCGCGTGTCAGCGGGAACTCCAGACTCGCCGAAACATGCGTCGCACTAAGCAGCTTCACCAGCTCAAGCGAGCGCAGCACCTCCGGCAGATGACCCGGATACGGCGCCGCGACGGCGAACCCGCCCGGACGAGCGCCCTCATAGTACCCGGCATTCAGCCGCGCCCCGAGCGCCTGCACGAAGGCATTGCTCGAACGTCCACTGCCGTGGAGCTGGAGTGCGAGATGGTAGCCGTAGGCGCGCTGTTCCTCCAGAAATTCGCGCGTGCGGCGCTCGTCGAACCCTGCTTCGACGATGCCAGGCCACCCAGGAAAAGTCACAAATCGATCGATGTAGCGCGAGTAACGCTGTGCGAAGCTCGCTGCCCAGGGCAGGCCGATTAGCGTGACCTCCGCCGCTGGGAACGCCGAGCGTAGCGCACGTAACGCGGGCACAGCGACGAGCAGGTCACCTAGCTGCAGCGCGCGGACGACGGCGATCTTCCGTATGGAGCCCTGGTCAAGCGTGCCAGGGGATGGTGCGCGAGTGCTCATCGGCTCTCTCCCGCGAGCGCCGCCCGCCGCGCATCAGCCCCACCGGTCTGTGGCAGCAGCTCTTCGCACGCCGCGACGACTTCCTCTGGTGCGATATCCAGGCAAGGTTGCCCGATGGGGCACTCGAACCGGTAGCACGGCTGGCACGGCACCGGCCGGATCAATAGCCGGTGGCGCGTGGACCGTGGACGCCACTGCTCCTCGTATTCGGTGCCCGCATAGAGCACGACCTCGGGGGTACGGGTGGCATCGGCGAGATGCATCGGCAGAGTATCGTTACAGATGACGAGCGCTGCCCGTTCCACGAGCGCGGCGTATTCTGGCAGCGTCGTCTCGCCGAGCAGCACATGCGCCTCAGGCGCCCGCCGGATGGCCGTCTCGATCAGCGCTCGCTCGCGCTCTACACCGGTCACGAGCACGGGCCAGCCGTACGCGCTCAACAGCCGCGCGACCTCACCAAAGCGCTCCGCCGGATAGCGACGCGCCGCCGCGCTCGCTCCCGGATGCAGCAGTATGAACGGCTCACGCTCATCCAGACGGGCGGCGCGCAGTCGCGTCCCGGCAGCGAGACGATCCACATCGCCCAGGCGTATCGCCAGCGAGCGCTCTCGCACGGGAAAGCCAAGGGCCTCGACCAGCCGCAGGTTGCGCTCGGCCTGGTGCATCTCATCAGGCGCGCCGCGCAGCTCTGTCGTGAGGACACTGCCGCCAAACTCCTTCGACTCGCCCGCGCGCAGGGGAATACCAGCCAGATAGCAGACATAGCCTGGAGCATGCGACGTCTGGCTGAACGACGTGAAGATCAGCGCGGCATCAAACTCGCGTTCGGCGAGCATGGAAATCAGGGCCTGCTCGCGCTCGGGATCGAAGGGAATGCGCCCGCCCACATCCTGCCAGGCCGCCCGCCAGATGATCGTGTCGTCCACCTCTGGCAGCAGCGCTGCCGCGCTCGCACCAGCAGGGCTGGCGAGCAACGTGATGCGCGCCTCGGGTGATGCCTCCTTTACCGCGCGCAGAGCCGGGCCGAGCATCACCACATCGCCGATGTTGTCGAGCCGCACGGCCAGGATGTTGCAGGCGGAACGCCAGTCCGTCATTCGTCGCTCCCCTCGCTTCCGTGCGCGACGGCAGATGCCGCGTGTGTTCGGCCCGTCCCGACTGTTCGCCGCGACCGGACCTCCTCTAGCACCTCGAAGGCGGCGTCTGCCACCATCTCGGGCGTCACAAGGCGCAGGCACTCGTGCCCGTAGGGGCAGATGCGGCTATAGCAAATGCGGCAAGCGACGTCATGGTAGAGCTGCCGATGCGGCACGCGCCACGGCCCCCACTGCTCGGGCGGATTAGTCAGCGCGAAGAGCGCGATCACCGGCGTCTTGACCGCAGCTGAGATGTGCATCGGCCCCGTGTTGTTCGTGATCGTCAGGTCCGCCGCCTCGATGAGCGCGCAGAACTCCGGGAACTCCAGCTCTCCCGCGAGGGGCACAACATGCTCGCGCGACTCCGGAGAGACGCGCCCGAGCACGTTCGCCACCAGCTCGCGCTCATCAGGCGCGCCGGTGAGCGCCACGGTCGCGCCCAGGTACGTCACCACCCGCTCGACGACCTCGGCATACATCTCCCACGGATAGGTGCGCGCGGGCATGGTGCAGCCCGGATGCACGACGACCAGCGGACGACCACGCGCGCGCGACAACGCCGGTTGCTGGCTCGCGACGGCGGACCGCGCGGACTCGGGCACGCGCAAGACGAGATCGGTGCGCGCGGTCGTCATGCTGAGCGCCGCCACGAGGTCCAGCCCCCGCTCGACTTCGTGCATCATCCGTTCGGGATGCTTGTGGCGCGTCGTCAGCAGCGACCCTGGCCCGTCGATCGAGGCGGCAGCCCGCAGCGGCACCTCCGCGAGGTAGCACAGATACGCGGCGGGCAGCGAGCTCTGGTGATAGGAGGTGAAGATGATCGCTCCGTCGAAGTCGCGCGCCCAGATCGTCTCGATCATGCGCTGCTCACGGTCGGTGTCCTGGGGCAATTGATGCCAGGGGTCCATCCATGGCGCGGAGTAGACGATCACGTCGTCGACGTCTGGATTGAGGCGCCCCACCTGCGCGCCTACGGGACTTGCCAGCAGCGTCAACTCCACACCGGGCACGCTCTCTTTGATAGCATGGAGCGCGGGCGTCGTCACCAGCACATCGCCGAGGTTGTCCAGGCGAATGGCGAGGATGCGCCGAGCCGCGTGCCAGCGCTCGACGTCGGATGTCAGCGGGGTTGTCATCGCGGCGCTCCGATCTCGCGCGTGGCATCGCCGGCGGCGCGCGCGGCCGTCAGCATGACGATGCGCTCGATGACCGCGCTCGTGCTCAGCGACCCGGCAAGCGGCAAAATCACGACTTTCCCACCAACCTCGCGGACAGCGTCAGCCTCGGGCAGCGCCTCGTCGGCATAGTCGCCGCCCTTGACGTGCAGGGTGGGACGCAGCGCGCGAATCAGCTCGGAGGGCGTGTCCTCGTCGAAGAGCACGACATGATCGACGCTATCGAGCGCGCTCACCAGCGCCAGGCGGTCGCGCTCGCCGATGATAGGCCGGTTCTCGCCCTTGAGGCGCCGGGCACTGCGGTCGCTGTTCACGCCGACGACCAACACGTCGCCGAGCATCCTCGCCTGTCGCAGCATCTGAACGTGTCCCGCGTGGAGGATGTCGAAGACGCCGTTGGTAAAGACGACCGTCTTCCCCGCGCGTTGCAGTCCAGCGAGATGAGCGGCCAGATGCTCCACTGACATGCCTGCAGCGTCGCCGAGCGGACTCGTCGCATGCTCGCGCTGGCTTACGCGCTGCAAGAGCTCTTGATGCTGCACCACAGCGGTGAAGCGGCGCGTCACGGACAGGCTGGCGGCATCGAGTCCGATTTGGGCGGCCTCTACCATCGTGCCGCCCGCCCCCAGCGCCAGCGCCAGCGCCGAGGTGAATGAGTCGCCCGCGCCAACATCGTATGCGTATGGCACCGGATGCGCCGGTAACAGCGTACAGTGGCCATCACGGTCCGCCAGCAACACACCATCGGCAGCCAGCGTAATCGCCGCGTGCTCCGCGTTGACGCGCGCCAGCACTAGCTGCCCGAGGCGAGCGAGCGCACCTCGGTCAGTGGTCTCAGCCGCGGACTGGCCCGCATCGGCCGCGCCCGAGACGAGCACCTGCGCCTCCAGACGATTCGGCGTAATGACCGTCGGCGTGATGCCGGCGAACGCGGTGAGGTTCTTCGAGTCCACCACGAGCGGGCAGTGCCGCGCCTCTCGCAGCGCCCGCAGGCGGTTCAGGACAGGAGGACACGCCACCCCGTTCACGTAATCAGAGACGACGACCAGATCACAGCGAGCGAACGCGGACTCCAGCCGGTCAAGCAGCCCGGCGACACTCGCCCCGGAACACTTCCGCCCGGCCTCGTCGTCAAAGCGCACGACGTACTGCCCATCGGCCAACACACGCATCTTGTGGACGGTGTGCGCATCGGCGTCTTCCACGAGCCAGCCGTCGTCGATGCCGAGCGACCGCAGCGACGCCCGCAACAGGTCGCCTACTGCGTCACGCCCAACGACGCCGAGAAACAAGACCTCGGCGCCGAGCGCACGCAGGTTCGCTGCAGTGTTCGCCGCACCTCCGGGGAACTGATGCTCGGCCGTCTTGCGGACGACGGGCACCGGCCCCTCGCTGCACAGCCGCGCCGCCGTGCCTTCGAGGTAGGTATCGAGCATCGCGTCGCCCAGCACGAGCACACGGAGCGAGCGGAAGCGCCGGACCATCTCAACCGCGCTGCCCATGTACGCCTCCCATGTATGCGTGCCTGCTCGCGTGTGCCGCGACCCACCGGGCAGAGCGATATTCTAGGTCTGTGTCCGGGCCGTACCCGGTGACGGCGAGGACGATATCCAGCGCGTGCGCCGTGCTTCGCGCGACAAACCGGGGCGTCCGTCGCGCCGAGGGGGCGTACCCTTCCGTACCGATGTCCACCAGCACCGTCGAGCAGCCCGCGCGGTTGCCAGCTTCCACGTCGTCTAGAATGTCGCCGAGCAGCCAGGACGACGCGAGATCGAGATCCAGCTCAGCCGCGGCGCGCAACAGCATTCCCGGCTGCGGCTTGCGGCATGTACACGCCACGGCCAGTTCTGGGACGACGCCATCGACGTGGTGCGGGCAGTGGTAGATGCCATCCACCTCGATACCCCGCTTGCGGAGCTCGCCGCGAAGATGTGTGTGCATGCGCGCTAGATCATCCTCGTCGAAGAGTCCACGCGCGATACCCGACTGGTTCGTGATAACGACGAGCGCGTAGCCGGCCTCGCGCAAACGACGGAGCCCTCCGCCGATATCCTCGTACAGCACAAGCTCCTCTGGCCGCGATGGATAGTGTCGGGGGTAGACCAGGGTCCCGTCGCGATCCAGAAAGACAGCGGAACGCATCATGCGCGCACCTCGTCGTCTCGCTCAGCCGAGAGCTCCCTCTCGACGACATCGCACAGCATGTGGGTGACGGCCATGTGCAGTTCCTGGATGGTCTCGGTCTCGCTCACGGGCATCGCGGCGGTCAGGTCCGCGTGCGCCGCGAGCCGCGATGGACGGTTCCCCGTCACTGCGACCACCCGCATGCCGCAGGTGTGCGCGGCGTCGGCTGCACGAACAAGGTTCTCCGATTCACCACTCGTGCTGAACCCGACGAGCACGTCGCCAGGCCGACCCAATGCCAGCACCTGCCGCGCGAAGACGTCGGCGTACCCGTAGTCATTGGCAACCGCCGTGAGGATCGAGGTATCAGTCGTCAGCGAGAGCACGGCATACGGTGCGCGCTCGCGCTTGAAGCGCCCCACCAGTTCGGCGGCGAAATGCTGCGCCTCGCTTGCGCTCCCCCCGTTGCCGGCAGTCAGCACCTTGCCACCCTGCCGGAGTGTCGCGATCAATAGCGTCGCGATCTGGGCCAGAGTATGCGAGCGCGCGGAGAGTTCATCGAGGGCGCTCACCAGGGTCCGTCGCCTGCTGGCAAGCGCCCGCTCGATACTATCGTAGCAGGACGTGCTGGGCAGGTGCGGCGGAAGCGGCGAGATGAGCGTGATGCCCTCCTCCATCATCGCAATACGTCCTTTCATTGCGAGTGCTTGCCTGGGAGCAGACACAAGCATGCCCGAGACACGGCAGATCGCAGTCGCGAGAACTACCGTTTGGACTCAGATTACATGGGGAGATGAGGGCATTTCATCGGACAACTGCCCAAGCTACGAGGCTCAATGGTTGCTGCTCGCTGGGCAAATGCACAATCACTCAACAGGTGCACGTAACGCACGAAGCACGAGAGCGAGGCGAATCTGCACCGCATCGTCAAACCGGCGCGGGTCGAGTCCGGTCAGTGCGGTGATCTTGTCGAGACGGTGCCCGAGGGTGTTGCGGTGGATCGAGAGATGGTACGCCGTAGACGACGGGCTGCAATTCTCCCGGAAGAAGACATCAAGCGTCTCGAACAGCTCGGGCTCATGGTCCAGCGGGCTCAGCAGATGGGTCGCAAGCTCGATTTTGGTGCGCTCATCCGAGACGCCGACGAACGCCGCGACACCCAGCCCGTCGAGACAATGCACGCGGTTCGCCTGCGAGAAGCGGCGTCCGAGCGACAGCGCCGCACGGGCATCTTGGTAGGAGCGCGCGATGCCACGAATGCCCGGGTGATACCTGCCGATGCCAATGCTAGCGTTTGCGCCGGTATCGATGCGCACGCGACGCAGCAAGCCGGTGGCCGCTCGTTTCAGCGCCGTGAGGTTCGCCCACGAGGCGCATGCCTGATCGACCTCGCCCGGCGCCTGTGGATCGGCGTGGTCAGTCCATGCGGCCAGGTCGTGAGTGGCGCTGGCCTTCAACACGGCGACCTCGCCGTCGCCGATGTAGGCGCAGATAGTGTCGTTGGGCAAGCTGAAGAAATTGACGACGCTCGCAATGACGAGCTGGGCGCGCCGTTGCACCTCTGCTTCCTCCAAGTCGGGGCGTGACCGCTCGCGGGGCTCCAATATATACGCGGCGGCATCGATGAGGATAACGGCTCGTGTGGGGGTGAGGTCGAGGCCAAGCACTTGCCCTTCGCGCATCATCTCGCTCTCGTCTGAGATCGTGCCACGCAGCAGCGTCTGAATGAAGCGGCGCTTCAGTTCGTGCTGGTGCGGCAGGCGCGCGACGACCACCGTTTGATTAATGACGAGATCCACCAGCACGCGGGCGAGCCGGGGCGAGATGACTTCGTCGTGGGCCAGACCCGCGACGATCACTTCGCCCGCTTGGGCGTCGAACTCGAACGGCACGCGCAGGGACAACGGACCAGACTCGGCGGCCCCCGCATGGAACAGCTGGCCAGCGCGATGTCGTCCAGTGCTGGCCAGCACGATGCCCCGCTCATTCGTGACAGTGACGGGCGCGGACAGCAACTCCGAAGTGCGCTCGGCGACGAGTTCAGCAACCTGCTCAAACTGCCCAAGTACAATCGCCAATGATGTCTCCCTCGCACCCAATCAACCGGGCTCCTAGCTGTTCCTGCGGGCAGAGGAGACGCTGGACAGACCCAGGTACACATTCCTTTGGTGTTCACTGATGTCGGCGAGTGGCCTCGGAGTTCGCGGCGAGCAAGAGTCATGCCAGGACATATTCCGGCCATGCCCGGGCAAGCAGGGGCAATATCACGACACGACTCTCGCGTGACGTGAGGCCCCATGCGCGATTGAAGCAGGCATGCGAAGAGTCTGCCCTCCGCCGCTTAGACCGGCAGCGGAGGGCAGAAGCAGCAGAGGTTACGGCGCGTCTACTCGTCCGCCATCGGGTGAACGGAGACAGGGATCGCGGTCAGGATGGCATTGCCAGAGAGCGGTTCGATCGTCGTATCAGCCATCAAGTCGTTGAGATTGACGCCCGCGTGCCGCGCCGCCACCGACATCGCGGACCCCGGCTGCCCGTGGCCCCAACCGTGCGGCAAGCTGACGACCCCTGGCATCATCACGTCGGACACGCGGACGGGCGCCTCGATGGTCGCGGTGGCTGAGGTGATCCGCGCGCGGCCGTCGTCGGTCAAGCCCAGGCGCTCGGCATCATCCGGCGAGACGAGCAGCGTGCAGGCGTCGTCGCCCTTCACCAGCAGATCGAGGTTGTGCATCCACGAGTTGTTAGAGCGCAGCTCGCGCCGCCCGATCATTACCAGCGCGGGCCGCTCGCGCCCAAGCCCGCTCCGCAGACGCTCGACGTCGGCGACAATCGGCTCCGGCGCCAGCTCGATCTTGCCTGACGGCGTCCGCAGCACCTCGGGAATGCGTGGGCCGAGCGGGCCGAGATCGACGCCATGTGCGCGCGTCTCAAGCACGGCCAGCGAGAGCCCGTCAGGCGCGGCACCAAAGCCGTCGCCGTACGGCCCGACACGCAGCAGAAAATCGAGCATCCGCTCGGGTCCGTGCCGGGGCGTCAGCGCCGCCAGCAGTTCCCGCGCATCGCGTCCCTCGACTCGCGAGCCGGGTGTGCTCACCTCACGCTGCACAAGTTGCGTGGCGACGAACTCGTCGAGCGCGGCCAGCGGCACGTGCCGTCCCTGCCCAGCGACGATGCCCGCCAGTCGCGCCAGCACCTCCCATTCCTCCGGCTGGTCAGCTGATCGCGGGAAGACCGGCAGTGAGTAATGCGCGATGTTGCGCACGGACAGCTGATAGAACGCGAGGTCGTAATGCGAGCGCTCGAGCGGTGACGGCGGCGGCAGGATGACGTGCGCGTGCCGCGTGGTCTCGTTGATGTATGCGTCGATGGCGATGAGTGCGTCGAGCCGGGCAAACGCCTCCCGCAACCTGCCACCGTTTGGCGCGCTCAGCGCGGGGTTGCCCGCGATCGTGACGAGCGCACGCACCTGCCCCTCACCGGGCGTCTCGATCTCGTCGGCAAGCGTCGCCATCGGAAACTCGCCGTAGACCTGCGGCAGTCCGCGCACCCGGCTGTGCTTCGCGCCCAGCCGCACGCCCTTGCCTTGTCCGGGCGTGCCCTGCGTATTGCGCGCGCCAGCGGCCGCCCTGGGGAAGAGCACGCCGCCTTCGCGGTCCAGATTGCCGGTCAGCACGTTGAGCACGTCCACGAGCCAGCTCGTCAGCGTGCCGAACTCCTGCGTGCAGGTGCCGATGCGCGCGTAGACAGCAGCGCGCTCCGCTCCAGCTAGCTCACGCGCGAGCCGCCGGATGACATCCGGCTCGATGCGGCACAGCGGCGCGACCGTCTCAGGCGTGAATGGCTCGGCGAGACGGCGCACCGTCTCCAGACCGGTCAGGTGATCGAGCAGGCGGCCCGTCCGCACCAGGTCCTCATCGAAGAGCACCGAGACGAGCGCGAAGAGGAAATAGGCGTCCGTCCCTGGCTGGATGAAATGATGCTCGCTGGCCTCGTCGGCGGTGCGCGTACGCCGCGGATCGATTACCACGAGACGCCCGCCACGCGCGCGCAGCCGCCGAATGCGTCCGCGCATATCCGGCGCGGTCATCAGGCTGCCGTTGGAGACGAGCGGATTCGCGCCGAGAACCAACAGGTAATCGGTGTTATCAACGTCGGGAATCGGAATGCTGAGCATGGTGCCGAACATCAGGCCGCAAGAGACCTGCTTGGGCATCTGATCGAGGGTGCTCGCGGTGTAGACGTTCGACGTGCCCAGCGCCCGAATGAATGCCGAGTTGTAGAGCTGGCTCGACAGGTTATGCACCGTCGGGTTGCCCAGGTAGACCGCGACAGCATCACGCCCATAGCGCTCGATCACGGGCACAAGCAGACGCTCAACCTCGTCATATGCCTCGTCCCACGTCACCGTCTGCCACTGGCCATCCCGACGGACGACCGGCTGGCGCAGCCGGTCGGGGTCCTCGTCCAGCGCCTTGAGTGCGGCGGCCTTGGGGCAGATATAGCCGCCGCTGAAGACGTCTTCTTTGTCGCCACGAATCGAGAGCACCTGACGCCCGCGAGTGACGACCTCCAGACCGCAGGTGGCTTCGCAGAGAGGACACGTGATGTAGCTCGTGGACGTCTGCTCTATCATCATCGCCACGCCTTTCCCCTGAAAGTCCGCTTGTCGCGCGTCGCCTGGGTAGGCGCATTCTACGCGATTGTGTGCCCTGCCGTCCCATCCAACGTCTATAGGAAACCATTGATCGCCCGAGCCTTTGACAGCGCCCGCCTCTCCACTTTACTATGACATGCGCCAGCTCATGCCGAGAGCGACCATGCGAAACAACAGAAAGCGACCGCAGCCAATGCCCATCGAGAGACCGTTCACACGCATCGTGGCCGGGCTGCCCAATACGCCGCCGTTCGTCGCACCTGAGGCGCTGGAGCGCGCCAGCGGCCGCCCATTTCTTTTGCGGCTGGGGGCGAACGAGAGCGCGTTCGGGCCATCGCCCCTGGCACGGGAGGCGATGCGCGCTGCCGCCGATCGCGTGGAATACTACGGCGACCCGGAATCCTTCGATCTGCGCACCGTGCTTGCCCGGCGGCTCGGCGTGGGGATCGAGAACATCGTCGTCGGCAGTGGGATTGACGATCTGCTCGGCCTTGTCGTGCGCGTAGTGCTTGAACCGGGCGAGACCGCCGTCACCTCTCTCGGCGCGTACCCCACATTCACGTACCATGTACACGGGTTCGGCGGCAAGCTGGAGCGCGTGCCGTACACGGACGACCGCAACGATCTTGCTGGGCTGGCCGAGGCGGCGCGACACACAGATGCGTGTCTGGTCTACCTCGCGAATCCTGACAACCCCACCGGCTCGTGGTTCAGCGCCGACGTTGTGGCCGATTTCGTGGAACAGTTGCCCGCTAGTACACTGCTCGTGCTGGACGAAGCCTACGCCGAGTTCGCGCCGCCAGAGGCGATCTTGCCCATGCGCGCTGACAACTCGCGCGTCGTTCACGTACGCACCTTCTCGAAAGCATACGGCATGGCGGGCGCGCGCATCGGGTACGCCGTCGCCAGCAGGGAGGTCATCGCGGCATTCGAGAAGGTGCGACTACACTTCGGCGTCAGTTCGCTCGCCCAGGCCGGAGCACTCGCCGCGCTGGAGGACGACGAGTACCTGCGGACTGTGATCGCGCAGGTTGCCGAGGGCCGCGAGGACTACGCGCGGCTCGGCACAGAGCTTGGTCTACGGCCAGTTCCCTCCGCCGCGAATTTCGTCTCGTTCGACACCGGAAGTCCAGAGCGCGCACGTGCTCTGCTGAACGCGCTGGCGGCACGTGGCGTCTTCGTCCGCATGCCGGGGGCGCCGCCGCTCGACCGCTACGTGCGTGTCACCGTCGGTACTCCCGCCGAGCGCGTCGCATTCGCGTCGACTCTACGAGATGTCTGGCCGGAGGTATCGACGCTGCACGTACGCTAGATGTGGGTAGCCATGAGAGAAATAGGTGTTCCGTGATAGTGGAACAGCGGACTGGTCAGGCGCAACATCGCCCGTTAATCATCTTGCTCAACGGTGTCTCAAGCGCAGGGAAAACAAGCATCTCGAACGTACTACGATGCACGCTGGACGAGCCCTACCTGCAAGTGTCCCTTGATGCCTTCGAGGATATGCTCCCAGACCGTTACCAGGAGGGAGGGCCGTTCGCATGGGGTGCCCTCTTTCCGAGGATGCTCGCCGGATTCCACCGATCTCTCGCCGCTCTGGCCGGTGCGGGTAACAATCTGCTCGTCGATCATGTCATGGTGCATCGAGAAGGATGGGCGAGCACGCTCGCCGATTGCCTGACGGTCCTTGCACCATTCTCGGTATACTTCGTCGCGGTGCATTGCCCACTGGATGAGTTGGAACGCAGAGAGCAGGCACGGGGTGACCGATTCATTGGCACAGCCGCGCGACAGTATCCCCTGGTGCATCTCCACCGCAGGTATGATGTCGAAGTCAATACCACAACTGCGACTCCCGAGGCCTGCGCCGAGCAAATACGGGCCTTTGTCGCGTACAAACCTCCGCGAGCCTTCGCGTGGCACCGCCAGCAGCCACGCGAGTCACTTCCATAGAGGTCACTGGAATCCGCTTGGAGGGGTGATGAAACTGGCGCGCCCGAAGGGACTCGAACCCCCAACCCTCGCATCCGAAGTGCGATGCTCTGTCCATTGAGCTACGGGCGCATGCGGCACTGCTATTCGAGCCTATACGAGCCGAATCGCTTTGCCGTTCTCCTTCTGTGACAGTTAGCGCACACAACTTCACACTTTGCAATCTCTTGC